>JACPVQ010000211.1 GCA_016191645.1 Candidatus Solibacter usitatus
GCATATCTCCTGATCTGCGTGGCGGTCTCCTGACGGACTCTGTTGGCAGTAATCGGCTTGCGGGTACGGCTGCGCAGCAGCGGATGGCCTCTCGCGAGGCCTTGCGGTATCTGGAGATCCCGCCGCAGATCTGGAGATCTGCCCCACAACCAAGGAAAATCTTTGCGGCTTGAGTAGTACATTGGGCCCCGAGGCCCGAAGGGACAGGCCTGGGGACCTGCCCACAAGTACATTGTCATAGGAGGCTGCGATGCGTTGCTTTGTTGGCTTGCTCGCCGCCTCCTTTTGTTTTGCCGGTCCGGTGGAATTTGGACAGGAAGAATTGCGCAAAGCCTGCGAGGCGCGAAATTTTCCGCCGAACCGTATTCGCGTCGCCGCGGAATTGCTGCGCACTCTCAAGCCCGAATCGTACGAAATTATGCCGTGGCGCGTTTCGGGCGGTGATTTACGCGGGCTGATGTATGGCTTGCTGGATGCCGCCGATCAGATCCGCGCAACCGGGAAACTCACGCAGACCAAAGCGGAACCGTTCGTATCCGTCCGCGGGGTGCGTCTGGTTCTGAAAGGCGCAGACTGGCAGCGCATCGATTTCCGCGCCTACTTTCAAACACTCGCCCGGCGGCGATTCAATCGAGTTCATGTCGATCTGGAACCAATTGATCTGGAGGCTTTGAAGTCGTTATCGCGCGAGGCGTCGGACCACGCCATCGACGTGACACTCGGCGGCAACTTCAACGGTGTCTCGATTGAGGCCCTGACAAAATTGCTCACGGAAGCACGCTGGATCCGCGGTCTGGCCGTGCACGATGCAACTGCGGAGATGCTGCGGAGAGTCGTCATTCCCGCGCTTAGCGATGTGGGGAGGCTTGTAACGCTGGAACTTTCCGACGGCCCTGCTTTGACGGTGGCACGCGAGAGTGGAGTGGCCACACGCATTCTCACAACGATGGATAACGGCGTCGCCTATCCGGATTTGGAAACAGTCACGCCGTCCGATTTGCCTGTAATCCGCGTCGTGGCGCAGTCGAAATACACCGATCCCCAATTTGTTGCGAGCGTGGCCTACGGCTCCGCGATCGGCGAGGCATTAGGCTATGAAGTCTTCGCGCCGCTTGCCTTGGACGATGCAATCTACGCAGCGTGGGGTCTGCTGGGCTACACGCCATCGCGGAGAGTGGATGTCGATCCGGCGATTGCATGCGCGGCCCGCTTGCAGCGGCCCTCGGTTCATCCGGATCAACTGCAACGCTGCGGCGTAGTGTTGGAACGATCGGCGGGCTTTGAAAAAATGGGTCAGGCGGCAACGGTTCGATTCCGGTTGCTGTGGGCGAAACAGATGGAAGCCTACTACGAAAAGACGAAGCACGATTCCGCACTGCGCGCCGCCTACTACTCCTATCGCGCGGCCGCTCGCACCGAACCCGCGGCCCAAGCCGAAGTGGCGCGAGTCGGCAAGTTGGTTGATCAGCTTGATCCCGATGCACCCGTCACCGCGATGCCGTGGAGCGTTCCCGCCCCAAGGCCTTCCATCGTGCACAAAACGCCCGCCGCATTGCACTCGGGAAGCCCGCTGGCACTCTCCCTGGCGGTTTCGCCCAATAACGGGATCACCTCGATCAGACTGCGGTACCGCTATGTGGGTGGAGCCGATGGATTCCGGACGCTCACTGGCGCAGCGCGGCAAGCAAGCTTCACCATTCCCGCGGAGCACCTTCCCATACCGGGGCAACTGCTCTACTACTTCGAGTTGGAATTCGAAGGTGGCGTATGGCGCGCTCCGGAAGACGATGCGCCGCTGCCGGTTTTTGTTGGCATTGTGAAACAACCTCCTCCGCCTACGGACGAAGAGGAAAAGCCGCTGCGCTAGCCGTCACGGCATGGGACGACAAGTACTAATGTAGTAAGACGGAGGTTTCAAGAGATGATGAATCGTAGAAGAGCCCTCGGGACAATCCTTGGCGCGGCCGCATCGATGCCCGCTCAAGCCGCACGCAAGTCCAATATCGTTTTCATTCTGGTGGACGACTTACGCTGGAACGCTCTCGGCTATGCCGGGCATCCTTTCGTCAAGACGCCAAACATCGACCGCGTCGCTCGCGAAGGCGCAATCTTTAAGAACAATTTCGTTACCACCCCGCTGTGCTCGCCATCTCGCGCCAGTTTCCTCACCGGCCAATACGTGCGCTCGCACACGGTGAAAGGCAATGGCGACAACGCGGAACTGAGCCACAAGCTGATCACATTCCAGAAGTTGCTGCGCGATGCCGGATACGAAACGGCGCACGTTGGCAAGTGGCATATGGGGAATGACGACACTCCGCGTCCCGGTATCGACCGTTGGGTGAGTTTTCGCGGACAGGGTCAATACAACGATCCTCCATTGAATGTCGATGGTCAGCGCATCACGCGCGAGGGTTACATCACCGATCTTCTGACGGATTACTCTGTGGAGTTCATCAAGAAGCCGCGGACGAAACCATTCTGCCTGTACCTGGCGCACAAGGCGATTCATGGACCGTTCACTCCTGCCGCGCGTCACGCCAATCTCTTCACCGGTCAAACAATCGCGCGTACCGCGAACGCGAAGGACAGCCTGGAAGGAAAGCCGATGTTGCAGCGGGAATTGCCGCTGACCCCCGCGAAGAAGGCGAACAAGAAGAAGGGTCCCGAGGGTGGCGGCGGCGGATCAAGCGACGAATTGATTCTCAACCAGCTGCGCTGCCTTACCTCGATTGATGAAGGCGTCGGACGAATCTGGAAGGCGTTGGAGGAGATCAAGGCGCTGGACAACACGCTGTTTATTTTTACCAGCGACAACGGATACTTCTGGAGCGAACACGGATTGGGCGACAAGCGCGCGGCCTACGAAGAATCGATTCGCATCCCGATGGCGGCCCGCTATCCGAGGCTGATCAAAGCGGGCGGATCCATCGACGAGATGACTTTGAATATCGACATCGCTCCCACTTTCCTGGAATTGGCTGGCGCGCCCATTCCGAAAACCGTCGCCGGCAAGTCAATGCTCTCCCTCATGGGCGGCAACAAGAAGGGATGGCGGACGAGTTTCCTCTGCGAATACTACATGGAGCAGCAACAAGCCCGCGTGGCCACATGGGAGGCCGTTCGCACCGCGCGCTGGAAGTACATTCATTATCCGGAGTTGAAAAACATGGACGAACTGTACGACCTCAAGGCCGATGCCGGCGAAATGAAAAACCTGGTTGCCAATCCGGGAGCCCGCAAGGCGCTGGATACCATGCGCAAAGAACTCGACAAATATCGCAAGGAGATTCCCGCATGAGCATGAACTTGACACGTCGTGATTGGCTGCTCTCTTCATTTGGCGTAGGTGTGGGACTGGCACAGAGCCCGCGCAAATTGAATGTGCTGATGATCGCCGTTGACGACCTCAACAATCGCCTGCATTGCTACGGCGATCAGGTGGTGAAGACTCCGAACATCGACAGGCTCGCCAAACTGGGTGTTCGCTTTGATCGCTCCTATTGCAACTATCCGCTATGTAATCCTTCGCGCACGTCGCTGCTGAGCAGTCTGCGTCCCGACAAGACGAAGATTCTCAACAACAACGTCCCGCCACGCACTTACATCAAGGACGCAGTGATGCTGCCGGAATACTTCCACAACAACGGCTACTTCACGGCGCGCGTCGGCAAGATCGCGCACGGCCGTTTTGAAGATGCCGTCAAATGGGATATTTCGGAGTTCGCCATGCGTGGAGAAGTAGACACGAAGCAGGCGAGGAAGGCGCAGAAAAAGAAGAGGGAGCGCGCCGGCGGCGGCGACGGCGAACCGGGAAAACTGACGTGGCTGCAAACGGATAACCGCGACGAACAGGAGCCGGACGGGCACACCGCCGTGCGCATCTCCGAACTGATCGAGAAGAACCGCGCCAAGCCGTTCTTCATCGCCGCCGGGTTCCACAAGCCGCACCTTCCGTGGGTCGCTCCGAAAAAGTATTTCGACATGTACAAGCCGGAAATGATCACGCTGCCGGACACGCCCGCGGATGATCTGGACGACATTCCTCCTATCGCGCTCACTCATACGGCCGGCGAGAAGGGCATGTCGGAACTCGAGCGGAAGAAGGCGATCTGCGCCTACCACGCGGCGACAACGTTCATGGATGCGCAGGTCGGCGTGCTGCTCAACACAATGGATCGCCTGAAACTTTGGAACAACACCGTTGTGTTTCTGTTTGGCGATCATGGATGGCACCTCAATGAGCATCATGGCCTGTGGCGAAAGATGACAGTGTTCGAACAGGCCGCGCGCGCACCGCTCATCATGGCGGCTCCGGGCAGGCAGAAGAACGCCGCCTGTCCGCGATTAGTGGAGTGGGTGGATTTCTATCCAACCTTGGCCGAACTTTGTGGACTGCCGAAGCCAAAGGGTTTGGACGGTACCAGTTTCGTGCCTCTGCTCGACAATCCGCAGCGTCCATGGAAGAAAGCCGCCTACACGGTGGTGCAGCATGGCAGCACGCTCGGCCGCAGTGTGCGCACGGAGAGATATCGCTACACCGAGTGGGGAACGCCTTCGGTTGCCGAGCTCTACGATCACGAAGGCGATCCGAAAGAGTATCGCAACCTGGCGAAGGACCCCAAGCAAGCTAACGTCATTCGTCAGCTTCAGCTGCTACTAAACAATCCCGATCTCGCCAAACCCGGCGCGTAGATGTCCTTGTGGATCGATATTTCGACGCCGCTTGTGGAAGGCATCGCAACATGGCCGGGCGACCCCGCCTTTCGCAAGTGGCTGGCGACATCGATCGACAAAGGCGATGACGCGAATGTAACCGCGTTCTCCATGTGCGCCCACACAGGCACGCACGTCGATGCGCCCCTGCACTATTTCAATGACGGTACGGATGCGGCGGCGCTTTCGCTGGGCGCCATGATCGGCCCGGCACGAGTGCTGGAAGGCTTCCACGGCAATTGGCAGGGAGCCGAGCGCGTCTTGTTCCGCGCGGGCGTTGGTATGCCGCTCAGCCTCGCTCAAGAGATTGCGGCCGCATCGGTCAAACTCGTAGGCATTGATGCGCTCTCGGTTGGCGACGATTCTCCCGAGGGTGCGGAGGTGCATCGAGTACTGCTGCGAGCGGGCATCGTTCTTTTGGAAGTCATCGACCTGACTCATGTCGAGCCGGGCGAGTACGAACTCATCTGCATGCCGCTGAAACTTGCGGGCTCGGACGGTGCGCCCGCCAGAGCCGCATTGCGAAGGCTCTGAGCGTTAGCCGAGAAGAATGCTCACGCGCAACCCGGGCGCGGCGTTCTCCGCTTGAATCGTTCCGCCGTGCACGCGCACTGCCCGCTGCGCAATGGACAATCCGAGTCCAACGCCTCCGGTAGTACGGTTGCGATGCTGCTCCACGCGAAAGAACGGGTCAAAGATGCGCGCGAGTTGTTCCTCCGGAACTCCGGGCCCGTGATCCCGCACCACAATGCGCGAACCCTTGCCGCTCTGATGCAGCGAGACTTCCACAGCGCTGCCGGGAGGCGCGTAGCGAATCGCGTTTCGCACCAGATTCTCCACCGCTCGGCGAAGCAATTCGCGGTTGCCGTTGACGGTTGCTTCGTCCACATGCACTTCCAAACGGCACCCGCGTCCTTCTGCCTCCAGGCGGCAGCTGTCCACGATTTCGCGCAGCAAATCGTGCAGAGCCACCGGGCTTAGATTAACGGGCACATCCTCAGCCTCGGCGCGGCTCACTTCCAGCAGCATGTCGACCAACTCCGCCAACCGGTCCACTTCCTTCTTGATCCGGTCCTTCGATGCCTGATCCGCCGTCGCCAGTTCCACGGCGAATCGTAGCCGGGCCAGCGGTGAGCGCAATTCATGCGAAACGTCCTGCAGTAATCGCCTTTCCGCTCCAACCAACTGTTGGATGCGTTCCGCCATCGTGTTGAATTCGCGCTCCAGTTCTCCGATCTCGTCTCGTCTGTTTGCCGGAACTCGAAAAGCGAGATCGCCATGTCCCAGCCGCCGGGCGGCATGACTCAATGCGCGCAGTGGCCGTACCAGACGATACGCGAGCAGAGCGCTGAACAGTGCGATGGCGCCCGCGATCCACAAATAGTACGGCGTCAAAGAAAGCGGTTGAAACGCGGGAACATGTTCCACCAACCAAAGAAACCGGCCATCCGCGGAGGAATACAGAAAAACAATTGGCCCCGCCGTTTGCCACGGAAAGCGCGGCTTTCTGGCGAACGCGACCAGGTCGGAAAGGTCTTCGCCCGTCACCATGTCCTGTCCTTGCGCGCTCAGCAAGCGGCGTTCGCCGGGTAGAAAGTCGTTCATCCGGCTAAGCAGACGGCCCAAACCATCCGGGCCTTCCGATTGCAGGACGCGGATCGCTTCGTGAATCTCCCAGTCGCGCACGCGCGACAGAGTATCCTCGCGTCCGGGCCTCTCGCGGGAAATCAGAAACGACGTCGCCAACACGCCCAGCAAGGAAAATGCCGCCGTAAGCAGCAGCCACAGTAGGATCTTCGCGTAGAGCGAGCGCATTGCGACTCACTCTCCGGAAGCCGAATCCACAAGCGCAAACTGGTAGCCGGTGCCGCGAATGGTGCGGATCAGATCGCGCTTGCTTTCCAGTTTCTTCCGCAAACGGCTGATGTGCACATCGAGCGAGCGTTCGAGCGGCGACGCCTCCCGCTGATAGAGTACCGACGCCAATTCATCGCGCGTGACCACTCTTCCCGCCGAGCGCACCAGAACATCAAGGATGTCGAATTCCGCTCCGGTCAATTCCACGGGCTGGCCATCGCACCAGATTTCGCGGCTCGCCGGCCGCATGCGGACGCCACAGGTCTCGTACTCGTCCGGCGTCGTCGTTCCACCGCCGCTTCTGCGCAGCACCGCGCGAATCCGCGCCAGCAATTCCTCGGGGCCGAACGGCTTCGGCAGATAATCGTCCGCGCCGGCGTCAAGACCATGAATGCGATCCTGCTGGCTGGTGCGCGCGGTGAGCATGATCACCGGCGTGCGGCTGCGTTTGCGAAACTGCGAGAGCACTTCAAAGCCGTCCAGCACGGGCATCATCACATCCAGCAGGATAATGTCGTGCTTCTCTTCGAAGGCCAGCGCCAAGCCGCGCGCCCCATCGTGCGCCATCGATATCTCCATACCGTGGCCGGTGAAGAATTCCTTCATCAACTGACACAGTTCGACATCATCGTCAATGAGCAGAAGTCGTGGTGCGTTCACAATGCCATCATCGTACAAAACCCGGGGAGCGGGGCCGGTGTTAAGAATTCTTTGCAGTAAGTCTCTTGGGAAACCTATGCGCTCCGGGTATTCTGTTAGTGGGTACACTCCCATGCGTATTCTGCTTCTTCTGCTCATTTCGATTTCGTTGGCCGCCCAGGACTCGACGCGCGGCCAGAGGCGCGGAGGCCCTCCTTCCGGCGATCCGAACCGTCGAAAAGCGTTTCTCGCCGACGTGATGGCTTCGCAGCTTTCACTTTCCAAGGAGCAACGCAAGCAGCTCGAATCGATTCTCGACAAAGCCTCCGCGTCGGCAATGCCGTTGCAGGAGGAGATCATGAAGGCGCGGTCGGCAATGCGTGAAGCCGTGAAGTCGTTGAAGCCCCAGTCCACTCTCGACGTAATTCAAACTCAAATTGGCGGTTTGCATTCCAAAGTGGCGGCCGTTGAGGCGAAGACCTACGCCGAGATTCTGCAGATGCTGACGCCCGAACAAAGGCCGCAATCGGACATGGCGTTCAGCATGATCGGCATGCTGACTATTCCGCCGCGCCCCAGTTCCTCCCACCGTTAACCGCCGGAACCGATATACTCGTTCTGTTCCTATGTCGCGCATGCGAGTTTTTCTTCCCGCGCTGATGTGTGCCGGCGCGCTCTTTTACTTCGGCCGTTCTCCCGCACAGACCGCATCATCTCCACCCGGCAACGTGTTCCGCGTGATTTTTGGAGCCTTCCGCCTGGATCCGGCGGCTCTCGACGTCGCCGTACACTCGGAAGGTTTGGTCGCGCTGCGCGCAGGGTTGGGCGCGGCAGTGGAACAAAAGAATGGCGCGTGGCACGCAAAGTTCACAATACCCGGAAACCCTCCGCCGTTCGCAAATATGGCCCTGGGCGAAGGGGGCGCCGGGCGTTCTGTTTCACCCGTTCCGTCCTTTCTCATCGAAGTGAAAGAGAGTTTCGCGGGCAACATCGATCTCACCACTCCCAAGGGCGTGGTCACTTTTCGTACAGCGGACGTAGGCGTGGATTCACCGAAGAAGTTCCAGGACGGACTGATTCGCGTGGAGCGAGTTCCACACACTACCGGCATTGCGTTGACGGATGCGGATGAAGATTATCCGGCATTGGCGGCCGCGTCGAACGGCGATGTGTATGCCGCATACATTTCCTATGGCGGAACGGGCGAACGCCTGATGCTGCGCAAGCTCGGGTCCGAGCCGATCCCAGTTGTTGAGGGGCTCATCGAGGCCTTCCGTCCACAAGTCGGCATCGATGCCGCCGGCCGTGTCTGGGTCGTCTGGTCTGAGCAGCGCAAAGATAACTGGGACCTTTACGCGCGCGCGTGGTACAAGAATTCGTGGTCGGAGATTCAACGGCTCACAACCTCGCCTGGACCCGATATCTACGCATCGCTCGCCGCCGATGACCAGGGAACGTTATGGCTCGCCTGGCAAGGGGTCGCAGACGGAAAGCAGAGCGATATCTTCACGCTGACGTGCCGTGATGGGAAGTGGTCCACGCAGCCCGTGATCACGGGCGCGCATCCGGCCAACGATTGGCAACCGTCGATTGCAGCGGGACCTGGCGGCGTGTGGGTGGCGTGGGATAGCTATCGCAACGGCACTTACGACATCTATCTTGCGAAGCCCGGCGGCCAACCCGTGCGCATCACTGGCGGCGACCGCTTCCATGCGCGGCCTTCCATCGCGGCCGACAAGCGTGGGCGCGTTTGGATTGCCTGGGAACAGGGCGGCGAGAAATGGGGTCAGGATACGGTGCAAACCAACGGCGGTCTCAACCGTGAGCGCCGCGTTCACCTCGCCGTCTATCACAACGGAAAAGTGCACGAGCCCGCGCAAATTTCACATCCGCTGTGGGCGGGCCCGATGAGTGAGGCGCCGAAGCTTTCCTTCGATGCGCAAGGACGGCTGTGGCTCTTCTATCGTGTCAATTACGTGCAGCGCTTGTGGCAGGCCGCGGCAACGTATCTCTCCGGCAATGAATGGGCCGACCCCGTGATTCTGGATCGCAGCTTGGGCCGGCAATCGGTTCATTTCGCAACCGCGCTTGCCGGCAATCAACTGTGGGCCGCCTATTCCGGCGACGATCGCACGGAGCAGCAGTTTTTCTACGCCACGCATAACAACGTCTACGCATCTCGTATCACGGGCTTCGGCGCGCCGGCAGTGGAGCCCGCATCCGGTGTCGAGATCACCGTGCCGCCAGCTGCTAAGCGTTCCTACTCGCGCACTTGGCCTGAACAAAAGACTACCGTCGGCGGAAAGAGTTATACGCTCACGTGGGGCGAATTGCACCGGCATACGGACATCGATCATCACGGCCGGCCCGATGGCACGGTGGAGGACGCGTTCCGATATGCGCGCGATGCCGCCGCGCTCCATTTCTTTGCCACAACGGAACACATTGGACCAAGCTTGCAGCAGGGCATGAACCCAATGACATGGTGGCGCACGCAAAAATTCAGCGACTTGCATCGCGTGAGTGGAGTCTTCGAGCCGCTGTACGCCTATGAAAGCAGCAAGACGGGACCGCAAGGGCACCGCAACATCGTGTTTCCGCGCCGCGGCGGACGCCTGTTCGGAGGGATCGAAGGCCCCACGCGAAACGATCCGCGTCCGCTGTGGAAAATTTTGCGCGAGTCTGGCGCGCCCTCCATCGCCATTCCGCATCAGCTCACGGATTCCGGTGTCGATTGGAACCTGAACGATCCTGATCTAACGCCTGTGATGGAGATCTACCAATCGCGCCGCCAGAATTACGAACACGACGGCGCGCCGCAGCCGCCCGGCGTCGAGCAGCGCTGGGGCAAGCGCGCGGGATCCTGGGCGTGGGACGCGCTGGCGAAACGTCATCGCGTCGGATTCATCGCAAGCTCAGATCACATGTCCAGCCATATGTCGTATGCGGCGGTGTATGCCGAAGATGTCTCGCGTGAAGGAATCTTTCGCGGCCTGCGCGAGCGCCACACCTATGCGGCGTCGGATAACATCATCGTCGATTTCCGGCTGGCGGCGAACGGCCGCGAGTACATGATGGGCGATGAAGCCCGCGTCGCCGGCGCTCCGCGCTTCAAGATCCAAGTGATTGGCACGGGACCCATTGATCGAATAGAAGTGATCAGCAACGGCAAGGTAGCTCATACGGAAACACCCGGCAAAAAGCAGGTGGCGATGGAATTCTCCGGAGACGCCGCGGGCGGCGAAGCCTATTACTACCTGCGCATCCGTCAAACCGACGGCAACCTCGCTTGGTCGTCACCGATTTGGGTGATGCGCTAATAACATTGTCTGTGCAGTAGAGGCCGAACGAAGATAGAATGTCGGGCATGCGAGTCATGCTGCGAATCATTCTGGGCGTCCTGGCCGCCACCGCTCTACATGCACAAAGTTCGGCAACGGCAATCCAGGGATTGGTGAAGGACTCATCCGGCGCTGTGGTGCCCGGAGCGCTGGTTACCGCAACTCACACCGGCACCAATCAAATCTATCGCTCCACAACTACGGGCGACGGCTATTATCAAATCCCCTTGCTGCCCGTCGGCACATTCGACGTGGACGTTTCTTTTTCCGGTTTCAAGAAATCGGTGCAGCGGGGACTGCTACTGCAGGTCGACGAAAAGATTCGCGTGGACTTCACACTCGAACCCGGCGCGGTGTCTGAATCCGTTACGGTGCAGGCCAGCGGCACGCTTGTGGACACTTCGGGGGCAACGCTTAAACAGGTGATCGATTCGCACCGCATGACGGAGCTTCCGCTGAACGGCCGCAGCATGCTGGAACTGCAACTGCTCTCGCCCGGCGTGGTAAGCGACCCCACTACGGGAGGCGGGCTGCAATCGCCAACCACGGGTTTCTCGGTGAATGGCGGCCGCGCCAGTACGGTCAACTATCTTCTGGATGGCGGCGACAACAACGATTATTTCTTCAACACCGCCTCGAACTTTCCCATTCCCGACGCCGTCCAGGAGTTCAGCATGTCGTTGAACAACTTTACGGCGGAACAGGGCAAATCTTCGGGCGGCGTGGTGAATGTGATCACAAGGTCAGGCACGAATGTCTATCACGGCGGCCTGTTTGAGTTTCTTCGCAACGATGCGCTCAATACAAGAAACTTTTTCTCGGCGAGCGTGCCGAAGCTGCGTCAGAATCAATTCGGCGGCGTGTTCGGAGGTCCGCTGTCCATTCCAAAACTCTACGCGGGCAAAGACCGTACATTCTTCTTTCTTTCCTATCAAGCTACTCGGATCCGATCCGGGCTGACACAATCGAACATCTTCGTTCCCACGGCGCTAGAGCGGAATGGCGACTATGCGGCGTCAACTCAGAAGCCCACAGACCCGAACAATCGCCAGGCATTTCCCGGCAGCGTAATTCCCGCCTCGCGTCTGGACCCGATTGCAAAGACCTTCATCGAGCGCTTTGTCCCGCTGCCCAATCTTCCCGGCGGCCAGTACAGCTTTAATAACGACGGGTCCACCGATGTCGATCAAGGGTTGCTGCGGATTGATCACTCCTTCTCGAACTCGCACAAGTTCTACGCGCGCAGCTTCACGCAGCATGAGCGCCGCGCCGATGGCGGCGGGCTGCCGGAGTTCCGCAACTGGCAGGACTTTCGGTCCTGGAACGCGTCCGCCGGCGATTCGCTCATTCTGCGTCCCACGTTGGTCAACTCGTTTTCTATCACGATGAATCGAACGCAAGCGCAGGCCGGCCCCGTTGTGTCTCTTCGCTGGCGCGACCTGGGCGTGAATGTCCCCATCGCCGGCCCCGTGACCGACCCGACCAATAGCAACCTCACCGTGAGCAACGCGTTTCAAATGTCCACGCGCAACGCCATCTATCTTCCGCGAACAGTGGTGCATCTGAGCGAGTCGCTCAGCTATACGAGCGGGAGCCACTTCTGGAAGTTTGGATTTGAAGGGCGCGGCGTCGCCGAGATTCGCCGCGTCAACGGCAACATCGATGGCAACTTCACTTTCTCCGGTCAATTTTCGGGGGTGCCGGTCGCCGATTTTCAACTTGGCCGCCCCTCGCGTTACGTGCAATCGGCTAACACCTCCGAAGGGTTGCCGCGGCAATATCAGATCGCCTGGTTTGTGCAGGATGACTGGAAAATAACACCCCGTTTGACACTGAACATAGGACTCCGCCTGGAACCATTTCTACCCATCGTCGATCAGCACGATCAGCGTCCGGCGTTTCGCCCGGGTCAAAAGTCTACGCAGTTTCCCAACGCGCCCGCGGGACTGGTGTATGCGGGCGATACCGGTATCGATCGCGGCATTGTGTCAGGTCAGTGGAATCACTTTGCTCCACGCTTTGGATTCGCCTACGATCCGTTTGGTCGCGGCAAGACCAGCATTCGCGGCGCGTATGGAATCTTCTGGGACATGCCGGGCGACCAGTACAACTACGGCTTCGGGAACCCGCCGTTTGTGGTCACCTATACCGTGAACGCACCGGCGAGTTTTCGCGATCCCTATGCGGGCCAACCTACGCCGGTCATTCCGTATCTGCCACCTCGCTCCGCCGCGGAGCGCGGCGCGACGCAGTTTGCACGGCCCGTGCCAGTGGCTTCCCTCGATGCTGGATTTACGAACTCCTACATGCAGCAGTTCAACTTCAGCGTTGAGCACGAGATCGCATCGAACATGAAACTCACCGTTGCGTATGCGGGCGCGAAGGGAACCCACCTCGCCGTAGTGCACGAGCTGAATGCCGCGCGCTTCAACGCGGCGGCGACAGTTGCGAACACCGATACGCGCCGCCCGTTCGCCCCCGATTTTCAAAGTGTGACGGAATTGCGGCCCGCCGCCACCAGTATCTACAACGCATTGCAGGCAACGGTGAACCGTCGTTTTGCGCGGGGCTTCACCTTGCTTGCCAGCTACAGTTGGGCTAAGGGGATCGACACGACATCCATCAACACGCCCGCATCCAGCGGCTTTCAGAATCCGAATGATCTACGTTCGGACCGCGGCCCCTCGGACACCGACATCACGCATAGCGTGACTGCTTCTTCCATTTGGGAGATTCCCTGGTTTCGCCACCAAGCGCCGCTCCTTCGCGGCATGCTTGCGGGATGGCAACTGGCGGGAATCACGCGGCTCCGGTCCGGATTGCCATTCTCGGTGACCAGTGGACGCGACAACTCTCTTACCGCCATTGGCCGCGATCGCCCGAATGTCCAGGCGGCCACGGCGCTGCCCGGAGACCGTTCCCGCTCGGACACGATCAACGAGTATTTCAATCGAGCCGCGTTTGTTCAAAACCCCAACGGGACCTTCGGCGTCGTGGGGCGCAACACGATGCGCGGCCCCGGGGCATCTATCGTCGACGTGAGCCTGGCGAAGAACTTCCGGCTGGGCGAATCGCTGCGGCTCACGTACCGCGCCGAGGCTTTCAACGCGTTCAACAACGTCAACTTTGGAAACCCGGCGGCCAGTCTTCTTGCGCCCAACTTCGCGCGGCTCACGTCGGCATCCGGTTCGCGTGTTTGGCAGATGGCGCTCAAGATGAATTGGTAACGCGGAGTGGGAAGGAAATCAACTCGCCAACAAATTCTGAAGGACGCCTGGATCGGCGATGCGGTGTTGTGCCTCTACGCGCGGCGCAGAATTCTACGCGATGACGGAGGCATTGATGGACCCAAGGTCCAGCGCATGACCTCGAACCAGTTTCTCTCCATTATTGGAGAGCCGAGCGAAACCGAGGCTGAGATCGGCCGTATCTTCGAACGAGACGGGCTGGAAGCAGCGTACCGTTGGATTGAAGAACATCTCATCCCCGTCTTTGAACGTCAGGAAGCAAAAAGAAACGGTGCTAAGACAAAAACTTGAAAAAGCCCTTTTTGGGTTTCACCTCAGGCAACCCTAACTGCGCGCGGAACGGAGCGGCCTCCTCCGGCGTTAACGGCTTGGACACTTTCACCACATGGTCCGATTCGCGAATGCGGCAGCACACGTCCACGCAATGCCAGCAGCGCACCATGTGAAATTCGTAGTCGCGTTTTTGTGCCCACGTAATGCGGCCGTCGAGCATGTCGATATAGGCCTTCGATAGCAGGCATTTCTCACCGCGCGCCGCCCTTGCAAGGTTGCAGAGCCCGTGGCCGTTGGTTGTAAGCAGGCCGCGTTTCCAGGAATCGAGTTTCCCGCGAAGAGCTTCCTCCGCGCGTTCCCGCGCCTTCCCGATGGTCGACGCTTCCAGGTTCATCATCAACGCGGTCTCCTCCAGGCTGTACGCCATGGTTGACAGCCATAGAAACTGGCGCTCCGTCGCGGTGAACTCTTCAAAAGCGGCAGTAAGCGTTTCCAAATCCAGATCACTGGCGGGTGCGTCTGTACCCTCCACTCCGTCGATCACTTGCAGGCGCAGTGCGGCTACCCATTCGCGGTCTGTGATCGGCGCATCCGCTCCGTACAAAGGAAGAGTCGGATCATGCAAGCGCTTCATGACCCCCGCCAGCAGCGCCTGATCGCGGCCGGGATAATAGTGGGCCAGCAAGCGCCGGATCATCGGCAGATAATACGAAATCAGGTACGACCAGCCCTCCGCCAGATTCCCGCGGCAGTCTCGCGTCATTTCACGGCAAGTGTAGATAGCCAATCGACCCTCTCTTACAACTCGAACTTGATTCCTTGCGCCAGCGGCAATTCACCGGACCAGTTGATGGTCACGGTTTGTCTGCGCATATATGCCTTCCAGGCATCCGACCCCGACTCGCGCCCGCCGCCCGTTTCTTTTTCGCCGCCAAACGCGCCACCAATCTCCGCGCCGCTGGTTCCGATGTTGATGTTCGCAATGCCGCAATCGCTTCCGCGCGCGCTGAGAAACGTTTCCGCCGCGGTGAGATCGTTCGTGAACATCGCCGAACTCAATCCCTGCGGAACGCTATTGTGCCATTCCATCACTTCGTCCAACTTATCGAATTCCATCAAGTAGAGAATTGGCGCGAAGATCTCCTCTCTCACAATGGGCATGCGAGGATCCGCTCTAACAATCGCCGGCTCGACAAAACTGCCACTCGTGTTCAACCGCGCTCCACCGTGGAGAATCTCGCCTCCCTCCGCAATGGCGCGTGCCAGGCCCTCGGACATCATCCGCACCGCCTCTTCATCGATCAGCGGCCCCATCAATGTGCCGCTGTCCAAAGGATCGCCAATGCGCACCTGACGATACGCCGCGACCAACTTTTCGGTGAAGGCAGTCGCAATCGAGCGATGCACGAACAGACGGCGAATGGAGGTGCAGCGCTGACCCGCGGTTCCCACCGCTCCAAACAGAACGGCTCGCAGCGCGAGATCGAGGTTGGCATCGGGCATCAGAATGACGCCGTTGTTACCGCCGAGTTCCAACAGCGTTCGACCCAATCGCGCGGCGACAACTTGCGCCACGCGTTTGCCCATGCGGCAGGAGCCGGTGGCGCTGATCAGCGGCACGCGAGGGTCGGCGATCATGCGCTCACCCACCGTATCATCGCGTCCGATGACGAGTTGGAACACGTCGCGCCAACCATGTAAATCTGCCACGTGCTGGACGATTTGCATGGTTGCGATCGCGGTGAGCGGCGTCTTCAAGGACGGCTTCCAAATCGACACATCGCCGCAAACGGCTGCGATCAAAGCGTTCCAGCCCCACACGGCTACGGGAAAATTGAACGCGCTGATGATGCCCACAATGCCCAACGGATGCCATTGCTCATACATGCGGTGGCCGGGACGCTCACTGTGCGTCGTCATGCCGTAAAGTTGACGCGACAGGCCCGCCGCAAACGTCGCGATATCGATCATCTCCTGCACTTCGCCGCGGCCTTCAGCGAGAATCTTTCCCGTTTCCATCGATACCAGTGCGCCCAGATCGTCCTTCGCCCCGCGCAAAGCTTCGCCGATCTCGCGCACGATCTCGCCGCGCTGTGGTGCGGGCAGCATGCGCCAGCGTGCCTGAACGCTCGCCGCCTGTTGGACGGTTTGCACGTAGTCAGCTTCTCCTGCCAGGCGCACGCGTGCAATCGCATTGCCGGTCGCAGGTTCAATCGATTCGATTTCTTCCGCTCCATGCAGGTTGACGGGCGCGATGCCCAGCCGGTCCAGAATGCCCGTTATGTTTGCGATAGCCATGCGAATGCTTCCGGGCCAAAACCAAATTGGCGGCCGCAGGCCGCTGCCCGATCTTTCATTGTCGCCAGGATGCGGTCCTGAAAGCCAGCGCGAAACCAATCCTCGTGGTGGTGATGGGCGGCGATGCGAAACGATTGCTCGCGCGTGGTAGCGCCCATGGGTTTGCGTTCGCGCAAGTGCAACGGGTCGGCAATGATCGCGTGCGGCGATGCGGCCATGGCGAGATCCAGCAGATGTCCGGCATCACAAGGCAAAATCGGCGCAAGAGTTGCGTGCGCATCAATCCCAGCACCGTTCAGCCGCGAGATCACTTCGAACCTCTCGTCCATGGGCGCGCAATGCGGTTCATACAAACGGCGCACGGCGTCGCGATCCGTAGTCACCGAGAAACTCACACGCAGCCTCGTGCGTCTGGACAGCAGGAGCAGTTGGTCCAAATCGCGCAAAATGAGCGGGCCTCGCGTTTGCATCGTAAACACCGCCGGCGGACACGCCAACAGCGCATCGAGAATCTCTGGCATCAATCGGCGCTGCTCCTCCGCCAGTTGATAGGGGTCTACCAGAGGCGAACAATAAATGCGCTGCGAAGGCGAGAGCTGCTTTCGAAGAAGTTGCGGCGCGTTGTCCTTGAACGTTGTGAACTGCCCCCCAGCGACGCCAATCGTCCGGTTGCAGTCCGCCGTAGAGCCCCATCGTGGGAACGTAGCAATACGTGCACGCGAAGGTGCAATTGCGCGCCGGCGTTAGCGAATGTGTGAAACCGGCTTCGGCGATGAACCCCGATGTGCGCGTGAGTATCCCGCGCGATTGCTGGCCAAATATACGGAACCGGTCCGCGCTCACGGCTCGCGTACGACGCGAAAGCCGATATAATCCGGTCGCGGCTTCGACACCGATTTCGCATCCACGGGTTGATCCGCACTGCCGCCAAGCGCTTTGCCCGTTCCATCTTTTGCCACTGCCCACTCGGCCGCGTTGCCGCCGAGATCGAACACGGGATCATCGCCTGCGCCGGAGTGCGATCCAACGGGCTTCAGAAGCGCGCCCGGTCCCAATCCTTCGATTAACGACGACAGCCGGCGGGCATCGTCGAAGTTGACCGCGTATCCGGCCCACGCATCCAGTGTGTTGTCCAGCTTGTTCGCCGACAACATTCCGCCGGCCTCTTCCTCGGTCGGCAGGCGGTATTTCTTGCCCGTCTTCCGGCTCAGCCATTCGCAATACTCCTTCGCTTTTTCAAAGGAAACGCCAGTAGCCGGAAATGTTTGGGTACCTTGCGCCACCGCGAAGGAACCGTCGAACGCCTTAAACTGCGCGCGCGTCACTTCAAAGCGGCCCACTTCCAACGAACCACGCTCCACCATCTCCGGCGTGTCGCTCAAGCCGCGGCGCTTCAACATGGCGGAGAGAGGCGAGTTGTCGCGCAACGCCTCGTTCGTGTCCGGCAAAGTGCGGAACAGGTACTGATCGAACCACGCAAGCTCTTCTTCCACTTTGCGGCGCTGATGAACGTATTTTCGCGGACCATGCGCTTCGCCTGGAAATAGAATGAATCGAACATCGGTCTTTTCCAGATGCTTCAGGGCGCGATAATGCTGCCAGCCTTGTTCGGTGGGCACCTGTTTGTCCTCCGTGCCGAAGAAAATGATAGTTGGCGTACGCACTTGGTCCATGCGAAACAGCGGCGATTTCTTGATGTACAGGTCCGGATCTTCCAGCGGTGTTTTGCCGATGTAGTAATCGTCGAATGAGTGACCGAACTGGCAATTGCCCCAATCGCTGATCCAATTCACGTCGCCCGCGCCCGCGGACGCCACCTTGTACCTCGTGGTCCGTGTCGTCAATTCAATGGAGATAATGGACCCGTTCGACCACCCCATTACGCCGAGTTTGTCCGCATCGGCCAAGCCCTTGGCGATCAAGGCATCGACACCGCGCTCGACATCGAACCATTCGAACTCGTTATAGTTTCCGCCCGAAATCGATTCACCCCACTGCAGGCCGTAGTTGGAACTGCCGTGATAGTTCGGCTTCATGACAAGCGCGCCGCGCTGGGCGAAGAGTTGAACGGGATAGCCCCATCGATCGCTGAACATATCGAGATCCGCGCCGTGTGGGCCGCCGTGAATCATCACCACAAGCGGGTACTTCTTGCCCGGCTGATAATCGTGCGGATAGTAGAGCAACCCTTCTACTTGCTCATTGCGCGCACCCTTCCACGTGATGGTTTCCGAACGCGCCAGCGGCTTTTTCTTCCATGCGGCGTTCGAATCCGTAACCTGCTTTGGCGTTTCGATTTTACTCCCGTTGAGCGTAGCGCTGAACCATTGGTCCGGCTTACTTGCCGTCGTGTGCCGGTAGACCAATCGTGTGCCGGAAAGCTGCATCCCGAAAATGTTGGCGCTGTGTTCGCCTTCGAGAAACTCGCGCGTCCAACTGGCGCCACTTCGGCGATACCTTGCAATGCGCGGACGCACTCCGTTTGCGAGCGAAGCGATCAAACCGTCCTCGGTGACGACGTAGCCTTGCGCAAGTCCGTTCGGCCAATCGAGCGGAACCTCGCTGATCGCGCTGGTGGCGATCTCGTAATAGTAGAGCCGCTCGATGGACGCGTTGAGGTATTTCGGATGCGTCGTATACGGTGAGGCGAAGTAGAAACCCTTGCTATCCTGCGCAAATTGAGCAAAGCGGAGGAGCAGCTTTCCGTCCGCGAAGAGCCGCCGCTCCGAGTTGTCTTTGAGATTGCGCAGGAAGCTGATCGGGCGGACCTTCTGATCCCAAACGTAGCTCAGGCTCTGATCGTGCGTGGTCACCGCCCATTCGCCGTTCGGGCTCACTATATGGTTCGAGATGCGGTCGCGGTTTTCCGTGATGCGTCGCGCCTTCTTCGATTGGACGTCGAAGCGGAACAGCCGAGTAGGCACGACATGGCGCTCGTCTTCGACAACCTGCGAAGTATCTTTGCGCTCCTTGATCTTCTGCTCATGGAGGCTGTCGTCTTCGGAAGCGACCAGCAGGAGCGTCGTGTCGTCGATCCAGGAGAAGGAAGAAACGCCTTTATCCATGCGCGTGGCCGCCGCCGGTTCGCCGCCGCGCGTGTCGATGAGCCAGACCTGCATTCCCCCGCGCCCTCGCCCACCCGCGGCTTCCACCGGGCCCGCTGCGTCGTCCGCCTTGCGCGAACTTAGAAACGCGATGCGGCGGCCGTTGGGAGAGAATCGCGGCGAGGAGTGGTTATCCTTGCCTTGCGTGAGCGCGACCTCGTAGTCTTCCGTGAGATTGCGCAGCGCAAGGTTGGAAATGCTCTCGCCTTTCTCGCGATCCATCTTCGATTTGACGTAGACCAGGAGTTTTCCGTCTTTGGAGATCTCCATTTGCGACGCCGATTCGGCAAGTAGAAGATCGTCGACAGACCATTTGGCGCACCACGCGCATGCGGCGATAGCGAGAATCAGAGAGTAGCGCATATTAGGAACATGGTAGCTACGATTTAGGGCTGGTGGGGCAGATCTCCAGATCTGCGAGGCGGTCTCCAGACCGGCCCTGCCGGTACAAGACCGGCTCTGCCGGTACTCATCGTGCGCCGAACTCGGCTGCAACGCAGCCGATTGCCTCTGGCGAGGCCATGCGGGATCTGGAGATCCCGCCGCAGATCTGGAGATCTGCCCCACAAGTTAGAAGACGGCAATCGGGTTGAGTGGTGATCCGGTGCCGCCGGGCACGGCGATAGGCGCGGCGGTAAGCAGAAACTCGAAAC
This sequence comes from Candidatus Solibacter usitatus, assembly GCA_016191645.1. Lineage (GTDB taxonomy): Bacteria > Acidobacteriota > Terriglobia > Bryobacterales > Bryobacteraceae > CADEFT01. The sequence goes on from JACPVQ010000211.1 coordinate 20,130, forward strand.
GGTTTCGTTTTGCGGACTCGATGCCTACGGCTTCCAGATCGAGGTTATCGAAAATGGGAACGCCCATCGCGATCAACGCGAGGCGATGGATGGGGTGCGAAACGTTGGGGATCCCGGAAGGCGCAAGGTCGCTTCCCGCGTCGCTGCCAATCATGGCAACGTCACGCTGTTTGAGCCACTTGGCGCAGGTGGAGTGCATGCCCGCTGCCTTATTCGAAACGTCCCAGGAGCCTTTTTCCGCGCGGCGCGCCCAGCGCCCGGTGCGGAGCAGCAGCACATCGCCCGCGCCAACGCGTATCCCGGTTTTCTTCTCCCACGCGTCGAAGTCTTCGGGATAGACGGGAGTGCCCGGTTCAAGATACGGAACGCCTTTGAGCCGCGGAATGTCCATGAGGACGGCGCGCGTGAAGATGCCTTGCTTGTAGTTCTGAATGCCAAGTTTTCCGGCCCCGCTTGCGGTCACTGCCGTCTGCGGGAATCCGTTATACATTTGCCCCTTATAGAAAATGTGGCAAAGCGAATCCATGTGCGAGTGCGCGTAACCGTGGTAAAGCACGGTGTATTGATCGATGCTGAACTGTCCCGGATTATTGACGCCGGTCATCTTCATCTCCTGCACGAAGGGAGAACTGACGTCCGGCGCTTTGTCCTTGAGCGTATCGTGCGACATGGAAACGGAAATGCCTTCGCGCACCAGCGCGGCCGCCTGCTTGCGTTTGGCGGGCGTGATGAGGTTGATTGCGCCGAGTTGATCGTCCTTGCCCCAGCGGCCCCAATTGGAAAGCTCCTTCATCCATTGATCGATGTTGGCCTCCGTCACGGCGGGGCGTTGTTGAGCGGGAACAAACGGAAGCAGCAAGAAAAGCGGGAGCAGAATCTTCATTGTCATGAGTGTGTCCTATTGCCTGCGGCGAGGCGGCGGCGTGTAGAAATCCGGCGGGAAGTCGGCGGCATGGCTCGCTTTGGGATTGCGGCGATAAGAGACTCCGCCGCGATCCGGATAGAGAGCCATTTGCATACCGCCGGTCTTCTCCAGAATCTCGAAAAGTTTGTTGCGCATTTGCGTAACGGTTTGCTGATGCGCGGGGCTGAGAATCAGGTTCTGCATTTCAGCCGGATCTTCTTTCAAATCGTATAATTCATCGACGTCCCAGATGCCTTGATAACGGATGAACTTGTAGCGGTCGCCGCGAAGGGCATGCATAGTGGGCGTTTGGGGAAAGTTGCGCTCCCAGAAATACTCGTAGAGCAGTTCCGTGCGCCAAGGGACCTGCTTGCCTGACGCGAGCGGTAGCCAGCTGGCGCCATCGCCGCCGCTGGGAGCCGTGACACCGGCGGCTTCGAGGAAAGTCGGCATGATATCGACATTGGCGACTACGCTCTCCAACTTCTTACCTTTGCCGAAAAGTTCCGGGCAGCGCGCCAGTAGCGGCACACGCATCGACTCTTCATAAGCGGTGCGCTTGTCGATCAGACCGTGCTCACCGAACGCGAAGCCGTTGTCGCCCATATAGACGATCAACGTGGAATCCAGGTCGCCGCGCTCACGAAGAGCATCGAGTATGCGGCCCATACTGTCGTCCACACCGGCCAAAGTCTCGGCGTATTGGCGATAGTAATCGGCGATGTCGAGATCGGAATGATAAGGAAATTCCATGCCATGCCAGCTGTTGCGCTGGTTCTGCACCCACATCGGACGCAGTTGCGAAGGAGCCGCCGGAGCCATCGATTTGGGAAACTTGAACTCCTTGCCTTTGTATTTTCCCTTGTGCCGCTCGGCTGGAAAGAAATCGGCATGCACGGCCTTGTGCGAAAGGTAGATGAAATAAGGCTGCTCTCGCTTCAGGCTCTTCAACCAATCGAGAGTGTAATCGGTAAGCTCATCGGTGATGTGGCCTTTTTGAGGAACCTTCTTGCCGTCCACATTGAGACCGTTCGGCGAAGGCAGATACGTACCCTGCCCGCGAAAGCTGACCCAACGGTCGAAGCCCGGCTGCGGCGCGTCGGATTCGCCGCCCATGTGGAACTTCCCGAAGAAGCCGGTCTTGTATCCGGCTCTCTGAAGCAGCTCGGGGAAATAGCGCGTGCCTTTGGGAATCGCCGTATTGTTGTCGATGATGCCGTGTTTATGCGCGTACTTGCCGGTAAGGATGGACGCGCGGCTGGGGCTGCACAACGCGGTGGTGACGAAGGCGTTCGTGAGGTGAACGCCTTCGCGGGCCAGCGAATCCAGATGCGGGGTCTCCAGCCACTCCTGTGCTTTCATGAAACCGAGGGCATCGTAGCGGTGATCGTCGGTGAGGATAAAGATGATATTGCGCCGCTTGCGTGTTTGCTGCTGCGCCAACGCCGCGGGCACGGCAAGAGCGGACGGAAGAAAGTCTCTCCGGTTCATGATTTCACCTGCTTCGAAAATGCATAGTAAACCGGCACGCCTACGAGAAGGATCACCAAACCTGGCCACGTGGTGGAGGTGCGGTAGACGAACAAGAGCACAAGGATGGTGGAAGCGCCAAACATGTACAGCGCAGGGATGACGGGGTACCCGAACGCCCGATACGGACGATCGGCGTCTGGGCGCGTCTTGCGCAGACGGAAGATGCCGGCGATGGTCAACACATAAAAGATAAGCGCGGCGGAGATGACGTAATCGAGCAGGTTGCCGTAGAGGTTGCCGTATTTGCCGGTAGCGGGGTCGTAGGTGCGCGGAAGAACCAGGGCAGCCGACCAGATGCCTTGCATCACGAGCCCTTTGGCGGGGACACGCTGCGCGTTGAGTTCACCCGCGCCCTGGAAGAACAGCTTGTCGCGCGCCATGGCGTAATAGGCTCGCGCGCCCGCGAGCACCAGGCCATTGGCGCAGCCGAACGTGGAGACCATGATGGCAAGGGCCATGATGGTTACGCCGAGTCCGGGGAAGATGGCGTTGAGCGTTGCCGTTGCGACGCGGTCCGCCGGCGCGTGTTGGATTGCATCAAGGGGCAGCGTAACGAAGTAGGCTACGTTCGATAGCAAATAAAGCGTAATCACAATTCCCGTGCCGAAGGCGAGCGAGAGTGGAATGTTGCGGCGCGGGTCCTTCACTTCGCCCGCCGTGAACGTGATGTTGTTCCAGGCATCGGCGGAGAAGAGCGATCCGGTTTGCACGACGCAGATGGCCGCGATGAGACCGAAGAGCGTGGTTGCGTCGAGGCCGGGGACCACCGGGTCGAAGCCGCGCGCGGTCCATGCATCGCCGAAGTTCGTGGAAACGGCGTTCGCATTCCAGCCGAGCAGCAGGCCGATGATCACGAGCGCCGCAAGCGATCCGATCTTCGCCGATGTAAAGACGTTCTGAATGAGACGGCCATATTCGAGTCCGCGCGTGTTGGTCCAAGTGAGGAGCGCGATCAACAGGAGGCCCACGAGTTGCGCCGTGGACAACGAAATCGCGTAGCCCGTGGAAAGGTGAAGCGGCGGTACGATGTAGTTCGTCTCCGAGATGGACGGCACGAGGACGCCAAGAAATCTTCCAAACCCCACCACTACGGCAGCGATGGTTCCGCTTTGAATGACGGCGAACAAAGCCCATCCGTAAAGAAATCCGCTGAGCGGATTGAACGCCTCTCGCAAGTAGACATACTGGCCGCCCGCGCGCGGCATCATCGACGCGAGTTCTCCATAGGAGAGTGCGCCCGCCATTGTGAGAAGCCCGGTGAGGAGCCACGCCATCAACACCCAGCCAGGACTTCCTATGGTGCGCGACATATCGGCGGACACAATGAAGATGCCCGATCCGATCATGGACCCGGCCACCACCATGGTTGAATCGAATAGGCCGAGGCCGCGTTTGAATTCCGTATCGAGTGCGTGATCGTTCGCCATGAGGATGTTCCCAATGGTAACCGAATGTCAGATCTCGCCGGATGCGCGCAGCAGCGTTTCGTGCAACAGAAGCTCGTGATTGTAGGAGAAGCGCAGTGCGCTATTCGTTTGAATGGCGCGCGCGAGTTCCTGGAAGTCGCGGATGAAGCGAGGCTGGGGCGGTAGCGCAATCTGCTGCGCGCCCTTTTTGTACGGGCCCACCGCCTGCGCGAGATGTACGTGCAAGATGGGGTTCGGCTCCATGGGAGCGATGAGCATTGTGCCGCCGCTGCCAATGATTTCGAACGTGCGATGGATGCCGTTAGCCGGATCCTTAGCGGAACTGATGACAAGCGCGAGCGCCCTGGGGTATTCAAAGACGGCGAGCGTGTTGTCCTTGAGCGTGTCCTTGATGGAAGTATCGTGACGAAGCCAGTGCCGGACGTTGCCGGGGCGGCCGAGGAGGGCAACCACTACATCGATCATGTGGCCGCCGAGTTCGAACAATGCGCCGCCGGGATAGCGCGCTTCTGTATCGCGCTGCGACTGCCCGCGATCGGAATTGATGGTGGCGCGAATCATGTAGACATCGCCGAGCCAGCCGTTCTTGACCGCTTCCTGAATCTTGATGACGCCATCGTGGAAGCGCCAGAGATAGCCGAGTTGCAGGAGCTTGCGGCGCTCGCGGGCAAGATTGGCGAGTTCACGGAAAGGCTCCATCTTGTTGGTGGGCGGCTTTTCCAGATGAAGGTGTTTTCCCGCTTGCAGGATGCGTTTTCCCATGGGGACGGCATCTTTGACTTCGCCTTCAAAGACGATGAGGTCCAGCGACTTATCCGCGAGCATTTCCTCCACGGAGACCCAGCGGAGGTTGGCGAACAGTTTGCTGCCGCTTTGACGTTTGCGCGTATCGGCGTCGGTCTCGCAGATGGTGACCACTTCGTAGGCGGGGTTATCGAGCATCGCCTGCAGCTTGCCGCTGAGATGGCTGTGTTGAATGCCGAGGATGCCTGTGCGGATCTTCGATGCGGCAGGCAGACGAGGGGCAAGTGTCGCGGCAGAGGCTTGAAGAAACCGGCGGCGGGGAAGTTGCATCATGAGGGGTATCGTATCACTCCGGCGCTTGTTGACCCCATGGTAGAATTCTAGTGGACTTTCTAGAATAGGAGAAGTCAAGCGTGTTGAACGTAAAGGACCCGGAAGCACATCGTTTAGCTCAGGCGATCGCCAGGGAAACGGGGGAGAGCCTTACCAAGGTCGTGATCGACTCATTGCGGGAACGTCACGAAAAACTGGAGAAGCGCCGGCGCAAGGCGAGTTTGACGGAACTCATGGCCATCGCCAAGCGGGCGTCCCGGGCGGTGAAGAGGCCCTATGTGGACCATGGCGAACTGCTGTATGACGAGTTTGGGCTGCCGAAATGATTCTCGATACGTCGGCGCTGGTGGCGATTCTGTTTGCGGAGCCGGAAGCGGAGCAGTTCTCGCGAATGATTCTTGAAGCCGATGTCTGCCGCGTAAGCGTCGTAAGTTACCTGGAACTCACTATCGTGCTGGAGCGGCAGGCTAGACCGGAGGCCGCCCGGCAAGCCGAGGCCTTTTTGCGCACTGCGAGCATCGTTGTGGAACCGGTGACATTGCAACAAGGCGCCTTGGCGCGCCAAGCCTACTTCGACTTCGGCCGGGGACGGCATCGGGCCCGACTGAATTTCGGCGACTGTTTCGCCTACGCGCTGGCGAGAGCGATGGACGAGCCGCTCCTATTCAAGGGTAATGATTTCCTGCGGACTGATGTGCGCGTGGCACGCGCAGAAGACCGGTGAAGGCTACATCTCGTGCGGTTCGACGTGGACCAAGACGCCTGCGACCCAATCCAATTCCTGCTGAATCTTATCGCGCACGGCGGAGGCGATCTGATGGGACTCGCGAACGGTCATTGCGCCGTCCACTTCCAGGTGCAGATCGACGTGATATTGCAGTCCCGTCTTGCGCGCGAAACACTTCTCCACTCCCAAGGCTCCCGGAACGGTAAGGGCGATTTGGCGAATCTGACTGGTGACCTCGGGGGAAGGCATTGTGTCCATCAATTGCATCGTCGTTTCGTAAACCACCCGCAGGCCGATATAGATAACGATAAAGCCGACGGCGATACCGCCGAAATGGTCGGCGCTGAGGAAGCGCGCAGGGTCGTACAAGGTGAGGCCCAAAGCGGCAAGCGCCACTGTGCCGGAGAGAATATCGACGCCATCGTTGTACGCATCGGCCATCAAGGCGCTGCTGTGGGCCTTGCGGGCGATGTTGCGTTTCACGAAAGTAAGCACGCTCTTCAGCACGATGGATGCGGCGAGAGGCCACGCAGCATACGATTGAGGCGGCGCGTGCGGTAAGAACAATCCGCGCGCCGAACCGAGTGCGATGAGCACGCCCGCGACCGCGAGGATCCATCCGACTGAGAATCCGCTCAGCGTTTCCATGCGCCCATGGCCATAAGGATGGTTCTCATCGGCAGGCCGCGAGGCTACTGTCAGTCCGAACCACACCGCGGCCGACGCAAAGACGTCACTTGCGGATTCGAATCCATCCGCGACGGCGGAGGCCGATCCTCCCAGCCATCCCGTCGCGATCTTGGCAACGGCCAGAGAACCGCTGACGAACATTCCAAGCAAAGCGACGCGGCGGGCTGTGACGGTTTGCGGCATCAGCGCATGTTGGCCTTCAGAATCTTCTTTCGAAGGCGGATGGATTTCGGAGTAATCTCGACAAGCTCGTCTTCGCGGATGAACTCAATGGCCTGCTCCAGATTGAGCAGACGTGGCGGAACCAGCCGAATGGCCTCGTCGGCTGTAGACGAGCGCATGTTCGTAAGCTTCTTTTCCTTGACGATATTTACGTCGAGATCATTCTCGCGCGAGTTTTCGCCGACGATCATTCCTTCGTAGACTTCCGTTGCTGGAGTGACGAAGATCTCGCCGCGTTCCTGAAGATTCCAAATCGCGTAGCCGGTGGTTTTTCCGGACCGGTCCGATACGAGCGAACCCGTAGGGCGGAACGGAATGTCACCCTGCCATTCGATGTGGCCCGCATAAAGAGAGTTCATGATGGCGGTGCCCTTCGTATCGGTGAGCATTTCGCTGCGCAATCCGATGAGGCCGCGCGACGGAACCGCGAACTCCAGGCGCACACGGCCCGAACCGTGATTGATCATCTTCGACATCTTGCCCTTGCGAGTTCCCATCTTTTCCATGACGACGCCGACGAATTGCTCAGGACAATCGATGGTGAGCACTTCGAGCGGCTCATGCAATTTGCCGTCAACGGTCTTGGTGAGAATCTCCGGCTTGCCGACGGCTAGTTCGTAACCCTCGCGGCGCATCATCTCCAACAGAATGGCCAACTGTAGTTCGCCGCGCCCCATGACCTTAAAGGCATCGGGGCCGCCGGCTTGTTCGACTTTCAAGGACACGTTGGTGAGAAGTTCTTTGTCCAACCTGTCGCGCAGATGGCGCGATGTGACGAGTGTGCCTTCGCGGCCGGAAAACGGCGACGTGTTGATGGTGAACGTCATCGCGATAGTCGGCTCGTCGATGTGGATATGCTTCAACGGAAGAGGAGTCTCCGCGTGCGAAACCGTTTCGCCGATAGTGATCCCTTCGACACCTGCGATGGCGAGCACACAGCCCGGAACGGCCTCCGACTCATCCACGCGCTTCAGCCCTTCAAACGAGTAGAGCTTGGTAATCTTGGTGCGCTGCACGGAGCCATCGAGCTTGCAAATGCTCACCTCATCGTTGAGACGAAGGGTTCCGTTGGAGACGCGGCCAATGGCGAGACGGCCGAGGTAGTCGCTGTAATCGAGGTTGGAAACCTGCATCTGCAGGATGCCGTCAGGGTCGCCGAGTGGGCCGGGAATCTTCGCGACAATGGCTTCGAACAGCGGACGCAGATCGGCGGAATCGCTCGCCAGATCGGTCTTCGCAATGCCTTCCTTGGCATTCGTGTAGATGATCGGAAAATCGAGCAGGTCTTCGCCGGCGTCCAGATCGATGAAGAGATCGTAGACTTCGTTGAGCACTTCCTGGATGCGGGCGTCGGGGCGGTCGATTTTATTAATGACGACCACTTGCGGAAGCCGCGCTTCCAGGGCCTTCATCAAAACGTAACGGGTTTGTGGAAGCGGACCTTCGCTGGCATCCACCAGAAGCATCACGCCGTCAACCATTGTCAACGCGCGTTCCACCTCTCCGCCAAAATCGCTGTGGCCCGGTGTATCCACGATGTTGATTTTGACGCCGTGATAATGGACACCGGTGGTTTTGGCGAGAATGGTGATGCCGCGCTCGCGCTCCAGGTCGTTCGAATCCATAACGCGCTCGGCGACGTTTTCATTACTGCGGAAGATGCCGCTTTGACGCAGCATCGCGTCGACCAGGGTGGTCTTGCCGTGGTCAACGTGCGCAACGATAGCGATGTTGCGGAATTTCTCGTTTCGGATGATTGGCATTTCAGGTGGGAACTACCATTCTCGCACGTGTGGAGGGCGCAGGGGTGAAAAAATAGTACCTTATTCGCCAGTTATGATGGGGGCGTGACCGACGTTGAAGCGCTCCACACCGCGGCGAGGCGGCACTGCCGGGCGCGGTACGACGAATGCTGGGAGGAGTTTCGTAACCTGGAACTCAGTCTCTCCAGACATGGAATAGGCTTTTGGAAAACGAACGAGTTTACGCCTGCGGAGCTCGGCATATATCCGCGCCTTCAAGTCCTGTGGGCAATCCTGAAAGATGTTGAGCGGCTGGACCCAAAGGATTGGGGAACGGAGGCCGGAATACGCGAGAGTCTAAAGAATTCCGGGTGGAACGCTCGAGACGAAATGATTGACTCGCTGCCGCAGGAGCTGAGCCACGCGGCGATGCAGGAGGAGCGGATCCGGTTTATCGAATACATAGACTCACTTTCGAAACGAAGTAGGCTGAGGAGAATCGCGCCACTTCCTTTCCGCCGCCTGTTAGATGAAGGCAATGTGAGACATCTCTGGAAGGAGATTGAGGATCGTTGGGGCTCAGCGCTTGATTGGTATCCTCGCGGAGGCGGACACCCACCACCAGGCAGAATGACTTTTGACACGGACTACTTCGACCGGGAAAAGAGAGACGCTCTGAGGAGGATCCTCTCCGCACATGGGATCGAACGGCTTTGGGAGCTTCGGGGCGCGCTCGGTTGGGAGATTGAGTTGGACTCTTTCTTGCCGCTCGCCAAAAGGAGTGTTGGCAGTGACTTGCTCTATGATACCGGCTCGGAAGTGTGTTGGACCTGGAGCGGAAATGAATGGCTGGTCTACGTATCGCATGACCCTGCGATCACGTTAGCTGGTGAGTGGTTGGTGCAAGAGTGGACCGCGCCGGTGATTCGAGAAGCAGAACTGAAGTCCCGCGCAATCTGAAGATTGCTCCACTGCTGCTAACATAAAAGGAAAGCATGTTCCGTTTTGAGACCGCCGGCGAGTCGCACGGCGAATGTCTGGTGGCGACCCTTGTCGGTCTGCCCGCCGGAATTCCATTATCCCTGGCAACCATCAATCATGAACTGTGGCGCCGGCAGCAAGGCTACGGCCGCGGCGGACGAATGAAGATTGAAACCGACACGGTGGAGATTGTGTCCGGCGTGCGCCATTCGCAGACCATCGGGTCGCCGGTGGCAATCATCATTCGCAACAAGGACTGGCAAAACTGGACCGAGGTGCTGCCTGTGGAAGGCGGCGAAGAAGAAAAGAAGAAACCGGTAACGCGCCCGCGGCCGGGACATGCCGACTTGGCGGGGTCGATCAAATACAATTTCCACGACGCACGCTACATTCTGGAGCGGGCGAGCGCGCGGGAGACGACGGCGCGCGTAGCGGTGGGCGGAGTGGCCAAAACATTTCTACGTGAATTTGGCGTGGAAGTATTGAGCCACGTGATCGGCGTCGGGCCCGTGCATCTGGAACGCGAAGTGACGTGGGATGAGATCGCCGCGCTTGCGAAGAAAGAAGATGTCACGCTAGGGTGCGTGGATGCGGACGTTGAGGCCAAAATGAAAGAGGCGGTGGACCACGCCTATCGCACCGGCGATACGATTGGAGCGATCTTCGAGGTGCGCGCGCATGGAGTGCCGCCGGGTTTGGGGTCGCACATCACCTGGGATTCGCGGTTGGACGGAAAACTTGCCCAGGCAATTGTTTCGATGCAGGCCGTGAAGGGCGTTGAAGTAGGTTGCGCCGAAGAGCAGGCGACTTCCTATGGGTCGAAGGTGCAGGACACCATCCACTACAACAAGGACGAACGCAGGTTTTTTCGCGGGGCGAACAAAGCAGGCGGCCTGGAAGGCGGCATGACGAACGGCCAGGACATTTTCGTGCGTGGGTTTCTAAAACCGATTTCCACTTTGCGGCGGCCCTTGGAATCCGTCGATCTGGAGACGCGCGAGGCATCGCTTGCGGCATATGAACGCAGCGATATTTGCGTCGCTCCGGCCGCGGGAGTCATTGGAGAAGCGATGGTGGCTATCGTGTTGGCACAGGCGTTCGTGGAGAAGTTCGGCGGCGACTCGCTGGTGGAAACGCAAAGAAACTGGCGCGGATATCTGGAACAGGTGAAAGCGTACTGATGAGTCTGAAGATCGTGAAGTATGGCGATCCGGTGCTGGAGCGGAAGTGTGCGCCGGTGGAGGATTTCGGCTCCGCGGAACTGAAACAGTTCGTGGACGACATGTTTGAAACCATGTACGCGGCAAAGGGGATTGGGTTGGCCGCCCCGCAAGTCAGCGTGTCGAAACGTCTCACGGTGATCGATTGCTCGGCGGGGGAAGACGAAACACAACGCCTGGTGCTCATCAATCCGGAACTGATACAGAAAGAAGGATCGCAAACCGGTGAAGAGGGCTGTCTCAGCATTCCCGGCTTTCGTGAAGATGTGACGCGTGCGATGACGGCCGTAGTGCGCGCTCGCGACGTCGAAGGCAAAGTAGTGGAAGTTAGCGCCGAAGGACTTCTGTCGCGGGCGATGCAGCACGAGATGGATCATCTGGACGGTATTCTGTTTCTTTCGCACTTGAGCCCGTTGAAGCGCGATCTCATCCGGCGCAAGATTCGCAAGATGGTCAAAGCGGGTGAATGGTAAACCGGTCATGCGCCTGGTCTATATGGGGACGCCTCGATTCGCAGTCCCCACGCTGGAAGCGATCCTGAAAGCAGGCCACGAGGTTGCGCTGGTTCTGACGCAGCCGGACCGGCCGAAAGGCCGCGGTCGGCAGCTTGCGGCGTCCCCTGTGAAGGAGTGCGCACTGGCACATGGCATCCGCGTGGAACAGCCGGATCGTGTGCGGCGGCCTGAGATGGTCGATGTACTTCGCGGAGTCGCGGCGGATGCGATGGTCGTGGTGGGCTACGGGCAATTGATTCCGCAGAGCATTCTTGATCTGCCTGCGCTGGGAATTATTAATGTGCATGCGTCGCTGCTTCCGAAATATCGGGGCGCGGGTCCCATTCAGTGGGCGATTGCGAACGGGGAGCGAACTACAGGCGTGACGACGATGCGCATCGATGCCGGTTTGGACACGGGCGACATTCTGCTGATGCGTGAAACGGAGATTGGCGAGGATGAGGACGCAATTGCGCTTGGGAACAGGCTCGCCGTGATGGGCGCGGAATTGCTAGTGGAAACGTTGGCGGGACTCGGCGACGGAAGTCTCGCGGCAACGCCGCAGGATCACGCGAGCGCGACTCTGGCGCCGATGCTCAAGAAAGAAGATGGCCGTGCCGATTGGAAGTTGCCGGCACAGCAGATTCACTGCAGGCTGCGCGGATTTCAGCCGTGGCCCGGATGCTACACCACATTTCGGGGAATGAGTTTGCACATTACTCAGGCGCGTTTGTGGCCTGGCACCGTCGCTTACGAGCCCGGCCGCATGTGGTCGGAAGGCGGGAGCGTGTTGATCTCATGCGGCGGCGGCACCGCGCTGGAGGTGCTGGAAGTGCAACTGGCGGGCCGGAGGAGAATGGCCGTTGCTGCTTTCCTGAACGGCCAGCGATTGGTAGAGTATGAGATGTTAGCTTAGGAGCCGTACACTTGAAACTGCCGTCGGGTTATCGATACGCATCGCTGTACGCGGGCATTCGGAAATATCCAAAGGACGACTTGGCGTTCCTTACATCGGACGTTCCGGCCGCATGCGCGGGAGTGTTCACGCAGAACCGCGTGCAGGCTGCGCCGGTGCGCTTGTGCAAGGCGAATCTCAAGGCCGGGAATGGGATGGTCCGCGCGGTCCTGGTCAATGCGGGGAACGCGAATTGCGCCACGCGCAGCGGAGATCGCGTCGCGCTGGCCACGTGCCGCGCGGCGGCGAAAACGCTAGGCGTTCCAGCGGCTCAGGTGTTGGTGGCATCAACCGGAGTGATCGGCGTGGAATTAGACGGGAAGTTGATCACGAAGGCGCTGCCGCAACTCGCGGCCGCACTTTCGCCGGATTCGTTTCGTGCCGTGAGCGAAGCCATCATGACTACGGATACGCGGCCGAAAACGTCCTCCGCGGAGGTGTCGGCCGGCAATGGCGCCGTAAACATTGCGGGCATGACGAAGGGCGCCGGTATGATTATGCCGATGATGGCAACGACGTTGGGATTCGTGATGACGGATGCCGCGATTGCCGTGGGCCGCTTGCGCGGCATGCTGCGGGAAGCGGCGGAGGAAAGCTTCAACCGGTTGTCGGTGGATGGCGACACGTCAACGAACGACACATTGCTGCTGTTGGCCAATGGGGCTTCGGGGCAGAAGATCGGCGCGCGCGATGAGGGCCATTTCACCGATGCTTTGACTCACGTGATGCAAGACTTGGCGCGCCAGATCGCGCGCGACGGCGAGGGCGCGAAGAAGCTGATCACCATCCAGGTGAGCGGCACGCGCACGAAGGAAGATGCGGCACGAATAGCCCGCGCCATTGCAAATTCACCGCTCGTGAAGACGGCCATTGCGGGCAGCGATCCGAATTGGGGGCGCATCCTTTCGGCCGCCGGCAACTCGGGTGTCCCGTTTGACCCCAGCAAGACCGACGTTGTGCTGCAAGGCGTTACGGTGTGCAGAGCGGGTCTTGCGGCGCGATTCTCCGAACCTGCGTTGAAGAACAAACTGGATGGAGATGAGGTAACCATCGGCGTATTCATCAATGGATCCGGTAGGGGCGAGTCACGGTTCTGGACTTGCGATTTCACCGAAGATTACATACGAATCAATGCGAGCTACCGGACGTGATCAACAGGCGCTTGTTTTTGCTTGCGGGCGCAGCGGCTCTGGCGGCAGGGGAGCGCGAGCAGATCGGCGCGTGGCTGGGGACCGTCGTAAGCCGGTTGCGTGAGGAGAGCGCGGCGGAATTTCTGGGCGCGTTCGAAAAGCGGCTGCGTCAAACCATCGACCGCAATGTCTGGGGCTTGGTGCGCGCGGCGGAGGTTGCCTGTAGCGTCGAGGTGGTGGAGATTAAGGCATCCGGGAGCGCGCAAGAGATCGATGCGGATTGGTTTATGGAACTACGACCCCGCGCCGCGGCGACGGCCAACGAGGAGCGTCGCGAGCGCGTGAGTATCCGCGTGGAGAAGTCCGGCAAAACGTTGATGATTACCGGGTTTTCGAAACCGGAGCTATTCCGGCAGTTGAATTAGACTCAGTTCAAATGAGCATACAGTGTGATGTCATAGAATAAAGCTCACGCTTCTCTTTGATGACTTCAGACTGGCGTTCTTGCCTCAGTACTTTTTACGCCAGATCAAAGGGTTCCATGATGAAGCACTTCGTGGAGAATGGGGCGGGTATCGATCGTCCCGGCTCGGATTACAGCACCGGGTGATCTATCGCGTGGCTTCAGATCGATCCGTGTTCCAAGTGGTTGCCGTGTCGGCATGACTATCGGAGGGTAGGATGAAACTTTTCCAGCCTGCCCGGAAGCGGATCGACGTTTCCGTTGGAGAGTCGGTTCGCATTATCAGAGAGTTGCAAGGGCTTAGCCAGAATGAATTGGCCAACCTGACGGGCATTCCTCAGGCAACCATCTCCGCCATCGAAAACAATCGCATCCGGCTCGGCGTGGAGCGCGCTAAGACTCTCGGTCAAGCCTTGCGGTGCCATCCCGCAGTTCTAGTTTTCCCAGGATGGCAAGTTGTCCGCGACCCGGCAGCCTAGAATTACGCGGCGGCTTCTTCTTCCACGACTTCGGCGACATTCAGGTAAACAATTCCTTCATTTACCTTGACTGCATACGACCGCACGCACGCAGAATGGCCCGCGGGTTTCGTTACATCTCCGGTGTCCACGCACACGCGCCAATTGTGGAGCGGGCACGTTACCGTTGTTCCACCGACGATGCCGTCGGCCAAAGGACCGCCGCGGTGCGGACACTTGTTTTCCAAAGCCGCGAAGCGTTCCCCCAGATTGAAAATCGCGATCTCGGTGTGTCCGACGCTCACGCTTCGTCCTTCGCGCGCCGGGATGTTCGACGCGTTGGTGATGGCGATCCAATTGCTGTTGTCATGCGTCATAGGCGGGCCTCCATGGTTGCGATGGGCTCGATTTGTACAAACTGGGTGGTTCTTGGGTTGCGTCGCTCCAGCCACGCGTCGGAGGAGCGATCCTTGGATTTCTTCAGGCGATCCAGCAGCTTCGCGCGCATGTCATCCGTTGCGTAGACCGTTTCGCGCCGCACTTTTTCAATGCCGTGGCGCTCGACGAAATCGTAGGTTCGTTCCAGGTAGTTCGCGTTTTCGCGATAGTACTGGAAGAACAACTCAGCCGCTTCCAGCGCCGCCTCCGTGGTCTCCACGGTGATGAGCAGATCCGCTTTGCGTACGCCTTTACCGGCCGCGCCGCCGACTACCACCTGCCAGCTGCCGTCCTGACCGACAAGTCCGATGTCCTTCACCGTGGCTTCCGCGCAATTCCGCGGACAGCCGACGACGGCCATCTTCGTCTTGTGCGGAGTGTACAGATTCTCCAAACGACGTTCCAACTCGATGCCGGTTGTGATGGAATCCTGCGTCCCAAATCGGCAGAACTGCGTGCCAACGCATGTCTTCACCATGCGCACGCCTTTCGAATAGGCCTGCCCCGACGGCATGCCGAGTTCTTCCCACACTTTGGGGAGATCCTCTTTCTTCACACCGAGCAAATCGATGCGCTGGCTGCCCGTCACCTTCACCATAGGCACGTTGTACTTCTCGGCGACGTCGGCGATGCGGCGTAGTTCGGATGGAGTGGTCACTCCGCCGCGCATGCGCGGCACAACGGAGAACGTTCCATCGTTCTGAATATTGGCGTGGACGCGGTCGTTGATGAAACGCGCCGAGCGATCTTCCTCATGGCCGCCGCAAGTGACGACATCGACAAGATAACTGATTGCCGGTTTGCAAACCTCGCAGCCCTTTCCGTTTCCGTATATGTCCAGGACTTCCTGAACCGACTTCAACTTCTGCGTGCGAATGATCTCGCGGAGCTTGTCTTGTGCGAACGGAACACAATCGCATAGAACCTTGGGCTTCTCCTCCTGAAACTCCGGCGCGACGGCGCGCAGCAGCGACGTGCACAACTGAGTACAACTGCCACAACCGGTGGAAGCGCGCGTGCGCTCCTTCAATTGCGCCAAGGTGCAAACGCCTTGCTGATGGATGGCGTGAATAATATCGGCCTTGATAACGCCGGTGCAGCCGCAGACCGTTTCGTGGTCCGCCATCTGCGCGATGTCCAGCCCTTTGTCCTCCGAAGGGGGCGGCAACAGCAAGGACTGCCGCTTAGCCGACAGATTCTCGCGCGACTTCATCCATTCCACGTAGCGATGACTCGTGGAAGTATCGCCCACAAGGATGACGCCTTCCAGGACGCCATCGCGAAGAACAACCTTCTTGTAGACGCCCTGGGCGGGATCTTCGTATCGGATGGCTTCCATGCCGGGCATCGATTCATCGAACTGGCCTGCGGAGAAAACCTCCACGCCCATGATCTTCAGTTTCGCGGCGGGAGCGGAACCTTTGAACTCGGGACCGCGGCGACCCGTGATGGTTGCGGCAAGGACCTTACCTTGTTCAAAGAGCGGCGCAACCAATCCGAACAATTGCCCGTTGTGCTCCGTGCATTCGCCGACTGCGAACACATTGGGATCTGAAGTCTCCATGTAGTCGTTGACAACGATGCCGCGATTTACGGCGAGCCCGGCTTTGCGGCCCAGTTCGACATTCGGGCGAATGCCTGCCGCAATGACTACGAGATTGGCGGCCAGTTCGCTGCCATCTTGAAAACGCAATCCTTCTACGTGACCGTTACCCAAGATGGCAGTGGTCGATTTTCCGCACAGTACATCGACGCCCATCGCTTCCATCTTGCGCCGCAGGTACGTTCCGCCCGCCGCATCGAGCTGCCGTTCCATTAACGTGTCCGCAAGATGCACCACGGAGACTTTGCATCCCCGCACCTGCAGCCCGCGAGCCGCTTCCAGGCCCAGCAGCCCTCCTCCGATGACGACGGCGTGAACATCCTCACCTGAAAGCTGGATCAACTGGCGCGTGTCTTCCAGGGTGCGAAAGACAAACACGCCGCTCTTGTCCGTACCTTCCATGCGAGGAATCAACGGGTTCGATCCTGTTGCCAGGAGCAACTTTTCGTAAGGTGTGACTTCGCCCGTGGAATCCGTTACGGTGCGCGCCACGGCATCAATGTCCGTGATACGCCGTCCGAGCTTAGTCCCGATTCCGTTCGTCTTGTACCAATCGATATCGTTCAGGACGATATCGTCGAACTCTTTTTCTCCGGCGAGAACCGAGGAGAGCATGATGCGGTTGTAGTTGACATAGGTCTCGTCTCCGAAGATGGTGATATCGAAATTGTGGTCGTGTTTGAGAATCTGCTCGACGCAGGCCACGCCGGCCATTCCATTGCCAACTACTACCAGACGTTGTTTCATGCCGCCATCTCCTCCACATTCAACGCAGCTGACTCGCGCCGCATGGATTGCCTTTCGGCCAGTTGTTGCAAACGCGCCCGCACCCAACCTTCAGCCGCGCCTGTCAAACGGTCAAGAAAGAAACCGACAATGCCGATGGCGACGATGCTCAACATCACCCGCGATTGCTGGCCTTCGAGATATGCGCGATGCATGAAGCCGCCGATGCCGTTCGCCTTGCTCATCACTTCACTCGCCACCATCACCATCCACGCGACTCCGAAGCTCACGCGATAGCCGGCGAACGTAAACGGAAGGGAGCGGATAATCCAGTTGTCCCCCTTGACGGGGCTGCGAAGGCCGGTGACGGTATTCACCACGGTCGGCCAGATGGCGCACATGGTTACCGTGAAAAGAATGGACGCCTCGGCATCATGGAACATGACAAGAGCCATCGCCATCCACGCAAGCGGCGAAATGGGACGCAGCATTTGTACCAGCGGGTCGAAGATTTTGCGCGCCGTTGCGGATCTTCCTAGAAGGAATCCCAGAGGAGTGGAGATAAGCACTGCGAGAAAAAAGCCTTTGACCACGCGGGTCAAACTGATGGCTACAAGCAATGCCAACCCCGTTTCGCCCGTGCGCGTGCCGAATGGATCGAACACGAGGCCGCTGGTTTCCGTCCACGTCTGCAGTGGAGACGGAAGATTCGGTGTCAGCGTTGCGCTCATGAGGGCCCATGCCGCGAGCGCCGACAGAAAGCCAATGCATGCCAAGGCGGCATCCGACAATCGCTTGATCATTGGCCGGCCCTTTCCACCGCAACCGCGCACTGCTTGAAGTTGGGCTCCCGCGACACTGGGTCGAAGGCGTCTTGGGTGATTTCATTCACGTTGGTTTCAAAAAAATGAAACGGCATAAAAACTTGTCCCGGCGCGGTGATTTCCGTGATGCGCAGTTCGACGCCCTTGACGCGTCCGCGGCGCGAAGTGATGTCGACGCTGTCATGCGGCGCCAGTCCCAGCGAGCGCGCGTCGGTGGGATTCATTTCCAGCCATGCGTTGGGCGCCATGCGTTCGAGAATGGCCACTTGCGCGGTCTTCGTGCGCGTGTGCCAGTGCTCCACGGTGCGCCCCGTGTTGAGGATGAACGGAAACTGTTTGTTCGGCTGTTCCGGAAAGGGCTGCCATGCGATGCGCCACAGCTTCGCTTTGCCGTCTTCGAATTCAAACTTGCCATCCGCATAAAGCCGGGACGTTTCTACGCCGGCCTTCCCTTCCGGATATGGCCACTGCAAGCCGCCCGACTCTTCGATCCGTTCAAAAGACATTCCGGAGTAGTCGCAAAGTCTGCCCGCGGATATGCGCTTCCACTCTTCAAATGCGTCGCACGGAGATGTCCATTGCGGAAATAGTTCCTCGCGGCAGCCGAGTTTTTCCGCAACCGCAAGACAGATGTCGAAATCTGAGCGCGCCTCACCGGGAGGCGGAACCGCTGCATTGACCTTGCCCACGCGGCGCTCTGAATTCGTGTAAGTGCCTTCCTTTTCTCCCCAAATCGCCGCGGGCAGAACCAAGTGCGCAAGCTCCGTGGTGGGCGTGGGGTGGAAGCCATCCTGAACAACCAGAAACTCGAGATTCTCCAAGCCTTGTTTCAGCACGCCTTGATTGGGATAGGAGACCAGCGGATTGGTGGCGATGATCCACAAAGCGCGAACCTGTTTTTTCACCGCGGCTTCGATGATGTCGGGATATGCCAAGCCGCGCGATGTGGGAATGCGCGAGGCGGAGACGGCCCAAAGCGCGGCAAGTTCCTCGCGATGGGCGGCGTTTTCGAACTTTCGATAGCCAGGCAAGCTGGATGTAAAGCCGGCCTCACGCGTACCCATTGCGTTGCATTGGCCGGTGATGGAGAATGGCGACGCTCCGGCGCGACCCAGTTGCCCCGTGAGCAACGCAAGGTTGCAGATCGCATTGACGGTCTCTGCGCCTTGCGTCGAGTGGTTGACGCC
>JACPVQ010000212.1 GCA_016191645.1 Candidatus Solibacter usitatus
GACAGACTCCAGTCGTAGCCCGCGGCCCGATCCTCGGGCTGCAACGGCAACGGAATCCGTGCGAGCCATTTGCGGAAAACCGCCGCGATCTGTTCCGGTCCCAGGGAGTCGCAGATTTCCTGCAACTTCTGGGGATCGGCAAAGCGGCTGCGTGCCCCAACCGGAATCGTCGAAATCAGGGGCGGCCCAGCGCCGGTCATCACCCGGATGGACTTTCCACGGCTGCTCCAGCCGGAATGTTTGTCCCGCCGGAATCACCGGCACCGGCTGCGCGGCGAACAATGGGGCCGATAGGCAAAGAAGAAGAGGGATGATTGCTGCCGGAATCTTCGAGCTCCCGGCAGAGGCGGTCTGGAGACCGCCTCGCGGATCTGGAGATCCGCCCCACAAAGGGCGCACGGTGACAACAGTGATGTCGTCGTTTTGACCCCATGCCTGCGCGGTTTCGGCGATCTGCGCCGCAGACTTGCCGCTGATTTCCCGAGTGCGGTCGAAGCCGAAGAGTTCGCCATTCGCTCCCGCGGCCTCCACCACGCCGTCACTGACTAGCGTGACCGCTTCGCCGGAGGCGATTCGATAGCTGGCGGCATCGTAGGTGATATCCGCAAGAAGGCCCAAGGGCAAGCCCGCGGGGCATTCCAACTCCACGCCGTTGAGGTAGGGTGCAATGTGCCCGGCGTTGGCGAACGTCAGCGTGCCGTCGCTGTGGAACAACGCGCAGAGGCACGTAACGAAACCACCGGCATGGGAGCGCAGCACAACCTTATTGATTAGAGCCAGCACCTCGGTTGGATTGGCGGAGTGTTCTGTACCCAGAGCGCCGAGAACGGTCGACGCCATCATGGCGGCCTTCAATCCTTTTCCGCTGACGTCACCCACGACGATCAACTGGCCCGCCGGAGTTCGCCGGCAGAAATAGAAATCGCCTCCGACCTCTTTCGCGGGAATATATGCTACGTCCACCGCCAGCCACGGTTCGACATCCAATGTTGCCGGCACCAGCAGCCGCTGCATCTCCTGAGCGGCCTTCATCTCGCTTTGCAACTCCGCGCGCTCCTCGGAGATTCGCCGCTGCCGCCCCGCCAGAACGACGAACATCGCGATGATTGCGGGCGCCGTCGCCACAGCTTGGAAGTTTCTGGCGGGTGCCAGGAGATAGGTGGGGACCAGCGGAAGTTGCGCGATGTAGACAACCAGGAGGCCGGACATCCACAATAGGCTGAGTCCACAGATGAGCCGGAGGCCGCGTGCGACGCGCCAGATGGGCCAGAAAGCCGCGACAGGAGCGGTGGCGATCGCCGCGTTGACTAGCAGTCTGAGCGTACGCGCGGGTGGCGCGAAATTAGTCCACCAAACGACAAACTGCGAAAACGGCACGCTTCCAAAAAGAGATGCGAACGCCGGAGTAAGATGCAGCATCCCCAGCGCACTAACCAGCAGCCTGTAAGTCAATGGAACCTGACGCCCGCTAATCGAGAAGTAGAACCAAGTGTTCCCAGCAGCCGCGGGCAAGTTGGTGCACAACAAAACACTGAACAACCAATCCGGATAGGGAACCAATAGCGCCTGTGCAATGTCACTTCCACGAAGAACTGCGCTTCCAAGGCAGCTCAGGCCTAGCCAGAAAAGATCGCGCCGCGAGCGATCGGCCCTGGCAAGGATGAACAGGAACAGCCCCGCGGCGCCGATGATCCCGGTCAGCAGATAGGAATAAGCCCTGCCGGCGATGGCCTCCAGTGACGAGCGAAGAACTTCGTTCTCCAGTGTTCTGCCTGCGCCTGCCCGAATCAACACGGCTGTCTTGCTTGCATTGCCCGCTCGCGAACGCCCCCTGTCCACTAATCTCAAAGCAACGACAATGATGACGGCATCTGCCATTGTTTTCGGTAGCGGGCGGCGCTGCGCGATGTCCATTGAGAAGCGGCCCGTGGCGATATTACCGAACGAGCCCGCCGCTTCCCCATTGACGAACATTTGCCATGCGCCCTCGGTTTGCACTTGAACCTCAACTGGATCAGTCCGCGCCAACGGCCGAAGATCCAGGCGGCAACGCGTCCACAAATAGGGGCTGGTTGCGAGCCGTTCGAGATCGGGGCGTGTTGGGCTCCAATCGCGGTCATCGAAATCCGGCTTCGCCCAGGCCGCGTCGTCGCCTTCCTTGTATACGCAACTGGTGGGCGTCACCGTGAGGACGCTTTGCGCGAACAAGGGCAGCGAAAGACAATACAAATAAACCAATCGCATGGGTCTAACGTATGGTAGCGGAGGTTGAGTAGCAGTGCCAGTTGTCCGATGACAGCGTCGGTACGATGATGAGTGACCTATCATGAGTGATAGGACTCGATGGATTCCCACATGAATTGGATTTCGCATGTTTGACCGCAAGCGGGAGTTGCTGGACAGGATACGCCTTGGCGAAGATTCGTTTCTCGAATTGAAGGAGATTCGTTTCGCGGGCGGTCGCATTAGCGCGCCCTCTCGCGACGGCCTGGCCGACGAATTGGCAGCGTTTGGGAATACGCTTGGGGGAACGTGCGTCCTTGGTGTTGACGACACAACGCGCGAAGTGCTGGGAATTCCTCTCGAGCACCTTGATCGCGTCGAGGCTTTCGTCCGTGAGGTCTGCAATGATTCAGCTCAGCCGCCCTTGTTGCCCGTAATCGAGCGCATGTTCCTCCCTAATTCGCTGGGAATCGATGTGCCCGTTCTAAGGATCGAGATCGCGAAAAGCCTGTTCGTGCACCGGAGTCCTAACGGGTATTTCCACCGGGCTGGGAGCAGCAAAAGGGAGACCTCTCCGGACTATCTCGCACGGCTATTCCAACAGCGCAGCCAGACTCGCATCATCCGGTTCGACGAACAAGCGGTCCCTACCGCGAGTCTCGACCTTCTGAACGAAAAGCTTTGGCGAAGGTTCGACAACAAGCACCCCACATCCGATTCCCGGGAAGTCTTCCTAAACAAATTAGGGTTGGCCCGTAAGGACGAGGGAGGCGCGTGGCGTCCAACTGTGGCTGGCGTTCTGATGGCCAGCGAGGACGCGCGGCAATTCCTGCCGAACGCATTCATTC
This sequence comes from Candidatus Solibacter usitatus, assembly GCA_016191645.1. Lineage (GTDB taxonomy): Bacteria > Acidobacteriota > Terriglobia > Bryobacterales > Bryobacteraceae > CADEFT01. The sequence continues at coordinate 3,072 of JACPVQ010000212.1, forward strand.
AGGCGGTGTCGTATCGCAGTACAAGCGCGACTCCCGAAGCGGCAGCGGCCGGCTATCAGCTGGACGCAATGGACATCACTGGGCCTTTGGATCGCCAGGTGACCGATGCCTGCCGATTTGTGGCGAGGAACATGTGGACTGCCGCAAAGAAGACTATCGGGCGCACGGACATTCCGCAATACGATATGACGGCCATCTTCGAAGCCCTCGTGAACGCGGTGGCGCATCGCGATTACGCCATCCATGGCTCCAAGATTCGGCTTCGCATGTACGCTGACAGGTTGGAATTATTCTCGCCAGGGGCGTTGGCGAACACGATGACGGTGGAGAGTCTGCCGCTCAGGCAGTCGGCGCGGAATGAGGTGGTGACCAGTCTTCTGGCCCGCTGCCCTGTTCCACACGAGTTGTCGGATTTGAAGACGGAGCGCACAACGATGATGGACAAACGCGGCGAGGGCGTTTCCATCATTCTGGAACGCACGCAAGCCCTGGCTGGCCGCGTGCCGGAATACCGGCTGATTGATCACGAGGAATTGCTACTGGCGATTCCCGCGGCGAACGTGGCCGGACACATTGTGGAATAGCAACCTGAAATGTCACACGACAGGGGTGGCATCTCTGAAATAATAGAATTCAGAAATGGACCTTCCGAAACTACACCGCGAGCGCGCTGTCGACGCGGTCTACGCCGTTCTGCGGCAAGCCATTGTCAGCCACGGCATGAAGCCCGGCGAAAGGCTGAACGTGGACGAACTGGCGGCGCAACTGGGTGTCAGCCTGACGCCGGTGCGCGGCGCCATTCAGCAATTGGCCACAGAGGGCCTGGTGGAAATCCGTCCGCGCAGCGGAACGTTCGTTGCCAGTCTCACGGCGCAGGATCTGGATGAAACCTTCCGAATCCGCTGCGCGCTGGAATGCCTGGCGGTGGAGGATGCGGTTCACAACATCGACGTGGGCGGTTTGCGCAAGCTGCGGGACCTGCTGAAGACGCTGCGCAAACCTGTGAAGAGCGACGACGACCGGCAGATGCATGAGCGGGCGAATTTGGAACTGCATCAGGTGATCCTCGACGCCTCGGGGAATCGACGCCTGCAGGAGATGTACAGCGCACTGAACGCGCATATAAAGATCGCGCGCATCCATGCTTCGGAATCGGGATGGGCGACGCGGCTGCAGGACGAGCAGTTGGAACACGAGGAGATTGTCGCCGGGTTGGAAGCGCGCGATGCGGCACGTACGGTGAAGGCCATGCGGAAGCACGTATATCGCGCCAAGGACGATCTGCTGGCCGCCTTAGAGGAACCCGCGAACGCGGAATAGCGTCTTACCCACTATGCTGCTCGCGACCCTGCTGATGACTGCGTGGGCAGCCGATATTCCGACGGCACAACAAAAGATCGATCTCATTCAAGAGGGCAAGATTCCGCGCGGGTCGCAAGTCACGTTCCCGGAACGCGAACTGAACGTATACGTGCAGGCGAAGTCGAAGGAATTGTTCGCGGCGGGAGTGCGCGAGCCGCGCATTGAGGTTTTGGAAGGCAGGGCTGTTGGAACGGCTCTCATCAACTTTGTGGAGCTGCGCCATGCGCAGGCGCAGGACTTGAATTGGATTCTGCGGAAGTTGTTGGAAGGCGAGCGCACAGTGAAAGCCGAGGCGAAGATTGTTTCGGCGAATGGAAAAGCTCGCGTCGATCTGGAGCGCGTCGAGATCAACGGCAGCGGAATTCAAGGCCGCGCGCTCGATCTGCTGCTGCGGGCATTTGTGCTTCCCTTGTATCCCAACGCGAAGGTGGGCGAAGAGTTCGAACTGGGATACGAGATGGAGAGCCTGCGGCTCCATCGCGGAATGGTGCGCGTGTCGATGAAACCCGCGCCGCGCCGCGCGAAATAGAACTTACACCGTGCGTCCGGCCTGTTTCAGCCAATTGCGGAACATCTCCGCGAAGGCGCGCGGCAGTGTCGCGCTGCGCAACTCCTCCACGCTGTACTTCATTTTTCTCCGCCAGTTGGGGTACTGCCACGTGCTGGCGGGAAGATTCTGCTGCTCCGTCTCTTTCGTCAAATCCTCCTGGTTCAACACCATCAGCATGGAGGGCGTGCGCACCAGGCAGCCGATAATCGCGTTGTGCATTTCGCCGCTGAGTTCGGCGATCTGCGCGGCATCGCGCGGAAACCAATCGGGCAGCAAGGCTGAGTCGTGGAGCATGTCCAGCATGCGCTGCTTATCGCTGGCGCGTTCTCGCAATTGGCGCTGGTAGTTTGCTTCATCGGGAAGAAGATTCGCCGCGCGGCGCGCTTCAATATCGCGATGCGTCCAGAATCCGGCCAGCGTTGGAAGATCGTGCGTGGTGGAGGCAACCAGAGCGGCGCGCGGGTACTCATCGGGGCGGCGGTAGCGGCCCTCCCAATCTTTCTCAAAGAAGAAAACCTTGTAGCCGAGAATGCCGAACGAATCGAGCGCGTCGCGCATATCGTGCGGAACCGTACCCAAATCTTCACCGACTAAAAAGAAATGTCCGCGATGGCTTTCCAATGCGAGGATGCGCAAGAGGTCCTCGTGCGCGTCCCGCACGTAGGTTCCGTCCTTCGCCTGGTAGCCATCGGGAATCCAGAAAAGGCGGAACAGGCGCATCACGTGATCCATGCGCAGCGCGCCGCCGTGCCTGCTGTTGGCGCGAATCAAATCGGCGAAGAAGCGATAGCCGTCCCGCGCCAGACGGCGTTTGTCCGGCGGCGGGAAGGCCCAATCCTGACCGTCGGGCGAAAACCCGTCGGGAGGCGAGCCGACGCGGCAGCCGTGCACGTAGAAATCGCGATACGCCCAGAGATCCGCGCCGCATTTGTCGATGGCGAGCGCCATGTCATGGTAGATTCCGACGGGCATTCCCATCGCTCGCGCCCGTGTTTGACAGGCTTCCAACTGCTCGTCCGCCACCCACTGCATGTAGGCATGAAACTCGATGGAGCGGCGGTGGGTCTGTTGAAACTCATGCACTGCGTGCGAATCGGGCTGTTGGAATTCCGCCGGCCAGTCCTGCCAGATCCAAAGATTTCGATTGCGCCGGTGCAGATGATTCCATAGCGCGCAATATGTCGCGTAGAGAGTGAGCCGCTCGCCTTGACTCTCGCGGTAGGCTGCAAATCGTTGTTTGCGTTCCCGCGACGCCGATCGCAGAAACTCCCGGTAGAGGATTCTCAGAAAAAACCGCTTCGCCCGCCAAACGGGTTCGTATTCAACGAATTCGGCGTTGCGCAAATCGGACACATGACTCTGAAACTTCGCACCGCCCGCGATGCGCTGGGCAGCATGGGAACGGCTGAACTCCGGAACGCGTTCCACATCGACATATAGAGCGTTGCGGAAGAAAGCGGAACTCGGCAAATACGGGCTGGTGTTGTACGGCTGCCGGTTCTCGATGGCATGGAGCGGGTTGAGCGCGATGAAGGCGCAATGCAGATCTTCGTGAAGCCATTCCAACAGGCGTTCGAGATCGGTGAAATCGCCACAGCCCCAATTGCGCGCCGAGCGCACGCCATACAAACTGACCGCGACTCCGGCAAGGCGGCCTCCGTCCTCAACACACGGCGGAAACCAAGCGCGATCGGGAGTGACGATGAGGTGACACTGCTCCACCGTGCTGCCTTCGCGCACCACCCGAAGGCGGTGATAACCAGCGGGTACCTGATGCGTGGCGCGAAGCAGACCGCCATCCTCAAGGTCGATTTCGACGCCGGCGGCATCCAGGGGAAGGGGAGCGTTGGCGGACGCAACCATCACGGGAGGAAGCTGACGATTGTTGTCGTCATCGCCGCCAATCGCCTGAAGAATCGCCTGCTTCACCTGTTCGGCGGGTGAGTGATGATTGCCCCAAATGTCCCAATACTCGGTTTCGACGCCTGCGCGGCGGCATCGATGATCTAGCTCTTGGGAGGAGTGCAATCTTCGATTTTACCTGTTTCGTGGGATAATCTAAGAGGATCACCAATGAATCAGAATCTGGGCGCCACCGCGGTGGGCGAAACGAAGCTGCAACTAACCGGACCGGACGATTTGTACGAACGGCTGGATACGGAAGATTTCAGTATCGCGGGCCAAAGTATCCTTACCACGACGCTGGACAGCGTGATCAACTGGGGCCGCAAGAATTCCATCTGGCCGATGACGTTCGGGCTTGCCTGTTGCGCCATTGAGATGATGGCGATGAGCGCGTCGCGCTTCGATATTTCGCGCTTCGGCGCGGAAGTGTTTCGCGGATCGCCGCGGCAAAGCGATTGCATGATCATCGCCGGGCGTGTTTCGAACAAAATGGCTCCGGTCGTGCGGCAGCTTTATCAACAGATGCCCGAACCGAAGTGGGTTATCTCGATGGGAGCCTGCGCCACTTCCACGGGCGTGTTCAGCAACTACGCTTTGGTGCCTGTGAATCAGATCATTCCGGTGGATGTCTACGTTCCCGGCTGCCCGCCGCGGCCGGAACAACTGATCTACGCCATCATGCTGCTGCAGAAAAAAATTCAGGGTGAGAAGGGCAGCTTGCTCAAAGCGCTGAATCTCGCTTAAGCAGTAAAGGTTTTCCATTGAAAATTGGTTTTGTAAGTTTAGGCTGCCCTAAGAATCTGGTCGATTCCGAGGTCATGATGGGGCAGCTTGCCGCACACGGTCATCACATCACCCCGAACCCCGATGAGGCCGATGTGATTGTGGTGAATACGTGCAGCTTCATCGACCCGGCGAAGCAGGAATCGGTGGACACCATTCTGGAGATGGCGCAATACAAGAAATCAGGCAATGCAAAAAAACTGATTGTCGCCGGTTGTCTGGTGGAGCGCTACCGCGGGGAGATTCAGACAAACATCCCGGAAGTCGATCATGTGATCGGCACCAACGAGATTGAATCGATCGCCGCGCTGTGCGGCGAAGGCGAGATGGCCGCGAATCCGCTCGCGCCCTATCTCTATCACGACCTGACGCCGCGCATGCTGGCCACTCCGCGGCATTTCGCCTATATCAAGATCGCCGAAGGCTGCGATCATCCCTGCACGTTCTGCATCATTCCGCAGTTTCGCGGCAATTTCCGCAGCCGGCGGTTTGAGTCAGTGGTTTCAGAAGCCGCGCGTATGTTTTCACAAGGCGTACGCGAGATTAATCTGATTGGCCAGGACACGACGTTCTATGGCGAAGATCTGGAGCTGAAGGACGGGCTCGCCACGCTGCTGGCTCGATTGGCCACGCTGCCCGAAGCGCAAGACAATTGGATCCGCTTCCTCTACGCCTATCCGAATCGTGTGACACAGAAGCTGTTGGATACCATTGCCGCCCACGACGCGCTGGCGAAGTACATCGACATGCCGCTGCAGCATGCGAGCGCGAACGTGTTGAAACGCATGAAGCGAGGCGCCAACGGCGACATCTTCCTGAAGCTGCTGGAGCGTATCCGCGCGACTATCCCCGGCGTTGTCATTCGCACCAGCTTCATTGTCGGCTTTCCCGGCGAGACCGAAAGCGATTTCGAAGAGTTGTGCCAGTTTGTGGAAGCCGCGCGTTTTGACAGGCTCGGCGTGTTCACCTATTCCGACGAAGACACCAGCAAGAGTTTTCACCTGGACGGCAAGGTTTCCAAGCGCGACATGTACAATCGCAAGCGGAGGCTGATGGCGGTGCAGCGGAAGATTTCGCACCGTCGCAATCGCGCGCTGGTGGGAACGGAGATGCAGGTGCTGCTGGAAGGCCCGTCGCCGGAAACACCACTCTTATGGCAGGCGCGCACGAGCGGGCAAGCGCCGGAAATCGACGGCGTCTGCCTCATCAACGATGACAACGGGACGCAGATGTCGGCGGGGCAGATGCGGCGCATGCGTGTGACGGAAGCGCACGATTACGATGTGGTGGGTGCGCTGATCGATGAAGCTCCGGCGTCGATTCACGTTCCCGCGGCGATGTTTCCCATCCTCAGAAGCTCCAGCCCCGAAGCAACGCGCCAGAGGCTATGAAGTGTCCGCAGTGCAATAAGGATGTTTCCATTGGCTCGCCGCACATGCCATTTTGCAGCGAACGATGCAAGCTGCTGGACCTTGGGGATTGGGCCTCGGAGAAGTACGTAATCTCCACGCCCGCCGAAGAGAATGCAGGAGATCCAGACCTGGGAGAGTCGTCTACGGCCGCGCAGGATGATCCGTAGATCCCGCAGTGGCCACCTCTACGGCGAAGACATACGTTGGGCCGAACATGTTCGAGCGAAACACCACCCACTTCTGATCCGGCGTGAAACTGACGTTCGGCTCAAGACGATAGTTGTGCTTCGACATATTCACCAGCTTTTCGGCGCGCAGAACGCCGGGCTGCACGAAGCTCTTATCGTCAAGGCCGCGATTGGCAATCAGCTGGGGACGGAAGAGATAGATCCACTGGCCTTGCGGCGCGCGAGCCACTTGACCCGGGTCGCCGCCGTCGCCGCAGAGCAGCGTGCCATCGCGCGTCACGTTAAAGTGAATGGACCATTCGTTGCGTTGCAGGCTGTACCAGGTGCGGCGGCCCGTCTCCAAATGTAGATTCGCCAACCAGAAAACTTCGCCTCGCGGAGTTTGCAGATCGTACCAGATGGTCTTGCCGTCGGGGCTCCAGAATTCGTGGCCGAAGATCTCCATGGCCATTGTGCGAGTGTGGATTCTTGTCAGTTGCGTCCCATCCGTGCGAATGGTCCAGATGCGATCGATCTTGTGCCACGGACCTTCGTGGCAGAACATGAGCAACGAAGGATCGCTGGGGGAGAACAGAAGATGATTCAGCCAGTCCGTGGCTTTGTGCAGAATTTTGGTCTCGCCTGTCTTGGTGTTGATGGTGAACATCGCCATCGGCAGACGTGCGGCGAGCCGCTCTTCCATCATCTGCCCCTTGTTGCGAGGCGTTTCCAATGTGCGCTGACCGCGATTGTAGTCCTGGCAGTTGCCTTCGATGTAGGTTCCGGCGACCAACGTTTCGTCGGCATTCACTGTCGCAATGGAACCGCGCGCGGGCATCTTGGCAATCTCGCGCGATGCTCCGGTATCCATATTCGTCACGTGGACCGCGTTGTCCTTCGTGTAGTAGACGTTGTTGGTTTTGAAGCCCGCGATGATGACGCGAACACGCCCTTCCACCACGCGCTTCGTCTCCATGGTTTTCAGATCGAGCGTTGAAATGCCGCCGGGAGTTGTGAACACCATCTTCTTGCCATCGGGCGTGTAGGCATTCTGATTGAAGTAGAGACTGGCGCTGCCGGGTTCGTCCGTGAGGCGCAGCACGCGATGGCCGGTGTCCGGGTCGATCCAACTCTTGGGAGGCGTTTGAGCGGCGAGAATACCGCTGAATGCCAGAGCGAGAAGAATGTTCATAGAGATAGCCTACTGCTTTTTCTGCTCCGCGAGGACCTTCTTATAAGCTCTTTCCCTATCGTCGATGTATCGGTGATAGCCCGCGGGGTCGACGAACGGGTTCGTTTTCGGCGTGCCGACGACAGTGAGAGCGAACTTGCCTTCCATGCCGTAGTAGCTGCCGTGCGCGCCCAGAAAGATGTCGCAAGGCAGGCCTTTGAGAATGCGAAACGTTTTGGCGAAGTCGTCGGCGATCTCGGGATACGCCGTGTTGCCCACCAACTGATAGCCCGGATTCACGTTGGGGCTTCCGATGATCACAACGTCGTAAGTCTTTGCGCCCTCCTTGACCTTCATGGTCCACGTCGTGCAGCCGCGCGTGTGGCCCGGCGTCAGCACGGCGGTCAACTCCGCCTCACCTAACGTGACCTTCTCCCCATCCTTCAACACCTTGTCTACTTTGCACGGCTTCCAACTGGCGGGATATCGATATTGACCCTGACCGCCGCTGGCGACCACTTTTTCATCGCCTTGCATCACGTAGACTGCGGCGCCCGTCAACTCTTTGATCTGCGCATTCCCGGCGACATGATCGGAATGGGCATGGCTGGTAAGGAGGATCTTGACATCGTTGAATTTGAAACCCAACTTCTCGACGCCGTTTCGAATAATGGGCAGCGTGCGATCGAAACTGGAGTTGATGAGGATGTGGCCTTTACTGGACGTAATCAGATAGGTGGAGAGGCCTTTCGATCCGACGTAGTAGAGATTGCCGGCAATGCGATGTGGCGGGTAAGGATCGTCCCAATCATTTTGCGCGAATAGAATCGGCGCGGCGGCAAGAATAAGAAGTAGCTTGAGAAGCATTCTCCTATTATAGGTTTGTGGAACGCATCTACCGAATTGTGACCGCCGCCGAATGGGAGAGTGCCGCGAAGGACGCAGAGTACACACCCGGCGACCTCTTGGCGGGTGGCTTCGTGCATTGTTGCAGCGCGCCGCAAGTGGAGTTTGTTCTAACCAAATACTTTCCCGGCCAATCGGACCTGTTGGTTTTGGAGTTGGACCCGTCCGCGGTTCCGGCGGAGATCAGATATGAACCGTCCGAGCCTGGCATGCCGCCGTTCCCTCACATCTATGGCCCCATTCCGATGAGCGCCATCGTTGCCGTACGGCGCTCATGATACGCTGCCTTCATGCGGATCTTGCTGTTTTTACTTTGCGCGGCGGCGAGCGCTCAAACGCTGCAGGAACGAATCGCAGCGCATCCTCGAGGCCCGGAACTTGCGCCGGGCCAGGAGATGGGGCAGGAAGTTACGTTCCATAGCGGAGCCCTTGTGTTGAAGGGCTTTCTTTACAAGCCCAAAGGCGCGGGACCATTTCCCGTGATGGTTTGGAATCATGGCAGCGAGCAGAAGCCCGGATGGCAACCGGAGCTGGCCGCGTTCTACAACCGCAACGGTTACGTGTTCTTCCTTCCCCACCGGCATGGGCACGGCAGGTCGGAAGGAGAGTACATCGTAGACCTCAACAATAAGCTGTTGAAATCCGCCGCGCGCGAACAGGATGCCTGGCCGGCGATGGTGAAGCTGCACGACGTCTACAACACTGATGTGGAAGCTTCCGTCGCGTGGATCAAGAAACAGCCATTCACCGATACCAAACGCATCTTCATGTCGGGATGCTCCTATGGCGGCATTCAGACGATCCTGTCCGCGGAAAAAGGAATGGGCGTGCGCGCGTTCGTCCCGTTCGCGCCTGCGGCGATGTCGTGGAGAATGACCGATCTTCGCGAGAGAATGCTGAAAGCTGTAAACAACGCGAAAGCTCCGGTCTTTCTGTTGCAGGCCAAAAACGATTTCAGCATAGGCCCAAGCGAAACGCTGGGCCCTGCATTACGGAAGAAGAGTCCGCTCAATCGCTCGCAGGTCTATCCATCGTTCGGACCTGAGGACGATCACCGCCTAGGACATGCGGGCTTCGCTTGTTGGAATATCGGCACCGAAATTTGGGGCAAAGACGTGCTTGCGTTCCTCAGTCAATGATCGACTGATAGGCCAGCTGTTTGAATTCCGATCCGAACGTGATGCCGGTGTGTGGCAGTATGTTCACCATGAACACGCCGACCATCTGTTCTTTCGGATCGATCCAGAAACGCGTGCCGGCAGCGCCGCCCCAATTGTATTCGCCTTTGGAGCCAATGGTTCCCGCGCGGCCAGGATCCAGGTTGACCGCGAACGTGAGCCCAAAGCCGTAGCCCTGCGGCACGGTGCCCATACCGCCCGCTCGCGGCAACTCTCCCAAATGATCGGTTGACATGAGTTCCACGGACTTCCGGCCCAGAATGCTCTTACCCTCCAGCGACCCGCCGTTGAGCAGCATCTGACAGAAACGAAGATAGTCGGATGCTGTGGAGACCATGCCCGCACCTCCATAGAACAGCTTCGTAGGCTGCTTATAAGAATCTTGCGGCGGCGCGGTCGATCGCGCAATTTTGCCGGCTCCGCTCGGCGTGTACAAAGTCACCAGGCGGGACCATTTCTCTTGCGGAACATGAAAACCGCTATCCTTCATGCCCAGTGGCTTAAAGATGCGCTCTTCGAAGAATTGATCCAGCGGTTTGCCGGAAACGGCTTCCACCAGGCGTCCCAATACGTCGATGGAGTAGCCGTAGTGAAACGTCGTGCCAGGCTGATGCACCAGCGGCGCTTTTGCCAACCGCCGCATCATCTCCGCTAGATCGATGCCGGGCTCGGTCACTTTCAGCTTCTGATAGTAGGAAGCGCCTTTCTCATCGCGCGGCCCCGCGTAGTCAAGGCCGGAAGTGTGGCGCATCAGGTCGCGTATGGTGATCGGCCGCTCCGCCGCCACGATGGGAGGATTTTTTCCCTCCATGGACACGGTCATGTTGGCGAATTCCGGCAGATACTTCGACACCGGATCGGTGAGGAAGAAGCGGCCCTCTTCGTACAACATCATAACCGCAACTCCGGTAACCGCCTTCGTCATGGAGTAGATGCGGAAGATGGCGTCCTTGGTCATCGGCTTCTTCGACTCCATGTCCTGATAGCCGTAGGTTTCGAAGTAGCCGATCTTGCCTTTGCGCGAGATGAGGCCAATGGCGCCGGGCATCGCCCCGTCTTCGACATGTTTTTTCATGAGCGGCGCGATCCGAGTCAAACGATCTGCGGAAAGTCCGGTTTCGCGCGAACTGGCGGAGGGGACTGTCTCCGCCCAGCAGGCAATGGCAATGAGGAAAAGCGTAAAGATGCGCATACAGCAATGCATCATATCAGCTTGCGGGCTCTTAAAGAAGGTCGAGCGCGGCTTGAATTTCCGAACGTGTGTGCAGGTCGCCAGTGCGAGAGCATGCGGTAAGACCCTCGGAATACAGCACGCGCGCTTCGTCGGTTAGCCCGAGCTTTTCCAGCGTTTGACCGCCGTGATAGTAACCGGCGACGTAATCCGGATTGAGGCGCAGCAGTTCGCGATACTCAGCAGCGGCTTCCTGATAGCGGCCCGCATTCGCACAGGCCTGAGCGAGAGCGTAACGCACAAAGCTATTGTTGGCGTCCTGCGCGAGCATCGCGCGAAGCGCTTCCGTTCGATCCTGCGACATGCCGGCTATTCGACCTTATACATATAGGCGATGTTCGCCTTGTAGATCAAAAGATTCGGCCCCTCATCGCGATTGATCTTCAGGCAGGTCTTGTCATACCACTCGATGCTGCCGTGGATCGTCTCGCCGCCGCGCAACACGAAGACCATTTGCGTCTTCGATTGCATCTGCTTCACGTAATAAAAATTCTCGGCGTTGGTCTGGTCTGGAGGGACCTGTTTTTTGATCAGGGGAGGGCGGCTTTTGTCCATACGTTCTCTTGAGTCGCCTTGTCGTTCTCTAGAATCGCCTAGCGGCGGCCGGATTGACCGGCGGTTTGCCGTTTCCATCTGGTTCCTTGATAGCAGAAACGGTCCGGTGCGGGCAAGGAGGAATTATCGATGCTCATGCTGTAGCATTTAGTTGTGCCACTTTCCAGACGTCAACTCGTGCAGGCGGCGGCTCTTGCGCCTTGCTCCGCCGTATCCGGTTCGGCCGCCAACTCCGCGGTGACTGTGGGATTGATCGGAGCGGGCGGACGCGGAACCTTCGATGCCTCCATCGCGGCGAAAGATCCGAATGCCCGCGTGACCGCCGTTTGCGACATCTTCGATGAGAGAATGGAGCGCGCCAAGAAGGCGATTCCATCGGCGGACGCGAAGACATACAAGAACTACCGGGACTTGCTCGCCGGCGACGTGGATGCCGTGATCATCGCCACACCCGTTTTCCTGCACCCCGAGCATTTGGAAGCCGCGATCAAAGCGGGCAAGCACATTTATATTGAGAAGCCCGCCGGCGTCGATGTCGAAGGTTGCAAGCGCGTCATCCGCGCGGCCGATTCCGCCGATCGCAAGTTGAACATCACCTTCGGTTTTCAACAGCGCTACGGCCCCGGCTATCAGAAAGCACGGCAACTGGTGAGCGCGGGCGCAATCGGAAACATTCGCATGGCGCATGCGCATTTCATCAAAGGCGCGGTTCCGGCAAACGCTCAGCCTGCGCCGAAACCAACAACGTATGAAGAGAAGATCAAGCAGTGGCACGTCTGGCGGGATACGTTTGGCGACATCATTGTCGAAACTTATTGCCACAGCATCGACGTGTTGAACTGGTTCCTCGACGGCCATCCGCTGAAGGCCTACGGCACGGGAGGCCGGACGTTTGAGAAGCGTGGCGACATTCTGGATCACGTCGATGTGACCTTCCGCTATACGAAGGAAGTGGAAGCGGTGCTCACCGGTTCGCAGATCACCGCGCCGTTCTTCCGTTCCGTTCACGAGCAGTTCTACGGAGCGGCGGGGACCATCGAAACCGCGCGCGAGTATTGGACGCATTACCGTGGCAGGAACGATGTCGTGACGGAAAAATCGCCGCGCGAAATCACCATCGATTCACTGGCGGCTTTCTTTCAGCGAATCAAGGACGGCAAGCCGGAGAATACCGGCGTACGGTCGGCGGAGAGCACGCTTACCGCGATCCTCGGCCGCATGGCGATCGATTTGCGCCGAGAAGTGAGTTGGGAGGAGATGATGAAGTCATGATCGCACCGCTGCTACTTGCTGCTCTCTCGCCGCTGTTTGCGCAAGATTCGCTTTCGCCGGCTGAAAAACGCGAGGGCTTCGTTTCGTTGTTCAATGGACGCGACCTCGACGGTTGGGACGGCGATAAGAGTTTGTGGAAGGTGGAGAACGGCGTGCTCGTTGGATTGAGCGACGGCCGCCCCTTCAAGGTGAATACGTTCCTCAGCTACACGCGCAAGACCGATTATTCCGATTTCGTTCTCCGCGCCGACGTGAAGCTGCGCAACCATAATAGCGGGATTCATTTTCGCAGCAAGCAACTGCCGGAGCCCGGTTGGATCGTCATGGGTTACCAGGCCGATTGTTCTCACGCCGGCGAAAAGTCGGCATGGGGAAACTTTTACGAGGAGCGCGGCCGCGGACGGAACGTCATGAAGAATCCCAACGAAGGGTGGAATGCGGCGCAGAATGTGCTGCGCGCGAAGGATTGGAACAGCTACGAGATCTTCGCCGACGGCCCGCGCATCAAGCTGCACTTCAATGGAATCCAGACCATCGACACAACGGACACAGTGGCGTCGTCGGGCATCGTCGCGCTGCAACTGCACGCGGGCGAAGAGATGCGCGTGGAGTTCCGCAACATCCGCATCAAGGAATTGAAGCGCCGATGAAGCCTTATCACGTGGTCGATTTCGCCGAACTCCCCGGCGTCCCATGCCCTTGCGGAACCGCCCGCCGTGCTTTCGCCGAAGTGGAGAGCTTTCCCGCGACGGTGCATGTGACGTCCATCTCCATCGATGCGCTGCCGCACTATCACAAGAGGATCACGGAGACCTACTATTTTCTGGAATGCGGCGCGGATGCGCGCATGCAACTGGACGCCGATGTGATCGCCGTAAAGCCGGGCATGTGCGTGCTGATTCCGCCAGGAGTGCGGCACCGGGCGATCGGCGAAATGAAAGTGCTCATCGTTGCGTCGCCGAAATTCGACGCCGCGGATGAGTGGTTGGATTGAGAGCAACCGGCACTTCTTGTTATAGTAATGACTGTACGCGTGTGCGCCCGTAGCTCAGCTGGATAGAGCGTCTGGCTACGAACCAGAAGGTCGGGTGTTCGAACCACTCCGGGCGCACCACTCAATCAATTTCCCTGGAACAATCCAAAGGTGAATACATCGCTCTCCGCCGCGATGGTCACATACTGCTTGCCGTCCAGCATGTAAGTTACCGGTGACGCAAACAAACTGTGACCAGTGGAAAAATGCCAAAGGTCCTTCCCCGTCTTGGCATCTACGGCCACCAGGTTGCCATCGTCATCGCCGGTGAACACAACTCCTCCCGCCGTGGAAACAGTGCCGGCCCACATCACGCCGGGCCCGGGCATTGGATATTGCCACTTGATTTCGCCATTCAGTACATCGAGAGCGCGCAGGAAAAACCTGCCCGGCTCAGTTGGAATCCCTTCGTTGCCGGTGCCGCGAAATCCCGAGGAGGCCACGGGTTCTTTCGCCGAGGCGACAATCATGTCGCATTGCTCCAACGCCACGACATAGAACAGCCCTGTCGCCGGATTGTAGGATGGCGACATCCAGTTGGATGCGCCGCGCACCGAGGGGCAGACCTTTGTCCCCGCCGGCGTCGGAATTTTTTCCGGAATCACCTTGGGGCGGCCCCTGTCATCCAAACCGCTGGTCCAATCGAGTTTCGTGACAAACGGCTTGGCGTGCAGGAACTCGCCCGTCTCGCGGTCCAGAATGTAGTAGAAGCCATTGCGATTGGCCTGCACCAGCAGCTTTCTTGGCTTGCCGCGGAAGACGGCGTCCAACAAAACCGGATTCTCATTGGCGTCCCAATCCCACACGTCGTGAGGCGTGAATTGAAAATGCCATTTGAGTTTCCCCGTGGCCGCGTCGAGGGCGAGCACGCAATCGGAATACAGATTGTCGCCGGGCCGCCGCCCGCCATAGAAATCGGGCCACGGGTTGCCTGTGGGCCAGTAGACGAGATTCAACTGCGGATCATAGGATCCCGTGGTCCACGTCGGCGCGCCTCCCATCTCGGCAGGAAACCCGCCCCACGTTTCCGATCCAATCTCGCCCTTGCCTGGAACGGTCCAGAATCGCCAGACTTCCTTCCCTGTGTCGGGGTGCAGTGCCGCGACGAAGCCGCGCTGGCCTGATCCACCGCCCGCCACGCCGACAAGAATCCCGTTCCTGATCGCCAGCGGTGCAATCGACGTGGTGTAGCCGGCATCAAAGGAGGCGTAAGTCACATCGAAAATGAGATTTCCGGTGGAACGGTTCAGGGCGATGAGGTGACAATCGGCGGTGACGAAGTAGACCTTGTCTCCAAGAATCGCCGAGCCGCGATTCACGCGCGTCCCTTTCGCATTCTTTGCGGAGTAGTGCCAAACCTTGCGTCCGTTGCGCGCATCCAGCGCGTAGATCTCATTCGTGTTGGAGATATACATCAGGCCGCGGTGAACAATGGGTGAGGCTTCCAGCTTCTTCGCACCGTCTATGTGGAACACCCATTTCGCAACCAGCGACTTCGCATTGTCCGGCGTAATCTGTTTCAAGGAGGAATGACGCCGGGCGGAATAATCACCGTGATAAGTGAGCCATTCCGCATTTGGCGAGTTGGCAATCGCCTCAGGGGTCACCTGCGCCGCTGCGAACAGCGGGATGCAAAAAACAAGTGCGAATCTCATTTCGACAACGCCCCTTCCTTCATCCGCGTCGACTGCCGTGCCAAGAATGCCACCAAATGACGGGCCTCGGCGGCGTCGGAAGTGGAGGGCATCAGCGAGGCGTCCATCAGTTCCAACTTGGCGATTTCTTCACGGTTCAACAAATGCAGTCTTCCATCCTTGTCCAGGATTTGCACCGAATAGTTATTGTGATTCTTGGCCACGCCCTGAATTGTTGGGCCGGACTTCAATGCCGCAACGACCCCACGATATCCTTCCGCTATTCGTGCCGAAGGTTTCATGATCGATTCCAGAATCTGACCCGACGTACGTTCCGACCCGATGTTGGAAAGGTCCGGTCCGGGATGTCCGCCTTGCCCCAGAATCATGTGACAGGTGGAACACTTGCCCGCGCCAAAAAAGTACCGCTTGCCCCGTTCCACATCACCCGCAGGCTGCGTGGTGATCGCCGGCGCGGTAAGCGAGCGCACGAACGCGGCCACCTGATTGATCTTTTCGCTCCCCATGGGAAAGTTCGGCATGCTGGTTCCCGGCAACCCGTTCTGGATGGAGTTTAGGAGCGTGCGGTCCGGCAGGCGGCTGGCCCGACCGGAAAGGAGGCTGGGCCCCTGGCTGCCTTCGCCGGTCGCGCCGTGACAACCGGAGCACGCGCCCATATAGATCTGCCTTCCGGCTTCCACCGCCGGGGAATCCGTTGGAATCAAATTGCGCTGCGCAAACAGCGAGCACAGGCACACGCTGAAGATGGAAAAAATCGCGCGTCGCATGCGACCAATTATATGATCTTCGGCTGCCCACGAACTTCTGGAGGATCCCCCCGTGACTAACAATCCACTATTTGTACGGGCTCAGATAGAGCATGCGGTCGTAGTCGACAATCCCGATGCGAAGGCGATCAGCCCAACCGGCCCGGCCAAGAAAGTTCCTGTTGAATACCGGATCTTGCGCGAAGAAGACTACCGCGGAGAACTCGATGCCAAGAGTCTGGATGGTGACCTCATGCTGATAGGCGTTGAACGATCCTGCCACCGTCCGAAACGGTTGAAGCCGGCCTGACTCGACATCCAGTGCAAGCATCTCGGCGTACTTGCGCTCGAAGATGCAGTGCGCCGCCCCTGTGTCGAGCTTACCCACCAATTCCACCGATTGTCTCCCCACGTAGAGTGCGACCGGAACGTCGATTCCTTCGATGGCCGATGTGTAGCGGTGAGAGGTTTCGAAGTCGAGTGAAACCCGCATTGTTACCAACCCGAAACAAACGGAAGCGGA
>JACPVQ010000018.1 GCA_016191645.1 Candidatus Solibacter usitatus
AGAGTAGCGACGCGTTTTTCCTCATTCACGTAGAACATCAAAGTACCGCCCCGGCAACCTTCCCCCGCCGCTTCTTCAGCTATTTTTCGGCGCTCACCGAGAAGCGAGGTTTGCCCGTCTATCCCATCGTGATTTATTCGCACGACGAACCGAAGAAGGCGCAGCCAAACTCCTACCGGCTCGATTTTCCCGATGGCGAAGTGTTGCGATTCACTTATCGCGTGGTTCAGTTGAACCGGCTCTCCTGGCGAAGGTTTGTGAACCGGCCCAACCCGGTGGCCAGCGCGCTTATGGCTAAAATGAAGATAGCGGACCGGGACCGGCCGCGAGTGAAGGTCGAGTGCCTGCTGTTGATGTTGACATTGAAGCTGGACCGGGCGCGGATGCGATTGATTGCGTCGTTCGTCGATGCACACTTGAGGTTGAACGAAACGGAAGACATGCGGTTTCGCTCCATCGCCGAAGAAAAGCTGCCGCCGGAGCAGAAGGAGGAAATTGTGGAATACGTCACCAGTTGGGAGCTCAAAGGGATCGAGAAAGGCCGTGTGGAAGGCAGGCAGGAAGTGCTTGGCGCATTACGCGCGGTTTTGCTGGACATTTTGGCTGCCCGCTTCGGTCCGCCGGATGAGCCGGTGACCAGCCGCGTGGCAGGAATCGATTCCGTGGACGAACTGCGGACTTTGACCCGCCGAGCCTTGGCGGCCACTTCGCTTCAAGAGGTCGGCGTCTGATTCATCCTGACGCCCGCACGCGGCCGCCGGAAATATCCCCACAGGATCCGCGGACTGATTCGGCACCACACGCAACGCCTGAACCACATCCATCCTTGGCTCTAAGAGGTTGCACTCAAAGAGGTGTCCTGACTCGAGTTTGCTTTGGGATGGTTGGCTGTTGTAAGCTGGTTGTTTACGGCCATGTGGCGGCGCGACGTGTAGGTGTGCCCTCCCAAGTAAGCCATCAATAACTGGAATCCATCGAGGTTAGTTATGTACGCAGTAATCGAAACCGGCGGCAAGCAATATCGCGTCTCTCCCGGCGACGTCATCGCAGTGGAAAAGCTGGCGGCCGAGGGCGAAATTGAATTCGACAAAGTGCTCGCAATCAGCGGGGAAGACGGCGTGTTGCGGACGGGCGCGGCGGCTGCATCGGCACGCGTCAAAGGCAAGATTCAATCGCAGTTCCGCGATGGCAAGGTGATCGTGTTCAAGTTCAAGAGAAAGAAGCAGTACAAGAAAACTCTGGGACACCGGCAGCGACTGACGGAAGTGAAGATCGGCGAGATCGTCGCGTAGTTGAGGACGGGAAGAACTTCATATGGCACATAAAAAAGGTTTAGGCAGCTCCAAAAACGGACGCGATTCCAATGCGCAGCGGCTAGGAGTGAAGGTGTTTGGCGGCCAGGTCGTCACCGGTGGATCGATCATCGTACGGCAGCGCGGCACGACGTTCAAGCCGGGCGAAAATGTTGGCCGCGGCAAGGATGATACCCTCTTCGCCAAGATTCCAGGGATTGTGCAATTTCGCGATCGCGGCAGGCTAGGCAAGTTCATCAGCGTGACGACGGCGTAGCCGTAAGACATCGGCCGCACGGCTGGCACGGTTGAAAGCCTATACAGGTCGGCCGCTGCACGACCGATGGCCTCTGACGAGGCCATGCGGGATCTGGAGATCCCGCCGCAGATCTGGAGATCTGCCCCACAGAGCAGCACATCTGCAACCAAAGAGAATCTTCGCAGCCTAGGATGATTTCAAAGTCTAGTAGTACAGAACTGCACAGCCGCAACCAATAGAAATCGTCGCAGCCTGGGAAGATTTCAGCAAGTAAGTAGTACATCCTACCAAATGTTTCTCGACGAAGCTCGTATTTGGATCAAAGCCGGCGACGGCGGGAACGGCTGCATGGCGTTCCGGCGTGAGAAGTTCGTCCCTAAGGGCGGTCCTTCGGGAGGAGACGGCGGGCGAGGCGGCGACATCTTTATGGTAGCGAGTCCGCATCACAACACACTGCTGCATTTCCGCTACAACCCGGAGCACAAGGCGGAGCGCGGCCGGCACGGCGGAGGAAGCAATCGACCGGGGCGCGACGGAGCGTCGTAGGACTTGCCGGTACCCGTGGGTACGGTGGTCTACGATGAAGCCACGGGCGAGTTACTGCACGACTTCGCGACATCGGGTGAGCGGTATCTGATTGCACGCGGGGGGCGCGGCGGACGCGGCAACCAGCATTTTGCGACTCCCACGCACCAGGCTCCCGAGGAGCACGAACCGGGGAAGCCGGGTCAAGAATGGAACTTGCGGCTGGAGTTGAAACTACTGGCGGACGTAGGATTGGTAGGATTTCCCAACGCCGGCAAATCGACATTGATCTCGCGCATCTCGGCGGCAAACCCGAAGATCGCCGATTACCCGTTCACGACTCTTGAGCCGAATCTCGGCGTGGTTCGCGTTTCCGACGACAAAACTTACGTCGTTGCGGATATTCCCGGCCTGATAGAAGGCGCGCACTTAGGGGCGGGACTGGGCGTTCAGTTTTTGCGCCATGTGGAGCGAACGAAGGTGCTGGTTCACTTGGTGGACGTCTCCGAATTCTCGGGACGCGACCCTGTGAACGATTTCAAGATCATTCTCAAAGAGCTGGGCAGCTTCAGCGAGGAATTGGTGAAGAAACCGATGATCGTGGTGGCAACCAAGACGGATGTCGCGCAGGACGCCGGCCGGATAGAGAAACTGAAGCGCGCGGCAGCGCGAA
Source organism: Candidatus Solibacter usitatus (assembly GCA_016191645.1). GTDB lineage: Bacteria > Acidobacteriota > Terriglobia > Bryobacterales > Bryobacteraceae > CADEFT01. Next base: position 2,750 of record JACPVQ010000018.1, read on the forward strand.
GGAAGATGCCGTTCTACAAAATCTCCAGCGTGACGGGAGCGGGACTGCCGGAATTGCTATACGCGATTACGCCGCTGGTGTTTCCAGAGTAATTGTTCAGCGGGCGCAGCACATCTGCGTGGAAGTCAATGCAGACGGCGAAATGGTGCGCGCGTGCGCGAAGTAGTTCTGCTGCGAAAGATGACGGTACACCGCACCGGCAACACCGCTGGCCACCGGGCCGTTGACAGGCTTGCCGCCGGTCAGCAATACGACCACCACCAACGTGTTGCGGCCGACATCGTTGAACGATCCGAACCAGCCAAGATGCGTGGGAGTGCGTTGATCGGTACAGGTTCCTGTCTTGCCTAAGATGGTTTCGTCGTTATTCACTCCGGCGCGGCGCGCGGTTCCGTATTCCACGGCGCCCATCATTCCCGGGCGCACTTCGGGAATCCACTGGCGAATATCGAGCTTGCGTTTCACGCGGGGAACAAAATTGGCAACTTCCTCCAAGGTGGTGGGATGCTGCAAATAGTACAAGGTGCCGCCGTTTGCGACAGCCGAAAGCAGGGAGGCCAGTTCCAACGGCGTCAGCGAAATACCGGAGCCGAAACTAGTCATCATGCCGACGCCGGCTTCGGGAATGGCGGACGGTAACATGCCTGGCTGCTCGCCATCAATGCTGAGGCCGGCGCGTTCTCCCAATCCAAACAGACGCGAATAGTAC
>JACPVQ010000213.1 GCA_016191645.1 Candidatus Solibacter usitatus
CATCCGGCACCGCGGTGGTTGCGGGTCTCGATGCGGTTGCGGCGTCGAAGGAGCTCAAGCGGCGTATCGGCGTGCTTCCCGAACATCTCGGCCTGTTCGATTTCCTTACGGTGGAAGAACATCTGCACATGTCGGGCAGTGTTTACGGGCTCTCGAAGAAAGAAGTGAAGGAGCGATCAAACGGGCTTCTGCGGGCGCTCGCTCTGGAACATGGCCGCGACACCTTCGCCGATCACTGTTCACATGGGATGCGCAAGAAGACCGCGCTGGCGATGGCCCTGCTTCACAATCCGAGCGTGCTTTTTCTGGATGAACCCTTCGAAGGCATCGATCCGGTCACCTCGAAAATGATTCGCGATCTGCTGGTGAACCTTGCAGGCAAAGGAGTCACGGTGCTGTTCACGTCGCACATCCTGCCCGTGGTGGAAAAAATCGCGACGCATTATGTTCTGATCCGGCAGGGCCGCCTCGTTTGGAATTCCAAGGCGGAGCATCTGCCCGCCGGCTTGGAAGAGATGTATTTCGATCTCGTGGAATCTCCACGCGTTGAGGATCTGCCGTGGCTGGGATCAGACCGGTCTTAGGCGCCATTGCGCGCGTGTCGTGGCGTGAGCTGCGTGCATTGCAGTCCCTCAGTGCCAATAATTTCTTTCTGTTCACGATGCTATTGCTGGTGAAGCAGCCGGAGAGCGCCTATTTCCCGCAACTCATCCTGGGATTGCTGTTGTTCTTTCCTCTCAGCACCGATCCTATGCGCAAGGTCCCGGACGAACGCCTGCAAGTGCTTCCCATCGGCCCCGGCGACCGCATCCGGCTGCACGTGTTAAGCGTGTTTCTCAGTCCGGTCTTTTGGGTGTTGACTGGAGTTGCGATTTACGGTGGAGTTCGATTCCGGCTGCTTACCGTGCAGTTTTTCGCCGTTGCGATTGCGGCGAATCTGCTGGCCATCTGGGTTGGCGGCATTTTGCAGCGCGTGCCTCGCCTGAATATTCTACGGGACATCCCTGCGTTTCCCGGTGGCATGGGCGCTCTGGTGCGGAAGAACATCCGCGAGCAATTATGTTTGCTCGATACTTATGTCGCCGTCATCCTTTCCCTGTTGGGGACATTCTTTGTGTACCGCTCGCCTGTTCCGCAACCGGCGATGAAATTCGGCGTGACCATGTTGTCCGTGCTGGCGCTGAGCACCTGCGCACAAAGACTTTTTGCGCTGGACGCGGGGCAGGGTTTGATGCGCTACCGGTTATTGCCGCTTTCCGGATGGCGAATTCTTCTGGCGAAGGACATCGCGTTCCTTGCCGCGGTGGCCATCTGCGCAGCGCCACTGGCCCCCTTCGCCGGGTTGAGCGCGGGCTTGGCCGCGCTGACCATTGGGCATCATGCCGCGGTCCTCTATCCCATCCCTCAGAGGCAGTGGCGCTTCACCGCCGGGGCGTCGTTCACGCATGGAGTGTTGCAAATCATAGCGCTGTTCGGCGTCGGTGCGATGACTTTCCGCGGGTCCACGCTGGCGCCATTGTGCTGCGCAGCCGCGTGGCTGGTGTCGCTATTCTGGTTCGGATGGCAGTTCGATCGCCGGCGCGGTTAGTTTTTCTTCACCAACCGTTCGAGTTTTTCCATTGCCGGTTCCAAGCGCTGCGGCTTGTCCAGCACACCGGCAAACAAATCCCCCACTCGTGAGAATCGCTCCAATGCGTTCTTCAGGTGAAATTGCGAAGGCGTGAGACCCGGTCGCACTTCGCGCCATTCCAGCGGTGTCGCAACAGGCGCGCCGGCATAGGCACGCAACACATAAGGGGCGGAAATTGTTTTTCCCGTGGAGAGCTGTGCAAAATCGAAATAGACTCTGTTGCGCTCCCGCTTTGACACTGATCGAGTGAGCGTGAACAAATCCGGGCGCTCCACGGCAACAATGCGCGCAATCACTTCGACAAACGCCCTCGCCTGCTCGTAAAGATAAACGGGTTCGATGGGAACGTAGATATGCATTCCATCGCCACCCGTCGTTTTGGGATAGCCCACCAAGCCGATCGCATCCAGCTTCTGCCGCACCAACTGCGCGGCTTCGACGATCCGATCATAGTCGCAATCCTGCGGGTCCAGATCGATGAGAAGAAAATCGGGACGGTCGAGCGAACCAATGCGGCTCATCCAGGGATTCTGATCGATGCAGCCGAGATTGGCGAGAAAGAGCAAGGCCGCGCGATCCCCTGCGACCACGAACCGGATGGGCGCTTCGTTGTGCGCGGAATAGACGGGCTCCACGCGGAGCCAGTCGGGAAAATGTTCGCTCGCGTCTTTTTGAAAAAACGATTCACCGTGAATCCCGTCGGGATAGCGGCGCAAGGAGAGCGCACGATCACGCAGGTACGGCAGGATGAGATCCGACACCTGGTAGTAGTAGTTGATGAGATCGCGCTTGCAGTAACCTTCCGCGGGATAGTAGATCTTGTTGAGATTCGTGAACGAAAGCCGGCGGCCTTCCACATCGACGATCATTTTCTCGCGCGTGCCCGTCAACAGCGGTTCCGGCGGGACGAACTTCGCTTCCGATCCGGCGGCCGCCGTGGATTCAAAGATGCATTCCTCCGGACTCAAGTCGTCGCGCAGGCCCAGGAAGACAGGCGCGCGCAGACGACGCTCATCCGTCCAGGAGGAAAACTTCACCTGGCAAACAAGCGCCGGTTTCGTCCACACAGGCTGCAACATCATCTCCGGTTTACGGGCGAAAGGCATCTTCTTGACCACCAGTGGCTGCAGGCGCTGGAACACGCTGGCGAGCGATTCCTGATCGAAGCCGGATCCAACGTTGCCCACATAGAGCAACTTGCCATCTTCATAGAGGCCGAGAATCAGGCTGCCAAATGGCTCGCGCTCCCCAATGCCGTAACCGCAGATGACGAACTCCTGCTGCAAGGTGACTTTAATTTTCAACCATGTCGCACTGCGCCGCGATTCGTACACCGACCCGAGGCGCTTGGCGACAATGCCTTCCAGGTTCGATTGCCGCGCCAGTTGCATGAGCTCGCGGCCCTGATCGATGAAGTGATCGGATAGTTTCACTCGGTCCGTCTGCTTCAGCACGCTGGCCAGCAATCGCCTGCGATCTTCCAGCGCCGTCTTGCGTAAATCGTATCCGTCGAGATAAAGCAGGTCGAAGAGATAGAGCGTGGCCGGCGATTTGCGCGCGATGAGAGCGGCGTGGCTTGGATCGCCCACATGCATGCGATGCTGCAACAGGCCGAAACTCGGCAGCCCGCGCTCGTCTAAGGCGACAATTTCACCATCTACAATTGCCGTCTTGGCGTCGAGTGAATCGGCGAGCGTAGCGAGTTCCGGATAACGGCGCTCCATCGCGTTTCCGTTTCGCGAGATCATGCGCAGCGGCCCATCGCCGATGTAACACAGCGCCCGAACACCGTCCCATTTCACTTCGAAACTCCAGCCGGGGTCGGCGGGCGGCTGTGCGGCAGCGAAAGCCATCATCGGCGTGATCGCGGTGGGCATCGCGGCCTTCACAGCGCCGGGAGTCCGTTCCAGGCCCGTCTCCACGCCCGTCGCAATCTCAACCTGCGTGCGTCCCGTCTTCACGCTGCGTTCATATTGCGACGCGTCCCATGCGGGGTTGGCGTGTTCGTCCTTTTTCTTGATGAGCAGCCAGTCGCGGCCCTTGCTCTGTTTCGTGCGCACCAGCACGAAATCACCGCGCAGCTTGCGTCCTTTGAGATGGAACTTAAAATCTCCGCGTTCCATTTGGCCTTGCGCCGCGGGCTCGCCGATCACCTCGTAGCTGCCGTGGTCCCACAACATCATGCTGCCCGCGCCGTAGTTGCCCTTGGGAATCACGCCTTCGAATGTGGCGTATTCCATGGGATGGTCTTCGACGTGAACGGCCAGGCGCTTCTCGCCCGGATCGAGCGTCGGCCCTTCCGGCACGGCCCACGATTTCAACGTGCCGCCCACTTCGATTCGCAAATCGTAGTGCAGCTGCCTCGCATGGTGGCGCTGCACGCAGAATTCGCCGCGATACGTTTTGTCAACAGACGACTGGCGATCTCCGGCCGGCTCCGGTGTCTTGTCGAAGCTGCGTTTCTTCGCGTATTCGTCGAGCGCCATTCGACGATATGATAGCGGGTTATGCTGCGTAGACATTTTCTGCGGGCCGCGGGTGCGGCCGCGTTACCCTCACTGGCGCAGGGCCGGAAGAAGCCCAACATCATTGTGATCATGGCCGACGATCTCGGCTTCAGCGATATTGGATGCTACGGCTCCGAGATCGCCACACCCAATCTGGACCGGCTCGCGAAAAACGGCGTGCGCTTCACGCAGTTCTACAATACGGCGCGCTGCTGTCCTACACGCGCGGCGTTGCTAACCGGGCTCTACAATCATCAAGCCGGCATCGGGCACATGGTGAACGACCGCGGCTTTCCTTCCTACCGCGGCTTCCTCAACGAGAACTGCGTGACCATCGCCGAAGCGATTCGCGGATCGGGCTACACGCCGCTGATGGTTGGCAAATGGCACGTCGGCGAGCAGCGTCCGCATTGGCCCACGGATCGCGGCTTCGAGCGCTACTTCGGCTTGATCAGCGGCGCGTCGAACTATTGGAAGCTCGACGGACAGCGGAAGATGGCGTTGGACGACAAGCCGTACGTTCCCGATTCGCCGAAGTTCTATATGACCGATGCCTTCACCGACCACGCCGTGAAGTTTATCGACGAGTATGGACGCAAGAACAATCCGTACTTTCTCTATCTTGCCTACACCGCGCCTCACTGGCCTCTGCATGCGTGGCCGGAGGACATTGCGAAGTATCGCGGCAAGTACAAAAAAGGCTGGGATCGATTGCGGCAGGAACGCCATGAGCGGCAGATGGCGATGGGCATCGTGAACAGGAAATGGCCGCTGACGGCTCGCGATGAGAAGGTGCCGGCGTGGGAGAGTGTCGAAAACAAAGACGAATGGGATCTGCGCATGGCGGTGTACGCCGCGCAGATTGACCGCATGGATCAAGGCATTGGACGCGTGCTGGACAAAGTGAAAGAGTTGGGTCAGGAGCAGGACACGCTCATCCTGTTTCTTGCCGACAACGGCGGCTGCGCGGAAGGACCCATTGGCGGCGAACAGCCCGGTCCTCCCGGTCCCGCGGAATCGTTCACCAGCTATCTTCCGCCGTGGGCGAACGCCAGCAATACACCGTTCCGCTTGTACAAACACTGGGTGCACGAAGGAGGAATTTCGTCCCCGCTCATCATGCAGTGGCCGAACGGGATCCGCCAGAAGAACGCTGTGATCGACCGCCCATCGCATCTGATCGACATCATGGCGACGTGCATGGAAGTTTCGGGCGGCCGCTACCCCTCAACTCATAAGGGCAAACCAATCGTGCCCGCGGAAGGTCAAAGTCTAATGGCCGCCGTGCGCGGAGAAAAACAAAGGAAGACCACTTTGTTTTGGGAGCACGAAGGGAACCGGGCCGTGCGTGACGGCGATTGGAAGGCGGTTTCGCGTTTCAAGGCCGGCTGGGAGTTGTACAACATGGCTGCCGACCGCACGGAAACTCGTGATCTGGCATCCAAAGAGTCTGCGAGGCTGGACCGCATGACCAAGGCGTACGATGCGTGGGCGGCGAAGTGCGGAGTATTGCCGTTCGACAAGGTGCGCGGCCGTTCCGACTAGACATCTTCTGTGTGGGGACAGGTCTCCAGACCTGCTAAGGGATCTCCAGATCCCGCATGGCCTCGTTAGAGGCCATCGGCTGCTATGCAGCCGATTTTCGGCGACGTATCGCTCCCGGCGGAGGCGGTCTGGAGACCACCTCGCAGATCTGGAGATCTGCCCTACAAACAAAGCTAGTTTAGGCTGCGCACCAGCTGCAGTGCTTCTTCTTTCGTGCGGATGGACCCGTCGAGTTGCGCATCTTCCACGGCGCGCAACACCTTCTTGAATTGCGGACCGGGCGGAAAGCCGGCCTCGATGAGATCGCGTCCCGTGAGCAGCGGCTCTGGGCGCAACACTTCGGCAGGCATCTGTCCGAGGATTTCCCGTACGTGATGATAGGTCCTCAGATCGCGGTTGCTGGAAAGGCAATCGAGCCTGTGCAATTCCAGATGGTCTTCAAAGTCCGGGAGACGTAGAAACCGCTTCAGCGTGCTCGGCTTCATTTTGGGAACGTCCATGAAGCGCATGTGATTCGCCACCAGAGCGGTCACGGAATCCATTTGGTCGCCGGAACATCGAAAGCGGGAGAGAATGCCGCGCGCGATCTCCACTCCTTTCTCGACGTGCCCGTCGAAGCGGATGCGATCGGCAACGCGGAATGTCGCCGGCTTGCCGGCGTCGTGCAGCAAAACGCCAAGGGCCAAGTGTGTGCCGGCCTTGCCCATCTGCTCCAACATCAACATCACATGTGTCCAAACATCGCCTTCGGGATGGAACTCGGGCGGCTGTTCTACGCCTTGAAACGCCTTGACCTCAGGGAGAATTTCCGCGAGCAGGCCGCACTCATCCAGCAGTTGAAATCCTCGTCGTGCTTGGCCTTCCGTAAGGATACGGAACAGTTCGTCGCGAATGCGCTCGGCCGCAACAGTGTGAATCAGAGCGCGCATTTCCCGGATCGCATGTAAGGTACCGGGCTCAATGTCGAAGCCGAACCGCGCGGCGAAGCGCACCGCGCGCAGCATGCGGAGTCTGTCTTCCTCGAAGCGCGCTCGCGGATCGCCGATGGCGCGAATAACTGCGTCGCGCATGTCGTTCCGCCCTCCCACGAAGTCCAAGACCTCGCCGGTGAATGGATCGAGGAATACGGCATTGATAGTGAAATCGCGCCGCAAAGCGTCTTTGCGCGGCGTCAGCTCAAACGAAACGGCATCGGGATGGCGTCCATCGGAATAGCCGGCATCGGAACGAAAGGTCGCGACTTCCACTTGCGCCCGGCCCGCGCGAACAAGAACAACCCCAAAGTGCGCGCCGACGGTTCCACTATCGGGAAACAGCGCCAGAACCTGCTGCGGAAGGGCGCTGGTGGCCACATCGTAGTCTTTGGGCGCGTTTCCCATAAGTTCATCGCGCACGCATCCACCTACCAGATACGCCTGGAAGCCCGCCTCCCGCAGCGTGAAGACGATCCGCGAGGCGTGCCCGCGTAAATCGGCCTCGCTGGATTTCCTCATATCGTTAGGCTTACCATATGTGGGTAGCTCGCAATCACCATGTCCTCCGAATCCGCGCAGTCCGGCGGTGCAGTCTCACCTATCTCGCAGACGACGAAAGTCGTCGTTGCCACCACAGTAGCCCTCAGTTTCATTAGCTTCTGGCGCGGTGCCGCTATCGTTCTGAGCGATCTCGCTTCGACGATGTTCTACGTCGGCGGCATCACCGAACAGGCTATTGGCAAGTCGGCTCCCTATTTTGTCCTCGCCGTGATGCTGTTCAGCTTCGCCGTGCGCTCCATCTACATGGAGAGTTGCAGCATGTTCGTGCGCGGCGGCGTTTATGTTGTGGTCCGCGACAGCATTGGCCCCAACATGGCGAAGCTTTCGGTGTCCGCGCTCGTAGTTGATTACGTGTTGACCGGTCCCATCAGCGTCGTCAGCGCGGGGCAGTACCTTGGCCACTTGTTGAATGAGATGAGCGAGATCGGCCATCAAAGTTTTCGCGTCGACGCAAACTCGTTCGCCGTTTTCTTTTCCGTCGCGGTCACCATCTACTTTTGGTGGGAGAACGTCAAGGGGATTCACGAATCTAGCGGCAAGGCGCTGCGCATCATGCAGATCACGACGTTGATGGTTGTGATCCTATTGATTTGGTGCGGCATTACTCTGGTTCTTCGCGGGAACTGGCAGCTACCGCCGCCGCCGCTGCCGGGCAATCTGACTCTCGACAAAACCTCTCTCGGCTGGCTGCACGGAACGTTCTGGGCGCAACTTCCGCTAGTGATCATCGTGGTCGGATTTGGTCATTCGCTTCTTGCCATGAGCGGTTTCGAGACGTTGGCACAGGTGTACCGCGAAATCGGCTATCCGAAGATGCGCAACTTGCGTATCACCGCGAATATCGTCTGCGTCTACGCGGTGATTAGCACAGGCCTCATCAGCCTGCTTGCCGTGATGATCATTCCCGACGGCATCCGCAAGAACTATTACGACAATCTGATCGGCGGGTTGGCAATGAGCCTGGTTGGTCCGGAACTGCTGCGGCTCGTCTTCCACATTTTCGTTGTCATCGTGGGCGTGCTGATCCTTTCCGGCGCCGTGAACACCGCCATCATTGGCGCCAATGGCATCTTGAACCGCGTTGCCGAAGATGGCGTCCTGCTCGATTATTTCCGCAAGCCGCACAAGCGCTTCGGCACCACTTCGCGGATTATCAATCTCATCGCGATTCTGCAGATATCGACGCTCATCATCAGCCGCGGCGATCTCGTCTGGCTCGGCGAAGCGTACGCGTTCGGCGTCGTGTGGAGTTTCTTCATGAAAGGCCTCGGGGTTCTGTTCCTCCGCTTTCAAAGGAAGGATCAGGAGTACAAGACGCCACTCAATTTCAGCCTTGCCGGTCGCGAGATACCCGTGGGATTGATTCTCAGCGTGCTCATCCTGTTCCTCACCGCGGTGGCCAATCTCTTCACCAAGCAGGTGGCCACGAAAGCGGGCATCACGCTTACGGTCATCTTGTGCGGACTTTTCTTTTTCTCCGAATACATCAACAAGAGGCGTGCCAAAGCGGGCTCCAAGGGTCTTGAGAACTTCAACATCGAACATGAAGCAACCGTCGCCGAAAGCACTCTCCACGCGCGGTCGGGATGTATCCTGGTTGCCGTTCGCGACTTTCAACGGATGGAGCATCTGAAAAAAGTCCTGGAAAAAACAAACCTGCGCCGCCACGATATTGTGGTGATGACGGTGCGGCAGCTCTCCACAGGCGCGGCCGAATATGGCCTTCGCGAAGATCAACTTTTCAGCGATTACGAAAAGCAGTTGTTTACGCAAGTGGTGCAACACGCCGAGCGCGAAGGAAAACCCGTGGAACTCCTGGTTGTTCCCGGCGTCGACCCGTTCGATGCGATGGTACAGACTGCGAACAGACTGCAGGCATCGCGCCTGGTCTCGGGCGTTTCTGCGCGCATGACTTCGGACGAGCTGGCGCGCAGAATCGGCTTGGCGTGGGAGCGGCTACCCGAGCCGCGCCATCCGTTCTCTTTGGAAATCATCAGCCGCGACCGGCCATCCGCTTACGTGAATCTTGGCCCCCACCCGCCGCGGTTGTGGCCGGAAGATCTCGACCGGCTGCATGAGATTTGGCTCAAGCTCACTGAGGAAACGGAGATCGGCTCCAAACTGCATCATCGCGATGTTGTCGGTGTCGCTCTGCGGCGAATGGAGCAGGAGTTGGCCGGTGACGACAAGACCGGCGTGGTGCAAGACATCCGGCGCGAAATGCGAAACTCACAATAGCTGGGGAGGCTGCGACATGTTTGGCCGGCTCTGTATTCTACTCTGCGTAACTATGATGATGGCCAATCCGAAGGACGAACCGAAGAAGATCTTTCCCTACGATTACCGGCAGGAAGATCTTCCAAACGGATTGCGCCTCATCACGGTGCCCACGGAGTATCCGAACGTGGTTGCCGTGTACATTGTGACGCAGACCGGATCGCGGAACGAGGTTGAGCCGGGCAAGAGCGGCTTTGCGCACTTCTTCGAGCACCTGATGTTCCGCGGCACCAAGAACACGACGCCGGCGCAATACGAAGGCCTCATGAAGCGCGCCGGCGCATCGTTCAACGCATCCACGTGGGACGATCGCACGCAGTATCACACCACTTTTTCCAAAGAAGATCTGGACACCGTTTTGCGTTTGGAGGCCGATCGTTTCCAAAATCTTGCCTATGCGGAGGATTTGTTCCGCACGGAAGCATTGGCCGTTCTCGGCGAATACAACAAGAACAGCGCGGAGCCGTCGGAGAAGATTTCCGAGGTGCTTTACAACACCGCCTTCGACCGGCACACTTACAAACACACGACGATGGGTTTCCTGAAAGACATTCAGGACATGCCCAATCAGTACGCCTACAGCAAGACGTTTTTCGATCGCTACTATCGCCCCGAGTACACGACGATCATCGTTGTAGGTGACGTTGTTCCAGACGCCGTTCGCGGAATGATCGACCGGCATTGGGGAAATTGGAAGCGAGGCTCCTACGTGCCCGCGATTCCCGCCGAAACGGCGCATGACAAGCCGCGGCGTGCGCACGTCGATTGGCCGGCGGCGACGCTCCCATGGGTTTGCGTGGCGTTCCGCAATGCCGCCTACACCGACACGGAATTGGACAGCGCGGCCCTGGACATTCTTGGCAATCTTGGTTTTTCCGCTAACTCCGATCTTTACCGCCGCCTGGTGATCGAAGAACAGATCGTCGATCGTTTGGGCGTTGACAACTTCGACCACGCCGACCCGAACCTGATTCAGATGAGCGCGCGCGTAAAGAAGAGTAGCGACATGGCGCGCGTGGAGCGCGAGATCTTGGAGACGGCCGAATCGTTGAAAGAGAAACTGGTGGCTGTGGAAAAATTGGAAACCGTCAAGAAACGGCTGCGCTACAGCTTCGCCCTGCGGCTCAACAATAGCGAGGCGATTGCCGAATCTTTGGCGCACTACATTGCACTGCGGCGCACTCCGGAAACCATCAATCGTTTGTACGACCGCTACGCGCAGGTGACTCCGGAGGATTTGCGGCGTATCGCGCGCAAATATTTTATCGAGAACGAGCGGACCATCGTCACGTTAGAGACAAAGAAGTAACCGATGCATCTTTTCCACGTGCACAACTTCGGATGCCGGGCCTCGCAGGCGGACGGCGCAGCCATCGAAGGAATGTTGCGCGGACAGGAGATGAAGGCGGTGGAGAGCCATCGCGACGCCGATCTCGTGGTTCTGAATACGTGCACGGTTACCGCCGTCGCCGACGATGAGGTGCGGCAGGTGGCGCGCCGCGTGCACCGGGAGAATCCGGAGGCGCGCATTCTGATCACCGGATGCTACGCCCAGCGCGCGCCCGAAGAGTTGTCGCAATTGCCGGGTGTTCAGTGGGTGGTCGGGAACTCGCACAAGACGCGCATTGGAGATTTGATTCGGGAATCCCGAGCGGAGGAATATCACAGCCAGATACACGTCGGCGATATCTTCGAACAGCACGAGTTTCTGAGCGCACCCGTGGAAGATGCGGCAGGCGACCGCACGCGTCCCAACCTCAAAATCCAGGATGGCTGCAACAATCGCTGCTCGTTCTGCATCATTCCATCGGTACGTGGCCGAAGCCGCAGCGCTCCCCTGGATCAGGTGGTGGCACAGGTGCGGCAACTTGCGGTGGATCATCAGGAGATTGTCCTCAGCGGCATCAATCTAGGGCGATGGGGGCGCGAATTCGAAGGGCGCTCGCGTCTGCCGGATTTAGTGCGCAGATTATTAGCCGAGACCGATGTCCGGCGTCTGCGCTTGAGTTCGGTGGAGCCGATGGATTTTTCCGACGACCTGCTTGGTCTGATGGCGGAGAGCCCGCGCATCGCCAAGCATGTTCACGCGCCGTTGCAATCGGGCTCTGCCGCCGTTCTGCGCCGCATGCGGCGCAAATACCGGCCAAATCACTATGAAGATCGCGTGCGAAAGGCCCGTCAATGGATGCCCGATGCCGCCATCGGCGCGGACGTCATGACGGGATTCCCCGGCGAGACTTGGGAAGAGTTTGAAGAGAGCCGCGGCTTCATTGAACGCATGCCGTTCACCTATCTGCATGTTTTTACCTATTCCGAACGGCCAGGCACCGAGGCTTCTTATATGACGCACGTCTCTATGGAAACGCGGAAGGAGCGCAATCGGATTCTGCGGGAGTTGGGAGCGGCAAAGAACCTTGCGTTTCGCAAGGCGATGGTGGGGAAGAACATATCAGTCGTCACGCTGGACGCGAATGGCACGGCGCTCAGCGAAAATTTCATTCGCGTCGAACTCACTACACCGCGTGAAAGAAACCGCACCGAAGATGTGCTGGTGGGAGAGGTAACCGCGCACGGCGTTCGCGAGGCTACCCCGTTCCGGGTATGGTGAGGAGTTCGAGTGGAGGCACAATGCGCATTTGGATGGCCGCCGTCATGGGGCTGATTGCGGGAGGCGGCTTGGACGCTCAAGTAATCGCGCAACCCGGCAAGTCGCCGTTGATCACGATTCGCATCGTCTTTCGCACGGGCTCCGCTTCCGATCCCAAAGGCAAGGAAGGCCTGACATCGCTCACTGCATCGATGCTCGCCGAAGGCGGTACGCGGCGCATGACGTATCAACAGATTGTCGATGCGCTCTTCCCGATGGCTACGCAGGTGGAATGGCAAGTGGACAAGGAGATGACCACGTTTTCCGCCGAGACGCATGCCGACAATCTGAATGAGTTTCACGCGTTGTTGCGCGACATGCTGCTTGATCCGGGTTGGCGCGATGAGGACCTGCGGCGGTTGAAGGACGATGCCGTCAGTTATCTGCGTGTTTCGCTGCGCGGCAATAACGACGAGGAGTTGGGGAAGGAAGCGCTGTACCAGGCGATCTACGAGAATCATCCCTATCGCCACCCTAATGCGGGTTTGGCCAAGGCGATCGAAAAGCTGACGGCCGGCGATCTCAAGGAGTTCTACCAAGCGCGTTATACGCGCGCGAATCTCACCATCGCGATTGCGGGCGGGTATCCCGCGGGATACGAGGAGCGGCTGCGAAAAGAGTTCGACAAACTGCCCGCTGGTAAGCGGGACTCTACTCCACTTCCGCAGCCGGAAGCGATCAAAGGGCGGCGTCTGTTGATGATCGAGAAGGACACGCGATCGGTTGCCATGTCGATGGGCTTTCCGCTTGCGGTGAAACGCGGCGACCCCGACTTTGTGCCGCTGCTGGTCGCGCAAAGCTGGCTCGGACAACATCGCAATAGCGGCGTGCGTTTGTACGACCGCATTCGTGAAGTGCGCGGGCTCAACTACGGAGACTACGCTTACATCGAATACTTTCCGCGCGGCATGTTTCAATTTGAGCCCGATCCGAATCTCGCCAGACGGCAGCAGATTTTTCAAGTGTGGATCAGACCCGTCGAACCCGAGACGGCGCACTTTACGTTGCGGCTGGCGATCCACGAGTTGGAACGTCTCAGCGAGCGCGGGCTCACGGCGGAGGAGTTCGAGAAGACTCGCAGCTTTCTTTCCAAATACGTGAACCTGTTGACGCGCACGAAGCGCGCCGAACTGGGCTACGCCATCGACAGCAGGTTCTACGGCATTCCGGAATACAACGGCTATCTGAAAAATGCGCTGGCGAAACTGACGGTGGCCGACGTGAACCGCGCGGTGAAAAAACACCTCTCGCCCGCGAACATGCAGATTGTGCTGGTGGGAAAGGATTGTGCGGCGCTGCGCGACCAAATCGTAAAAGAAGCGGCCTCGCCGATGAAGTACAACTCGGCGAAGCCGCAAGAGGTGCTGGATGAAGATCAGGTGGTCCAGAAGCTGCCGTTACGGATTGCGCCGGAGGCCGTGCGCATTGTGAACGTCGACCAGGTGTTTGAGTAACCCAGTGGGGCAGATCTCCAGATCTGCGGGGGGATCTCCAGATCCCGCATGGCCTCGTCAGAGGCCATCGGCTGCATCGCAGCCGTTTTCGGAGATTCCAGTCAATCCCAACAGAGGCGGTCTGGAGACCGCCTCGCAGATCTGGAGATCTGCCC
>JACPVQ010000214.1 GCA_016191645.1 Candidatus Solibacter usitatus
AGAAAGTAAACAAATCTAAAGCATATAGTAAAAGTAATGGTAACGGTATTAAGACAAGACAAGTAATTAGATAATTTAGGTACTGAAAAATTGTATTAAAAAAGCATTAAAACGTGGTTTAAGATATTTATTGTAGGCGAGAGTCAACGTGGGAAAGGAGTCGACGATCTGTTCGGGAGTTTGGCCCTGTTGAAAGTGAACTATGACGGAAGAGAGTGAAACACGAGTGCCTGCGATCCTAAGAGCGCCATCCTGATCTTCGACGTAAGATGAAACTGGAAACGCCAAGACGACTCCAAATTCATTCTACCAAGTCAAAGCGTGGTGGCCAGGGACGGAATTGAACCGCCGACGCCAGCCTTTTCAGGGCTGCGCTCTACCAACTGAGCTACCTGGCCACGGGTAGGAGATTTCAGTTTAGCAAACTGCCGCATTCCTCACAAACAACTTCGCGGTGTAAGATAGTGGCCACAACCATTGGGAGGTTTCATGTTTAAGACGCTGTTCCTGTTGGCGGGCGCGACGCTGTTCGCGCAAAGTTCCGGCACGCTCACCGGCATCGCCACCGATCAGACCGGAGCGAATCTGCCCGGCGTCACTATCGATTTGAGCAACGACGCCACCGGAGTTGTCGAACACTCCGCCACGAATGCGGCGGGCGAATACACATTCCCGCTGCTGCAACCGGGGCGCTACCGGTT
Source organism: Candidatus Solibacter usitatus (assembly GCA_016191645.1). Taxonomy (GTDB): domain Bacteria; phylum Acidobacteriota; class Terriglobia; order Bryobacterales; family Bryobacteraceae; genus CADEFT01. The sequence goes on from JACPVQ010000214.1 coordinate 702, forward strand.
GACGGCGCAAGCCAAAGGATTCCGCACTTACTCGCGCCGCGACATCGTGATGGAATCCGGGCGCGTCGGCCGCCTGGACATTTCGATGGAGCTGGGCCAGGTCAGCGAGACGGTGGAAGTGAAAGCGTCGGCGCAATTGTTGGAATCGGAAACCTCCACGGTCGGGCAATTCATTGAGCACAAGACGGTGGTCGACATGCCGCTCACGGGACGCCGCGTGGGGGAACTTCTGGCGCTGCAAGGCAACTCCGTGTTTGTGTCGGGCGACGTCATCCGTCCGCGCGTGGCCGTGGCGGGCGGACGCGCCGATCAACAGCAGTGGCTGATTGACGGCGTCAACGCGTCGAATATCGCTCTGGAAGTAACGCAGGCGTTGTTCAATCCGCCGGTGGAGGCGGTGCAGGAGATTCGCGTGCAGCAGAACGCTTACTCGGCTGAGTATGGCAACACGTCGAGCGGCGTCGTCGCCATGACCACGCGTTCCGGCGACAACAAACTGCGCGTCACGCTTTACGAATTCTTCCGCAACGACAAAATGGACGCCAAGAACTTCTTCGCCGCAAGGAAAGCTCCGTTGCGTTGGAACATTTTCGGTGTCGCCGCCGGTGGACCCATCATTCGCAATCGCACGTTCTTCTTCACCAACATCGAATGGCAGAAGCAGCGCGTGGGCGCGACGCAGACGCTCACCGTGCCAACCGCATTGCAGCGCGCCGGGAACTTCTCGCAAACCTTCACCGCGGCGGGCGCGCTGATTCCCATCTTCGATCCCAACACAACCACCGGAACCGCGCGCCAGCAGTTCGCCGGCAACATCATTCCCGCCGCGCGCATCGATGCCGTGGGGTCCGCTTTGGCGGCGCTCTACCCGACGCCGAATCAGACGCCCAGCAACCTGGCGGGAGCGAACAATTTCACGGGCAGCAACGTCACGGCACTCAACCTGACAACGTGGACATCGAAAGTGGATCACCAGTTGCGCGACAAAGATCGTTTCAGCTTTCGATTCATTCTTCACAACTTCCCCACCAGCACAAGCGCCGTCTTTCCCACGGTTGCCGCCGATCCCACCGCTTCCACCAATCGACGGCGGGCCTATAGCGCGCTGTGGGAAGAGGTGCACAACTTCAGCAGCACTCTGGTCAATGACTTCCGATACAACTATCAGCCACGCTATTTCTTCAACCTCTCTTTGGGGCTCGATCAAGGCTGGCCGGCGAAGCTCGGCTTGAAGGGCGTATCCGACCGCGCATTTCCGCGTGTCAATCCATCGGGATTTACGTCGCTTGGGCCCGCCGTCCAGGAGCGCATCCAAACGCCGATTCACGACACGCATATCGTCGACACGTTGAGCTGGTTCCGCGGCAGTCACGCCGTGAAGTTCGGAGGGGAGTTCCGTTTCGTCCGCAATCAGGACATTCTTAATGACCAGGTTTCCGGCGCGCTCGCGTTCAACACGCAACCCACCGGACAGCCCAGCGTGAACAATACGGGACTGGCCATCGCCAGTATGCTGGTGGGCTTTCCCAACTCCGGCTCCATCCACGCCACGCAGGCCATCGACCGGCGCGCGCAGTACGTCGCCGCCTTCGTACAGGACGACTGGAAGGTGACGCGCAACTTCACGTTGAATCTCGGCGTGCGGTGGGACACGCATCTTCCACGAACCGACGTCAACAATCGTCAGAACGGATTTCACACCACGCAGATCAACCCCGTTTCCAGAACTCCGGGCGTGGTGACGTTCGCCGGCCTGGACGGACTGGGAAGCCGCATCTACGACGGCGACTACAACAACTTCGCGCCGCGCATCGGATTTGCGTGGAAACCGTTTGGCGAGAAGACGGTCATCCGCTCCGGGTTCGGACTGTTCTACGGCCCGCCGCTGCCGGGCTCCAACAACACCAGCGCGGGCTTCGAGGTTGCGGGCAATTTCTCGACGCCGGATAACGGCATCACCGCGCCGTTCCTGCTGCGCAATGGCTTTCCCGGCGGCGCTTCGCAGACCGTGTTAGGACCGGGCTTCGGCGCGGTCGCAGTGGGAAGCGCGGTCGTTTTCGCGCCCACGTTCATTCAAAAAGATCGTCAACTTGGCTACAGCGAACAATGGAATCTCAGCGTGCAGCGCGATGTCGGATGGAGCACGCTGGTGGAGATCAGCTATCTGGGAACCTTGGGCCATCGCCTGAATGGACCCGACGCCAGCATCAACCAAGTGCCCGTGGCGCTGATGGGCGCGGGCAACGCGCAGGTGCGGCGGCCCTTCCCGCAGTTCGGCAACGTAACCATGGTCACTCCCATGTGGGGTAATTCCAGCTACCACGGCGGAAACATTAAGGTGGAAAAACGTTTTTCGAATGGCTTGAACCTGGTGGCTAATTTTACGCGCTCCAAGTTCATCGATGACGTCCCCTCGGGCTTTGAAGTGGGAGCGGAATCGGGCGGCGTCCAGAACTTCTACGATCGCAAAGCGGAGCGCGCCCTTTCCGGCAACAACGTTCCCAATCGATTTGTCATGAGCAGTTCCTACGAACTTCCCTTTGGGAAAGGCAAACGTTGGGATGGCGGCCGTCTGCCGCGCGCGATGCTGGGCGGCTGGAGTCTGGCCTTCATCGGTATTTTTCAGGACGGCGGCACGATGCAGTTGAACGTTCAGACAAATAGCACGAACGCCTTCACGCCAGGCGCGCAGCGCGTGAATGTTCTGCGCGATCCGAACCTGCCGGAAGATCAGCGGCGCATTACGCGCTGGTTCGATACGGCGGCCGTCGCCGCGCCGGCGGCGTTCACTTTCGGCAACTCCTCGCGCTCGCTGGCCACCATGCCTGGGCTGCTCAGCATCAACACTTCGCTGTTGAAGAACGTTCGCTGGGGCGAACGGTGGAACGCGCAGTTCCGCATGGAGTCGCTGAATGTGATGAACCATCCGAACTTCGGCACGCCCGGAAACGCTTTGGGCGCGGCCAATTTCGGCGTCATCGGCAGCGCCCGCGACGCGCGCATCACGCAATTGGGCTTGCGGTTGGAGTTCTGACTTTGTCCTGCTTGGGTCAGGCCGTGCGTCTGCGGCGGCTGGTGCTGAACCAGCTTTGCCGCGGCGCATCGCGGAAGAACGGCTTTGCGGCCTTGGAAGCGGGCGTTGGAAGCACCGCAATTGCGTGCTTCTGCTCCGCCTTTACATCCGGTGATACTTCACGACGCGTCAATCGCGCTTTGATCAACTTCTCGATCTTGCCGATCTCACCGCGCTCGCTGCGCGTGCCGAACGTGGATGCCGTGCCGTGATGTCCGGCGCGGCCCGTGCGGCCGACGCGATGGATGAAGTCCTCGGGCACTTGCGGCAGATCGTAGTTGACGACATGCGCGATGCCTTCCACGTGAATGCCGCGCGCGGCGACATCGGTGGCCACCAGCACGCGATATTCGCCTTGCTGGAATCCGCGTAAAGCCTTAATGCGCTGCCCTTGCGTGCGGTTGCCATGGATTGCCGTGGCCGATGCGCCGCCTCTGGTTAGCTTCGACGCCAGGCGGTCCGCCCCGTGCTTGGTCCGGGCAAACACCAGAAACGACCCGTGCTGTTCCTTAAGCATCTTCTCCAGCAGCCCCAGTTTGCGGTCCTGTTCTACTTCGTAAACAAACAGCTCGATGTGCTCGGCCGGTTTCGAAACCGAACCGATGGCCAGCCGCGTGGGAGTTTTGAGATAGGTGTTGATCAGTTGCGCCACCGATGGCTCCATCGTCGCCGAGAAGCACATGGTTTGACGGCTCGCCGGCAGCACAGACAGGATACGTTTGATGGCGGGCAGGAAGCCCATGTCGAGCATGCGGTCCGCCTCGTCCAGCACCAATACGTTCACGGCGCTCAGCTTGACCAGTTTGCGTTCCAGAAAATCTTCCAGCCGGCCCGGCGTTGCGATCAGCACATGCGCGCCCTTGCGAATTTGCAGCAGCTGCGATTGTTCGCTCATTCCGCCCACCACAACGGCGGAGCGGATGCCCGTGCCCGCGGCGATCTTGTGAAACGTTTCGCCAATCTGCATGGCCAGTTCGCGCGTCGGGCTCAGAATGAGCGCGTTGATTTCCGGTTTGCTTCCGGGGATGACTGCTTGTTTGAGCAGCGATTCGAGCATGGGTAGGACAAAGGCAAGCGTTTTGCCGGTGCCGGTTTGGGCCGTGACCACGATGTCTTGACCGGCGAGACCCGCCGGGACGGCTTGCGCTTGCACAGGCGTTGGGGTGACAAAGCCGTGGCGCGCCAAATTACTCTGCAAGGCAGAGGAAAGGGGTAGTTCAGAAAAATTGTTCATTGATTGTGCGTGAGGAAAAAAATCAACCAGCCAGAATGCGGAGCGAAAGGTAGGATGATCAGTACAACTTCCAAAGACAACCCCATCATAGCACGAATATGTTCTTACAGTGGACCCTGGAACGTAACACCCAATTGTGCGAGGGTCGACAAAATGAGCAGTATCGAATTAGGGTGTAGTGGATTTGCTTCGCGGCGGGTCTTAGAGAGGAGCACCTGCAGCCAGCATGATTCCTTTGCTGAATTCGTTCTTTCTACTTTCTTCGATCGCCTTTGCCGATTCCGTGACTCTTGTCGTCTCTTCGGAAACCGTTCCCGCCGGTGGCATGGCGCAGATCAAGTTCTCACTCGACAAACCAATCCGTGTTGACTCCGGATCACTCTCCGTCCAATTCGACCCAAAGTTCTTTGGCGACGTTCAATCCGCCACTGCGTTCAGCGCCTCGGGAGATGTGTATGGCTACGCCGTCATCGCCGGCAGGAATGTGGAACTCTTTTTCAGCGTCCCCTCCTTGTAATGCCGGATTGATCATCGGGCTCCCGTTGATCGTCATTCAGGTCAAAGTATTGGACGGTCTATCCGAAGGCTCCAAATCGACGGTAACAGCCACTTTCACGACGCCGCAGATAGAGGTAAGGCCGGGCGCTGTAACCGTCGGCGGAACGCTTTCCATTCGTGCGGTGCAACCCTCGTCCGGGCTAATGGCGGCAGGAACCACGCTTCAGATTCTGGGCACGGGATTCAACGGGGGCACTGTCGACATTCCCGGCGTTGCGATCTCCAACACCCGCGTCATTTCCGATAGGGAGATCGACGTGACCTTGGGTGGTTCGCTGGAGATGGCGGGCCAGCGAATCATCGTGCGGGGTGCATCGGGCAAGAGCGTGGATTTCTTCACGTCGATGGAAAGCGCTCCGGTGACGACCGATCCCGACGACCCCTTCGCTAACGCGCACCCGATTCTGCCGTTGCGGGTGAGTCCAACTGCGATGACACAGCATCCATCGGTAGCTACAGGCTGGCTGGTTCTCAATAATCCGAACGCAACCTCCTTGGATGTTACGGTGGAAGAAGGTGCCCTCGCTCTTCCCAGTGCCTTCTCGGTGAGCCGCCAGCGAATGATCTCCATCGCTGCGGGTACGACAACGAATGTGCCATTCGGTGTCACAAATAGGATCGGCTTCGACACGCTTCGCGTAATCGCATCCCAACCAATCCGCTCGGTTTTGCTTTACACGCAACGCAGCCTAGTGACTTCCGCAACGTTCAACGGAGGCGCGGATCTGAAGCCCGTTGATGTCTTGCCGCTGCGTATTGAGCCTCGGCAAGAAGTCGTGAGTCTGACATGGCATCCGGGGCAAGCGAAGATCGTATCAATGCCATTGCTCCGGCCACAGCGACTCCAATCGGTGTTGCTAACGGTGGGCCAATACAAGAGTCAGGATGGAGTAACGATTGAACTGCAATAGCGCAGTCCTCGATCACAGGTTCGCCGGACATCGCCGCCATCCGCCGTAAGCCGTAATCTCCATCGCCTCTTCGAGCGCCTAGGGCTCGCAAATGAAGCCCTATACCACCGATCTTTCTAACTATAACTAAGCGTCCGCGGCATATTGTGAACGCTACCGCGACGCAAGGCGCTTTTCACGTTCACGAACCATCACCATCAAGCGGGCTTCGACTTACCGGTGGAGGGTTTCAAGCACAACGCTGGGATCACGGGCAATAACCATGAGTAATACGCGAGCGGGCCCCTCCGGCATGCGACGATGGGCTTCCCAGTGGCGGATCGCACTCAAGGAGAAGCCGAAACTGGTGAACTGTTCCTGCGTCATGCCAAGTTTGCCTCGAATGGACTTTACGTCTACATCCTCGGGAATTGTGGGGAAGGTGTACAGCTTGACGCCCGTTTTCTCACCACGCTTATAAGCAGCGTACTCCTTCAAGCCCGCAAGAATATCGCGCCCCACCGTACTCATGCGCTTCTTGGGTTTTGCCGGTATTTTAGTTGCCATCTCTCTACTCCTCAAAAAACTGTTCTACCGCCGCCTTCAGTATCTTTTTCTCCGCTGCATCCATATCCTGCTGCTGATCTTGCTGTTATCGGCCTATGCCAAGAACAGGCGTAAAATGTTCACGGTCACCGACTCATACATGCTACTCCAATGGCTCACTCCGCGCAAGTCTTTGTGCTATTCCAATGGCACAGTCCCCTGCAATTTGCAAGCAGATCTCGGGCAGGGCGCACATTCAACGTTAGGCGCTGACCCTAGAAAAAACTCGAATTCGTCAGCATAGGGACGATAAGAATTTCGAGCTGACTGATCGCTCTGGCGGCTCACAGGTGCTTTGTTGGACACATTACATATACAGGGCAGTACTTGTTTGCTGCTCGGCGCACTGCTGGCCGCGTCGGCGGCCATCGTGTTGGTCCTGTGCGTCGCACTGCGTACCACTCGGTTGGCGTTAGCGAAGGAAGAACAGCAGCACGCGCAGAAATGGGAACAACTCAACCTGGCGCTGGACGGGGCCGATGAGGCGCTGTGGGATTGGAACATCTCGCAGAACCGCACCTATTACAGTGAACGATGGTCCCGCATGCTGGGCTTCACGCCGGATGAAGTGGGGGAGTCGGTTGACATCTGGGAACAGTTGGTGCACCCCTCGGACCTTGTGCAAGCCATGGACAGGCTGCGCGTCCACATGGATGGCCATTGCCAGGGTTATGAAGCGGAGTTTCGCATGCAGGCCAAGGACGGCGGCTGGCGGTGGATTCGCGCGCGCGGCCGTGTGGTAGCCCGCTCCGAAGATGGTTTTCCGCTGCGCGTCGCGGGAACCCATCTGGATATCACGCCGTACAAACTGGCGGAGCAGGCCTTGCACCGGGAGCAGGTTCTGCTGCGCACTTTGATCGACAGCCTGCCGGATCTGATCTACGTGAAAGACACGGAAGGCCGGTTCGTCGTGATTAACGAGGCGCTGCGCAAGACTCTTCGTGTGAACACGCAGGAGGAAGCTTTTGGCAAGACGGATTTCGATTTCTTTCCGCACGGCATGGCGGCCCAGTTTCGCGCCGATGAAGTGAAGGTGCTGCAGGGAGAACCTCTGGTGGGTCACGAAGAGCAAGTTCAAAACGCGGAAGGACACCCCGCTTGGCTGCTTACCACCAAAGCATCCATTCGCGATGCGGAAGGCAAAGTAGTGGGACTGGTCGGTTTGAGCCGCGACATCTCCGAGCTGCGGCGCGCCCGCGAGGCCGTGGAAGCCTCGGCGCGGCTCAAAAGCGAATTCCTCGCCAACATGAGCCATGAGATCCGCACCCCGCTGAATGGCCTCATGGGGATGACGCAGCTTGCCCTCGATACCGACCTCACCGCGGAACAGCGCGGGTTGCTGGAAACCGCCTACCGCTCGGCGAACAGTCTGCTCAACCTGCTCAACGCCCTTTTGGATTTCAGCAGGATGGAAGCGGGCAATCTGTCCTTGGAGTGTGTGGAGTTCCGTCTGGATGAGGTCATGCACGACGCCTTTCTCCCCCTTGCCGATGCCGCGCGGCAGAAAGGACTGGATCTCAACTACACCGCCGCGCCGGACATGCCGGTCTCCTTTCTCGGCGATCCGCGCAGGCTGATGCAAGTGGTAACCAATCTGATTGACAATGCCATCAAGTTCACCGGGCACGGCAAAGTGAGCGTTTCCAGTAGGGTTCTCGCAGGAGATCTTCTGGAGATTTCCGTTACGGACACCGGCATCGGAATCCCGCTTGCGAAGCAGCAGGGAATCTTCGATGTCTTCACGCAAGCCGATGGATCTACCACGCGCCGCTACGAAGGCACTGGCCTCGGCCTGTCCATCTGTTCCCGCCTCGTCTCTCTCATGAAAGGCGTGATCAGTGTGGACAGCATCCCGGGGAAGGGAAGCACTTTCCGTTTCACCGCCAGTCTCGCCGCCGTGCGAACTCCCGCCGCCGGTTCCCCCGATTCCGTTGCCCGGATGGCTGCTTTGCGCGGGCGTCATGCCCTCATCGTCGACGACAACGAAACCAATCGCCACATCACTGGTTCGCTCGCCACATCGCTGGGCATGCGCACGCAACTCTCCGCCGGCGGCCACCACGCCGTGACCCAGGTTCGTGAGGCCGTGATCCGCGACGACCCCTTCGACATTCTGCTTCTCGATGTGCAGATGCCCGGTATGGACGGCTTTGATTTGGCCGCTGAGATTCGAGCTCTCTTCAAGGCGGAGGAACTCGTCATCATGATGCTGAGTTCCGTGGAAGTCGCCGATGATGTGGCGCGCTGCCGCGAACTCGGCATCCACCGCTATCTCACCAAACCAATCTCCAAGGCGGAGTTAGGGCGCGCTTTGGCCGGCGCACTCGCTAACCGCCCCGAAATCGCCAAGCCCGCCACAGCGCAACTGCGCGCGCTGGCAAGCTCCCTGTTACTTCTTTCCTCGCCGGTTGCGCCTCTCCCGCCAACCATCACCCCCGCGCGGATGCGCGATATCCGGCCGCTCCGCGTGCTCGTAGTTGAGGACAACGCCGTGAATCAGAAGTTCGTCACCAGGGTGGTCGCCAAACTGGGCCATCACGTCACCCTGGCGGTGGATGGCGAGGAGGCTTTGCACAGCGTTCGGAACGCGCGCTTCGACATCGTCCTGATGGACATCCAGATGCCGCGCATGGATGGGCTCACCGCCACGCGCTCCATCCGTCAATTCGAAATGGAATCGCATCTGCCCGCGGTTCCCATCATCGCTCTGACCGCCCTCGCCATGGGCGGCGACCGCGAGAAATGCCTTGAGGCCGGCATGAATGACTGTCTCTGCAAGCCTTTCCATGTAGCCGACTTGGAACAGATTCTGCGGCGATACGGCTCTGGGCGATCGGTGTGCAATACTGGCCCTGATGCCTCAGATCGCCCCTCGCCAGCAGACCTTTGACGCCATCGTCGTCGGTTCCGGAGCCACCGGCGGCTGGGCCGCCAAGAAGCTCACTGAATCCGGCATGCGCGTCGCGCTGTTGGAAGCCGGCGCGAACATCACCCGCTCCGAATTCAATGAACACGCCATGCCGTGGCAGATGCCCTATCTCGGCATGTCGCCCAAGGTAATGGAAGATCGTCCCATGCAGGGCCGCTGCTACGCATGCACCGAATACAACTACAAGTGGTTCGTCAACGATCGCGAGAATCCTTACATTCAGGAGAAGCCATTCAATTGGATCCGCATGCGCGTCCTGGGTGGACGATCGTTGAGTTGGGGCCGTCAAAGTTATCGCATGGGAGACATCGATTTCAAAGCCGCCTCGCGCGACGGCTATGGCGATGACTGGCCCATCTCCTACAAAGATCTGATTCCCTATTACGAAGAAGTCGAGCGCTACGTCGGCATCAGCGGCAGACCCGAAGGTCTCGACCAATTGCCGGACAGCATCTTCCTGCCGCCTATGGACATGACTTGCGGCGAAGAGAAGCTGCGCGCCGCTGTGAAACAAAAGATGGGACGCACCGTGACCATCGGCCGCACGGCGATTCTGACAAAAGCCCACAACGGACGCCAGGCATGCCACTATTGCGGACCGTGCGAACGCGGCTGTGGAACGAATTCGTATTTCAGCAGCCCGTTCACCACGGTCGCCGACGCGATGAAGACCGGCCGCCTCTCGCTGGTCACCGACGCCGTGGCGAGCCACGTTGTGATGAAGGATGGCAAGGCCGCGGGCATCGCCTACATCGATCGTCTCTCTCGCCAACCGCGCGAAGCGAACGCAAAGATCGTTCTGCTCTGCGCCTCGACGCTCGAATCGACGCGCCTCCTGATGAACTCCGGCATCTGCGGCGATAACAACGCGCTCGGCCGCCACGTGATGGATCACATCTATCAAGGTGGCGCCTCCGGAATGATGCCCGTGATTGAGGGTAAGCCGTGGGCAGGCATGCCGCGCCGCCCCAACGGCATCTACATTCCGCGCTTCCGCAACATCAAGGAGAAAGAGACCAACGGCTTCATCCGCGGCTACGGCTATCAGGGCGGCAGCTCGCCGAACTTCAATTTCGGCGCGCCCGGCTTCGGTGCGAAGTACAAGGACGCCGTGCGCAACGGATTCTGGAGCATCGGCATCACGCTATGGGGCGAATGCCTGGCGCGCAAGGAGAATCGCGTCGAACTCGAACGAAACCGCGTCGATGCGTGGGGCATTCCCGTTCTCAAGATCAACGCCGAATATGGCGACAACGAAAAGAAGCTCTGGCATGACGGCCGCGAACAGGCATCGGAAATGCTGAAGGCCGCCGGCGCGACGGAAGTAAATCTCACCGGACAGTATTCCATTCCCGGCTTCTGCATCCACGAAGTGGGCACGGCGCGCATGGGCAACGACCGCAAGACCAGCGTCGTCAACAAGTATTGTCAGGCACACGAAGTGCCGAATTTGTTTGTCACGGACGGCGCGTGTTGGGTTTCCAGCGGCTGCCAGAATCCCACCTTGACGATGATGGCGATTACCGTGCGCGCCTGCGATTACATTGTGCGCGAGTACGCCAACGGATGATTTGGCGGAGGGTAAGGGATTCGAACCCCTGAGGACCTTTCGACCCTAACGGTTTTCAAGACCGCCGCCTTCAACCGCTCGGCCAACCCTCCACTTCCCATTCTACCCTGTCACTTCCCTTCCTGAATCTCCAGACCGAACAGTTTTCCGCTGATCAATCCGCTCTTCGACGTCCCTTTCTTCCACAGATCCCAACGCGGTTCGGCATACTTGGCGAAGGACGCGTCCAGACGCCGTTTCAATTCTGTTTTGATCGATTCGTTGCCGGGAAGATAGTACAGGTTGAGGCGCTCGCCGGGATCGTTCGTCAAATGGTATAGCTCGTTCGGCGATTCGTGGATGCGTTCCACGTATTTCCATTCCGGCGTTCGCACGGCGCGCACGTTTTCAAATTCGTAGAAGACAATGTTCTCCCACGGCGTTGCTTTTTCTCCGTTCAAGATGGACGCGAAGCTGCGGCCCGGCGAAATCGGACGCCGCGCCTGTTTTTCCGCCAGCCCCAGATAATCCAACAGGCTCGGCATGACATCGCAAGTGTTCACCATCTGCTCCGCTTTGCGGCCCGCGGGAATGCGCCCCCTATGAGACACAATCAACGGAATCCACATATTCCAATCGAACGCCGTCAGAGGACGCGTGTGATCGCCCATGCCCCAGAACCCGCTGTGCCCTCCCGCCATTCCCTGGTCTCCCAGAAACACCACCAGCGTGTTGTCGCGCAGCCCATTACGATCCAAAGCGTCCATCACCTGGCCCACTCCATCGTCCACGGCGCTGATCTCCGCCGCGTACTTGCGGCGCACCGCCATATCGTTCATCCACGAACCGTAGTTGAAGTTCCACGGATGCGGCGCGTCGCGCGGCATGGAGGCCAGTTCCTTATCGGCGTAATAAGCGGCGTGGCGGTTGCGCGAAGGCTCCTTCATCGCGCTGCCCAATCCGTAAGGGCCATTGAACGGCAGATAGAGAAAAAACGGTTTCGACCGGTTTTGTTCTATGAACTTTACCGCCTGGCCGCTCCAATAATCCGTCAAGTAGCCTGGCTGCGTGCGGATGCGCCCATCCTCAATCACTTGTTGGTCGTAGAAGCCCGCCGTATTTCCGTGCGGCATGGTGACCCAATGAGAGAAGCCGGGAAGCGGACGCAGATTGTTTCCCAAATGCCATTTGCCCGTGAGCCCGGCGCTGTAGCCGTTGGCGGTGAGGATCTTGGGCAGAGTTTCGAACTCTTCCAGAGTGTAGTAGGAGCGTGGCCCTACCTGCGCGCCGTTGGCGGCAAGGTATCGATGCACGCCGTGTTGCGACGGCATCAGCCCCGTGAGCAGGCTGGCGCGCGTGGGCGAGCACACCGCGTTGACGGCGAACGCGCGCGTGAAGAGCACGCCTTCCTTGGCCAGACGGTCAATGTTGGGAGTGCGAATGTCCGCATTTCCATAGCATCCCAGGCTCCACGCGCCATGATTGTCGGTCACGATGAGAACGATGTTGGGCCGCCGCGTTTGCGCAACAGCCGCGCCGCCCAGCGTGCCCAATACCGCGCGGCGAGTCATCCTACAACTTCGCCAGTACAGCGTCGCGTACTTCACTGGTCGATGACGTTCCGCCTAAGTCCGGCGTGCGCACGCTGCCCTCGGAGAGAACCGCGCGCACCGCGGCCTCCACGTTGCGGCCTGCTTCGTGCTGGCCCAGGTGCTCCAGCATCATCGAGACGGAAAGAATCGATGCCAGCGGGTTGGCGATGCCGCGTCCCACGATATCCGGCGCGGAGCCGTGCACGGGTTCAAACAGCGACGGATATTGCCGCGTGGGGTCGATGTTGGCGCTCGCCGCAAGGCCGATGGATCCCGCCGCGATAGCCGACACGTCGCTCAGAATATCGCCAAACAAATTCGAGGCAACCACGACATCGAAGGAGTCCGGACGCCGGATGAAGTTCATCGCCGCGGCATCCACCAGCAGCGACTCCGTTTCCACGTCGGGAAAATCGCGCGCCGTCATCTGAAAAACACGGTCCCACAACACCATGCCGTACGCCTGCGCGTTCGATTTCGTCACCGACGTCACGCGCCTGCGGCGCTTCATGGCCAGCTCGAACGCGAAGCGGATGACGCGTTCGCATCCGGCGCGCGTGAACACGGCCGATTGCACGGCCACTTCTCCCGCGTGATGATGGTGCACGAAGCCGCCCACCGGCGCGTACTCGCCTTCCGTATTTTCGCGAATCACCACCATGTCAATGGAGCGCGGCGGAAAGCCCGCCAGCGGCGATTCCACGCCCGTGAACAATACCGCCGGACGCACGTTCACATATTGATCGAAGCCGCGGCGGATGGGAAGCAGCAAGCCGTGCAACGTGATGTGGTCGGGGATATCGGGATGGCCCACCGCCCCCAACGCGATGGCATCGGCGGCGCGCAGCGTATCCAGCCCGTTCACCGGCATCATGCGTCCCTGGCGGAAAAAATAATCCGACCCCCAATCGTGCTCCGTGAAATGGACGTCGAAGCCATGTTGTCGCGCAGCCGCTTCCAGAATCTTCATTCCGCAGGCCGTGACTTCGGTGCCAATTCCGTCGCCCGCGATGACGTGAATGTTGTAGGCGGTCATTCTGGTACGAATTGTAACGCACGCGCCGGGCCGTACAGGGTTGCATTCCACCCGCATTCGGACCAGAATCGAGACAGAAGGTTCACGGGTCCTGCCAAGGAGTTACTCGCATGCGACGAATCCTCTTTTTTGCTTTTTGTCTCCACACCGCCCTCTTTTCGACTCTCGCGCAGGACACGCGCGGAACCATTGCCGGCACGGTGAGCGACGCTCAATCCGCGGTCATTCCCGGCGCGGCTGTCCTCATCACGAACACGGAAACCAACTCCGCTGTCAAACTCTCCACCAACGCCACCGGTTACTTCGAGGCGAACCTGCTGCAACCCGGACGTTACACCGTGGCCGTCGAGGCGGGCGGATTTCGCCGCGCCGTTCGCAGCGGCTTGGTTCTCAACGTGGCGGGAAGAATCGAAGCCAACGTATCCATGCAACTCGGCCAGGTCAGCGAGAGCGTCGAAGTAGTCGCCGAGACCCCGCTGCTCGACACGCTCTCCGCATCCGGCGGCCGCGTCATCGATCAACGGCAAGTGATGGAACTGCCCATGTCCGATCAGAATCCGTTCGCGCTCGCCGTTCTCGCTCCGGGCATGCAGTGGACCGGGCTGCCTCAGAACCGGCGTCTTTTCGATGTCGGCGGTACGTCGGATTTCAACACCATGGGCGGCATCGGGCAGAACGAATATAGTATCGATGGCGGCACCGCCAACGGACGCAATCGCAGCGTCGGCTTTGTTCCGCCCGCCGATTCCGTCGCCGAATTCAAACTGGAGACTGTCACCTTCGACGCCTCCTACGGCAATTCCACCGGCGCTACCATCAACGTGCTCACCAAGAGCGGCACCAATCGCTATCACGGCAACTTGTTCAACCAGCACTGGCAGCAGCGGTGGAACGCCACACCGCACTTCACGCGGCTCGCCTTTGAGGGCGCTGTCCGCTCCGGTGCCAGGAAGCCCGGCGGCCAGCGGCAGGAATCGGGACGCTCCAACAACTTCGGCGCCAGCTTTGGCGGACCCGTGCGCCTGCCCAAGCTATACAACGGCACGAACAAACTGTTTTTCTTCTTCAACTACAACGGCGATTACGAACGGAAAACCAACCTCACCGCCAACGTCGTCAACCGCACGGTGCCGAAGATGGCTTGGCGGCAAGGCGATTTCAGCGACTTGCTCGCCGTGGATGCAACGCGCTTCACCATCTACGATCCGCGCTCGGCGCGATTGGAAGGCTCGCGCGTGGTGCGCACTCCATTTCCAGGCAACCGCGGGATTCCCACGTTGAATCCCATGTATAAATACTACGAAGCCATCTATCCCAAACCGAATGATGTTCCCGGCTTGGTTTCTCCGGAAGGCTTCAATAACTATCTTGCTTCCGGCCTCGTCGACGATTCGCGATTCAACTCGCTGCTCAACCGCATCGACTACAACATCAACGACAGGCACAAGATCTTCGGGCGCTGGTATTGGAACCGGCGTGTTCCCATCACGCGCGATTGGGCATACGAAACGCGCCCCGGCATTGTTTCCCAAGGTTCCTATCGCATCAATAAAGGAGCGGGCGTCACCTACAACTTCGCCATCAACAGCTCGACTCTTCTCGACGCCAGCCTCAATTACACGCGCTTCGGACAGGGCGAGGGCGTCGCGAACAAGAATGTTGTGGCTCTCAAGCCAACGGATGCGAGCCTGCCCGCGTACCTGGATGCCAAAGCCGGAGCCAACCACCTGCTGCCACGCATCGACTTCGGCACCATCGAGGACATCTCCATTTCGTATCCCTCCATCACCGATATCCCCAGCTATGGAGAGGCGAGAATCAATCTCACTGCCATCCGCGGGAAACACTCCCTGCGCTTCGGGTACAACGAAAAACGCACGTGGTATGCGTCCTCCGGTTTCGGATTTTCCTCCGGGCAGTTCGGTTTCGACAACACGTACATGCGCGCCGCCGACAATACTTCCACGGCGTCCAATCACGCGCTCGATTGGGCGGCGTTCCTGATGGGTTTACCCTCGCAGGCAACCATCGACACCAACGACAATGCGCTCTGGTCGACGCGTTACCGCGGCCTGTTTGTGCAGGACGATTATCGCCTCGGCTCGCGAGTGCGGCTGAATCTCGGCCTTCGTTACGAACGCGAAGGCGGCATCACGGAACGTTTTAACCGCGGTCTGGCCGGCGCGTTCCTCGCCGATGCGAAGCTGCCCTTCAGCGATCTGGCTCGCGACGCCTATGCGCGAAGCCCGCTCCCTGAGGTTTCCGCGACGCAGTTCCGCGCTCTCGGTGGCACCAACTATCTCGGCTCTTCCAATCGCACGTTCACCAACGGAACGCGCCATCTTCTGCCGCGTATAGGCGCGGTGGCGCAACTATCTTCGAAGACCGTACTGCGCGGAGGCTACGGCTGGTTCTACGACACGTTCAATGTGGGCAACACGCGCCCCAGCCAGTTCGGTTTCAGCACGCCCACCACCACCACCATCTCCAACGACCTGGGGCTGACGTTCTGCTGTGGCGTCGGATCGGGCGGGAATCTTTCGTCGGCGCGGAATGTGTTGACAGATCCGTTCCCCGTGCGCGCCGATGGTTCGCGCTTCGACAGCGCGTTGGGCGGCAGCCTCGGTCTTAGCGCGCAAGCGGGCCGCGCTCTCGCTACGTTCACGCCGGACTATTCTCCGGCATTTCAGCAGCGCTGGCGTCTCAGCGTGCAGCGTGAAATCGCGCGCGGTTCCGTGCTCGACGTCTCCTACAACGGCTCTTACGCGCGCATGCCCATTGATCAGCCCGTGAATTACCTGCCCGCGCAATACTGGGCCACGGGAACCGTTCGCAATCAGGCGCTGGATGACGAACTGAATCGTAACGTTACTAATCCCTTCCGCATCACGAATTTCACCGCGCTGCAATCCTCCGATCCCGTGCTGTACCGCTATCTCAGTTCACAGAGTTTCTTCACGTCCTCCACCATTCGCAAGAACCGGCTGCTGCGGCCGTTTCCGCAATACGGAAATATCGATGGCTTGCGGCCCGGCGAAAGCTTCGCCGGCGCCCGCGGCGCGAACAAGTATCACGACCTGCAGGTTCTGCTGGAACGCCGCTTCGCCAAAGGCTTTCAAACCTCCGGCATGTACACGCGCGCCTACAGCTACGAGAAGGATTTCTACGCCAACGAATTCGATCTCGCCCCCAGCTACCGCCCCACCGATCAGGTTCGGCCGCACCGTCTGGTGTGGACGGCAATTCTGGAAATGCCTTTTGGAAAGGGCCGCCGTTGGATGACGCATCACCCGCTACAGCACGTGGTTGGCGGCTGGCAAGTAAGCTGGGTCTATCAATATCAGTCCGGCCAGCCCACCGTGTGGAGCAATCGCTTCTTTTACGGAGACGCGGCTAATATCGGCAGCCTCTTCCAACATGACAACGTGCATTCCAAGGACATTCATCTTTGGTTTGATCCGGCGATCGCATACAAAGGAACCGGGGCCGTTCCCACCGGTTTCACGGGCTTTGACGGACGCGCCGCGCAGCAGCCCGGCGCGTTCCAAGTGCGCATGTTCCCTACGCGTATCGACACCTTGCGCGCCGATCCGCTTCGTATGTGGGATGCGAAGATTCTGCGCCGCTTCCGCATCCGCGAGAATTGGAACTCCACGTTCTCCGCCGACTTGCTCAATGCCACCAATCACACGATCTTCGATGTTCCCGTGACCGATCCCACGAACTCAAACTTCGGACGTGTGACGGGGCAATTCGGCCTCAATCGCCGCATTCAGCTGAACTGGCGCATGGATTTCTAGACATCATCGGGATGCCGTCCCGGAAACCGCTTTCCCGTCTTTCATCACCCAGCGAATACCGTTGATAGCCGCGCGCACATCTTTCCAAGGCTCTCCTTCCACCGCCACGATGTCGGCGAGGAAGCCGGGAGCGAGCTTGCCGATGCGATCCTGCATGCCGAGCAATTCCGCGCCATGCGAGGTAGCCGCTAGAAGAGCTTCTTCATTCGTAAGTCCCGCTTTGACCAGCCATTCCAGTTCGCGCGTATTCTGCCCGAACATGCTGTACACCGCATCCGAACCCATGGCAAACTTCACTCCCGCGGCATGCGCGCGGCGCGCCGTATCGAGATTCCGCGCGATGTAGCTGGTGAGCCCTTCCGCCGATCCGGCGGCGAATTGGAATTCCGCCGCGGCGTCGATGTAGAAGCGGTTGTGATCGATGGTGGGGACAAACCAGATGCGCTTGCGCGCCATCTCGCGCAGGGTGGAATCGTCGACGTCCGCGCCATGTTCAATGGAATCGGGCCCCGCCTTCACCGCGTCGCGAAAGCCAGCGGGTCCGTAGGTATGGATGGCAATTCGTTTTCCCGCTGCGTGCGCGGCGTCGACAGCCGCCCGCATCTCTTCGTAGCTCAGCGTCTGCTTTCCCGTCACGTCCTCAAAGCCGCCCGTGGAAGCGAAAAGTTTTATCACATCGCTACCAGCGGCCAGCCGCTCCTCCACCATCTTGCGCATGCCCTCGACGCCGGGCGGAGCGGGACGCGCTCCAATCCCCGCGCCCGCCGCCACAATGCGCGGTCCCACGATCTTGCCCATTTCAATGAGGTCGCGCAGCGCGTAATCGTTGCCCGCGCTCGCGTTGAGATCACGCACCGTAGTCACGCCCGTCTGCAGCGTCCGCTTGGCGTTTTCCGCGGCGAGAATCACCGCCACCGCCGGATGCCTGCGCGGTTGACGGCGCGGATTTGTTCCCGCCGCGCCATCCCAAAAGTACGTGATGTGCGTATGCGCGTCGATCATTCCCGGAATCGCCGCATAGCGCCGCAGATCGATCACCGTACTCCCCGTTGCGTACTTGCCGCTATCCTTCTCCACACGCGCGATGCGATTGCCCTCAAGGACGATCGCCGCGTTTTCCATCACGGGCGCGTTGGTGGCGGTCCACACTTTCGCGAATCGCAAAACCTGAACGGTCGGCGTTTGGGCGAACAGCGCGCAGGCAAAGACTGCGAGGAGCGGCGGCATCAGAACAGCAGTTTCACGCCCAGTTGCAACTGCCGTGACGAACCTAGATCGCCGCGCGTTGTCCGCGTTGCCGTGATGCGTCCGAAGTCCGCCGATGTCACCGTGCGGTTCGGCTGCGCGAAGTTCGGGTGATTAAAGATGTTAAATGCCTCGGCGCGAATCTGCACGCTGAACCGTTCCTTGATCCGCGTCGCCTTTGCCAGCGAGAAATCGGCGTTCGCCAAACTCGGTCCTTCAATAATGTTGCGCCCCGCATTGCCGAAGCCGCGCGGATGGCGCACGAAGGCCGCCTTGTTGAAGAACAAATCGGGAGAAGGATTGGCCAGCCCGATCGATTGCCCCGCCACTACATCGGGCCGGTCAAATGCCAGCAGGCTACCGCTGCCGTCGGTGAGCAAGGGAATGATGGGGCTGAACGGATTGCTGGTTTGCAGATTGAGAATGGGCGAGACGCTCCACCCCGATACCAGGCGGCTGAGTAATGCTCCTTGCGCCCGGAACGGCAATAGGTAGATGCCGCTCAGTACAAAGCGCTGCCGGGCATCGAAGTCCGAGCGGGCACGCTCCGCCCTCAGATTGCGGAAATTCTGCGCTTCGGGATTGCTGCTGCCCACCGAATTATTGTCGATCGATTTGGACAGCGTATACGAAGCGGAGAACGTGAGCCCCTTCGACAGCCTGCGGTTGACGCTCATCCACATGCCGTTGTAGTTGGAATTCGAGGACGATTGATTCATGTTGATGCTGGAGAATCCGGCGATGGGACGCGTGCCGTTGATGCCCTGATTGTAATCGCCGTTGATGCGCAGGTGCCGGCCTTGCGAACCTACATACGTGATTTGCACGACGTTGCCCGCCACTTCCTGCTGGATGTTGAAGTTGTAGGAAAACAGGCGGCCGCTGATGAAGCCGGGGTCCACCGATTGCGCGGCGACGATCGCCGGTCCGCCGCCGGGCTGCGCAAATGGCGTCGCCAGCGTGACTCCGCTGGTGAAATTTACCGCCAGCGAGAACGGCGGGTTGGACGAAAGAGCCGAAACAAGATTGGTGACAGGCTGATCGAAGTAGAGTCCAACGCCTGCGCGAATCACCGTTTTTCCTTTTCCAAACGGATCCCAGGCGAAGCCGGCGCGAGGTCCAAAGTTGTTGAACTGGCGCGCGTAGGGACGTTCCACGCCGCCGGTCCCCACGGTCACAAGCTTGTTCGCGGAAAAGTCGAAGATCCCAAACCGGTTGTGCACTTCATTAGGAACGCCGTTGTACTCCCAGCGCAAGCCGAGGTTCAACGTGAGGTTTTTATTCACCTTGAAATCGTCTTGCAGGAAAAAGTCCAGTGCGCTTACGCGCAGGCTGTTCGTCACCGGCAGCTTCGTCTGCGTCGCGCTCGATGGCGTACCGGCGAGGAAAGTCGCCAGGCTTGCGAAGGTCACCACGCCGCCTGTGGCGTTGTTGAAATTGTTGTTGCGGAAGCGCCGCACTTCGCCGCCCATCTTCAGCGAGTGGCGTCCACGAATCCAGCTCAACGTGTCGTTCCATTGAATGGTCGTATCTCCGCGTCCTTGCGGGAAACCATTGATGCCCCCAAACGTCATCACGCCGGAGACCGTCACGGTGGGGATGATCGCTGATCCCGTGGACAGTGCGAAATCCTCCGGCTTATACAATCCGGCCACTTCCGGCAAAAACTCGATGCGCACGCGGTTCAATCCGGCGCGCATCTCGTTGGTGACGGTGGGTGCAATCACGCGCGTGTACCCCATGGATAGAAGGTATCGTTTTGCCGGACGAAAATCGCCCGAACCCGGCAGCGTCGCGCCTTGCAGGGTTGGCTCCGTGCGGCTGTCGCGGTTGCTGATGAAGTTCGCATAAAAAACATCCTTCGAGGAAAAGCTGTGATCGACGCGTCCTGTGAACTGATTCAACTCCCGCTTCCGCGGAGCGGTTCCCTGATAGCGGTTGACGGCGTTTGCGGCGGGCACCAATGCCAGCAGCTTTTGAATCACGGGATTAGTCACGCTTGCGCGGTCGGCGGCCGTGGGCACCTGCGAATTCAATGTCGCCACCTCGCGACCCTGCCGGCCTTCATAACTGTGGAAGAAGAAGGTCTTGTTACGCACCACCGGTCCACCTATCGAATATCCGTAAATGTTGCGCTTGAAGGGGGCGATGGGAAGATCGGCGCGATCGAAAAAGTTCTTGGCATCGAACTTCTCATTGCGCACGAATTCCCACGCCGATCCGTGGAAGCCGTTCGAGCCTTGCTTGGAAATGGCATTGATCACGATGCCCGCGTTGCGGCCGTATTCGGCGCTGAACGCGTTCGTCTGCACTTTGAATTCCTGGATGCTGTCGATGTTCGGTTGAAACGTGATCTGGTTCTGCACCATGTCGCTCAAGTTGATTCCGTCGAAGAGGTAGTTCGTGGAATCCTCGCGCGTGCCGCTGGCGTTGATGCCCGATATGCCGATCCCGCTTGGAGCTGCCAGAAATGTGCGGTTGTTCGTGGACGGCGCTACCGTGCCCGCCGTGAGCATCGCCAGATCCAGGAAGAAGCGTCCGTTCAGGGGAATCTCCACAATCTTTTTGGTATCGACGACATCGCCCAATCCCGACGATTCCGTTTGCACGCTGGCGGCCTGCGCCTCAATCGTCACCAGCGTGGTGGTGTCGCCCACCTCCAGCCGCGGATCGACGCGCAGTCTCTCGCCTACCTGCAAACTTACGGTATTCTGCACAAATGTTTTGAATCCCTTCACCTCGACGCGTAGCGAATAGACACCCGGACGCAGTTGCGGAAACTCGTAGGTGCCTGTTGTATCCGTGGTTGCCGCAAGTTCTGCGCCTGTTCCAAGGTTCTTGATCTTTACGGATGCGTTGGGCACCACGCCTTCCTGCTGGTCTTTGGCGGTACCGACCAGCGCGGCATTCTGCGCCATCAGGGGGAGCGTGAGCGCCGCCATCAGACAGAGGCAAGTGAGTGTTTTCATGACCAACCCTTCCTACTGGCGGTTGCCAGTCCCATGTGAAATAGCTTGTGTATCAGGTTAGAGGACCATTCGATGGAGCGCAACGGTCTGCTTCGTAACACGTTCCCATTGGGTGTGCGACATGAAAGTGGAAGCCGAAACATCAGAACCTCAACTCAGTCGCGGCTCCGCCTGACGTACTCCTACACTCGGATTTCTGCGCTTGGCCATTCTCCAGCACAGGTCCGGATCGCGTACAATATTCCATTAGTCTCTACGCTTCTCTTGGAGGTACCCACAATGTTGTTCTTCCGCATCCTCTCTATTACTCTTGCCATGGTTGCGCTCCTGTTCGGCCAGGCCGACGCCAATCGCGGTCAGATCATCGGCACCGTCGTCGACGCCAAAGGCGCATTGGTTCCCGGCGCTAAGATCAGCGTCCGCAACGTGACCACCGGTTTCACGCGCCAGTTGACCACGAATGAATCGGGACAATACCGTATTCTGCAGCTGGATGCCGGCAACTACGAAGTCACGGCCGAAGGCGCGGGGTTTGCGCCGAGCAAGGTTGCGGGCATCGTCGTTTCGGTGGGATCCTCCGTCGGCATCAATATCACCCTCCAGGTGCAGGCCGTCACGACAACGGTTGAGGTGGCGGACTCGCTGATGAACGTGTCGCCCTCGTTGTCCACGGTGATCAACACTACCTCCATTACCAATTTGCCCATCAATGGCCGGCGCTTTCAGGATTTCGCCACGCTCACGCCCACCGTGCAGGTGGAGCCCTCGCGCAGCCAGCTCTCCTTCGCCGGACAGCGTGGAATCAATTCCAACATCATGCTCGATGGCGCGGATTACAACCAGCCGTTCTTTGGCGGCATCCGCGGCGGTGAGCGTTCGAACAGCGTGCTCACGGTTCCACAGAGCGCCATTGAACAGTTCCAGGTGGTGACCACAGGCTACACCGCCGAATACGGCCGCTCCACGGGCGGAATTCTGAACGCCATCACCAAATCGGGAACCAACGACATGCACGGCGAAATGTTCTATCAGATCCGCGCCCGCGATCTCAGCAAGAACAATCCCATCGTCAACCGTCAGCCTTCCGAACAGTTGCATCAGTATGGCGGCGCGGTGGGCGCGCCCCTTCTCAACAACCGCTGGTTCTACTTTGTCGCCCTCGAACAACAGCGCAGCGATACGCCGCGCACGGTTCTCTTCTCGCAGCTCGCCGGCCGTACCGCCACGCCCGCCACCGCCGAGGCCTTCAACTACTTTAAGAGTCAGGAAGGTGACTTCCTGCAGACCAATCGCGCACAGGCCATGACCGCGCGCACGGACTATCAGTTCAAAGGCGGCCACCGGCTCACGCTGCGCTACAACTTCAGCACTTCCGTGGAAGGGAACGCAGTCACCGTCGGCGGCGCAATCAATCCCATCACCAACAGCGCCTTGAGCAATGAGGGGACCGAAAAAGACAGCAACCACATCGGAACCTTGCAGTACACGCACCTCTTCACGCCGGCCGTGATCAACGACTTCAAGTTCACCGGCGGTTACGAGATCAGGCCGCGCGAGGCGAACTCGCAGATTCCCACAGTGACCGCGAACCCCATCGGCGTTTTTGGCGCGCGCAGTTTTCTGCCCACCGTGGAGGACGACAAGCGTTTCCAGATTTCCGATGGACTCTCCATCTCCCGTGGCGCGCACACCATGAAGTTCGGCGTCGATTTCAGCCGCCTCAGCACGGCGCAATTGTTCGGCTTCAATCAATTCGGCGGCTTTACCATCGCCAGCTCCGATGTCACGCGCATTCTCACCCTGCTCAGCGCCGCTCCCGGCCAGAACCGCCTCGATGGCCGTGAAGTAACCTACGTTCGCCAGTTGGGCAACCTGGTTGCCGGCTACACGATGAAGCAGCTGGCCTTCTACGGTCAGGACAGCTGGCGCGCCACGCGCAATCTAACTTTTGATTTCGGTCTCCGCTGGGAAGGCGCATTCAACCCAACTTTTGAATCGAACAACACCAATGTGCTGAACCTCATCAACGATGTTCCGCTGACCAACGGCGCGCGGCTGCATCCCACCAAGATCGCCAACAACTTCAACCAGGTGATGCCGCGCTTCGGCTTCGCGTGGACTCCTTTCACAAACAGTCACCGAACCGTCGTACGCGGCCACACAGGGATCTTCTATGCCGCCTCGCCCATGATTGTCTACGCGAGCCCGACCAACAATCTCCGCTTGCCTCCCGGCGATCTCTCCTTGACCATCGCACCAACCGCAACGCAAACCGTCTACCAGCAGTTCGCGGCGATCGGCGTCGATCTCAATCGATCTCCTATCGGAGGTCTGCCGGTTCTGACCAGCGATCAGGCGACGACGGCGGCCACGCGCGCGGCAGGCAGTGGGACGGTCAACCCATTTGCGGGCGCTTCGGTGAGCATGATGGCGGACGACTTCAAGAATCCGCGCAGCTTCCAGGTCGGCCTCGGTTTTGAAACCGAAGTCACCAAGAGCCTGCTTGTCAGCACGCAACTCAACTACGTCAACACCGTGCATCTCATGCGCAACCGCGACTACAACCTGCCGCTCCCCACCCTGCGCGCCACAGACCGTTCGCAGCGTCCCTTCTACGGTTTGCGCAGCGGCGTGTTGCGTCGCGTTCCTTCGCTCTCCGCCATGACGGTGCGCGAAAGCTCCGCCCGCTCCATGTACCGCGGCGCGACTTTTCAGGCGCAATATCGCACCAAACGCGTTACGCTGCTCTCTGTATTACAAAATTACAAAAAACTTTCTGTACAAAATAAAATGAAAATGAAAATATATAAATAAATTTTAAAAACAGGGTCCGATAGGTAATTAATAGTTACAGGTCAAGTTCGAATATAGGCTCCTTTGGGTTGTTATTATTCGACTAAATTAAAATAAATATCGTTTTAAAAATCTATTAATTTCAATGTAATACATACAGTAGTGTGATGCGTCTTGTCCAATG
>JACPVQ010000237.1 GCA_016191645.1 Candidatus Solibacter usitatus
CGCTTTTCCGCTTCTGGAAAACGTCGTATCCAATTCCATCAGAGGGCATGCTTTATACGACACGTCGCGAGCGGGCACCATGGTGTACTTCCGCGGAGCGGGCATCGATCGCGAGGGCAATGGGTTGGAATGGCTGGACGCAACCGGCCGAAGCACGCCGATACCGGGTTTGGGCGGCGCATTCTCGCCGCGGCTCTCGCCGGACGGCAAACGGGTCGCCTATTTCGAACGTGACGGCCGCGTTACCACCCTCTGGGTCTACGATCTGCAACGAAACGCAAAGGGCAAGCTGACCTTTGAAGAGAATCCTCTCAGTTTTGCCTGGACGCCCGATTCGCGCGCCATCCTTTTTTCCGCCGGGAACAAACTCTACTGGACACGTGCGGATGGAGCCTCGAAGCCGCAACAGGTGCTGGAAGACACCGAGTCGATGTGGGTGTATGACATCTCCCCGGATGGACGGCTGCTGGCGATGCAAAAACACGCCAGCGTCTTGCTGCTGGCGAAGCTGGAATATACAGGAACTCCTTCCGGCGACGTAGCGCCTCGCGTGGGAAAGACGGAAAAGTGTTGTGAAGAACGCAGTCCATCTTTCGTCGGTGGAGGCCGCTTCTCACCCGATGGAAAATGGATCTCTTACCATTCCACGGATACCACCAACTTTCAAGTGTACGTGCGCGCGGTTCCCGATAGCGGCGCAAAATGGCAAGTGTCGGCGGCGGGGGGAGGCGGCGCTTCGCAATGGGTCCCGAATAGCCGTCAAATGTATTTCAGGACTCCCAACAGCATCATGGTCGTGGATTACAGCGCGAACGGGAGTGCCTTCGTTCCGGGGACTCCGCGCGTCTGGCTGGAGCGCCGGATTGCGGGCAGGTATTCGGTGGGGAACATCAGTGTCGCTGCGGACGGCAAGCGCATGGTTGTGGTTTCCACGGGCGGCACGGAGAACGACGCGTCACCGCAGGCCACCATCATCTTCAACCTCTTCGAGGAAGTGCGCCGCCGCGCGCTGGCAAACGGACAGTGAACAACAAGAAAGAACTCTTGGCCACAGATGGACACAGATGAACACTGATAAAACCAAAACATCTTTGTTTTGCTCTCTGTGTTCATCTGTGTCCATCTGTGGCTAAAATGTTTTGTTGATATGAGTATCGGACCCGGCACCACTCTTGGACCTTACGAGATCCTTTCGCTGCTTGGCGAAGTCGGGATGGGGTCCGTTTACAAGGCCCGCGATCCGCGGCTGGGGCGATATGTGGCCATCAAGGTCGCGAAAGAGAAATTCAATGAACGCTTCGATCGCGAAGCGCGCGCAGTTGCCGCTCTGAATCACACCAACATCTGTACGCTGCACGATGTCGGGCCCAACTACCTTGTCATGGAGTACATCGAGGGGTTGACGCTGACCGGACGCATCAAGCAGGGCGCGTTGAGCGTCGACGATGCGTTGCCCATTCTGCGCCAGTTGATCGATGGCATTGAAGCCGCGCACGAAAAGAACATCTATCATCGCGATCTGAAACCTGACAACATCAAGATCACTCCGGAAGGCGTGGTCAAGATTCTCGACTTCGGGTTGGCGAAGGCCGCCGATCCGCTGACCGTTCGCGACGACCCTGCCAACGCGCCTACCATTCGCATCGCCACCGTAGCCGGAGTCATCATGGGCACTCCCGCCTACATGTCGCCGGAGCAGGCGACGGGAAAGGTTGTCGACAAGCGCGCCGATATCTGGGCGTTCGGCGTGATTCTTTGGGAGATGCTGACGGCGGGTCCGCTGTTCGGTGGCGAGACGATTGTGGAAACGCTGGCCGACGTCGTGCGGCAGGAGATCGATTACTCAAAGCTGCCCGCGGGCGTGCCCGAACCGATTCGGAAAATCCTACGCGGCTGCCTGGTGCGCGACGCGCGCACGCGAATTCGCGACATCGGCGACGTGCGTATCGCGCTGGAAAAATTCGCAGCCGGAGAGGAAGAGACGGCAGTCGCTCCGCCGGCTCCGGTGAAGCGCAAGTGGCTCTTCCCTGCACTGGCGGCGGGTTTTGCGATGACCGCGGTGGGAATTGGAATCCACGATTGGCTGGTCCCGCGTCCGGTTCCACATCAATTCCTGAAGCTGGAAACGGATCTCGGCGCGCCGGGAGTTTCGCTCGCCACCAGTTCCAGTTCGCTCGCCGTCTCACCGGACGGATCGCGCGTCGTTTTCGCGGGTCGAAACAAAGAAAACAACGTGCTCTTCTCGCGGCGCTTGGATCAGGAACTTGCCGTCGAGATGCCAGGCACCGAGGGCGGATATTATCCTTTCTTCTCTCATGATGGACGCTGGGTTGGATTCTTCGCTTCCGGCGCTCTGAAAAAAGTTGCCGTGGAAGGCGGCGCTGCCATCACGTTGTGTGAAAGCCCAAATGCAAGCGGCGCGAGTTGGGGGGAGGACGGCAACATTGTCGCGGCGTTGAGCAACGATGGCCCGCTGTCGCTGATTCCCGTCTCCGGTGGAAAGCCGGTGCCTTTGACGGAAATCAAAGGGGAACGTTCGCACCGCTTCCCATCGGTACTGCCGGGTGGGCGCGGTGTCCTGTTCACTTCCATGGGAACGGATGGCATGAGCGCAAACATGAGCGTGGAACTTTTTTCCGTGAAGGATCGCAAAAGAAAGGTACTGGCCAAAGGACTCTCCCCGCGCTACCTGTCCAGCGGCCACATAACCTATGTGCATTCCGGTACGCTGTTCGCGGCTCCGTTCGATCTGGAGCGCATGGAACTGAAGGGTGGTACGGCGTTTCCGGCTCTGGAGAAAGTTTCGTGGTCTTTTAGCAGAGGAAGCGCGCGCTACGACGTTTCGCGCACCGGCACGCTGGTCTACTATCACTCCTCCGGTGTGGAAACAGAAGGGGGAGGGCTCGCATGGGTCGACTCGTCCAGTGTGGGAGCGCCGATGCCGGGTCTGACGGGCGCGTCCCATCCGCGAATCTCTCCGGACGGGAAGCGGCTTGCCTATCTGGCCGCGCCGTCCGCTGAGATATGGGTCTACGACTTGCAGCGCAATACAAAGTCGAAGCTGACCTTCGAGGCGGGCGCAATGGCCTTTGCATGGACCCCGGATTCGCGCGGCATCCTGTTCACCGTGGGAAACAAACTGTACTGGACCCGGTCTGACGGAGCATCGAAGCCACAGGCGATCCTGGAAAATAGCAGTTCTCCCCGCGTGCACGATATCTCCCCGGATGGACGGCTGCTGGCGCTCAATATGAATTCCGTCGCCTACCTGGTGAAATTGGAATACACGGGCGTCGCCTCCGGAGACTCCGCCCCACGCCTAGGAAAGTTGGAAAAATGCTGCGAGGAACAAAGTCCAATTTTCGGCAACCGTTTTTCGCCCGATGGAAAATGGATGGCCTACCACACCGCCGCGGGCACGGGAGGGAATAAAGTGTATGTGCGCCCCGTTCCCGACAGCGGGGCAAAATGGCAGGTGTCTTCGGCGGGCGACAGCGGCACAACGCCGGTGTGGTCGCCCAATGGGCGCGAACTCTATTACCGCGACCGGGCCCGCCTCATAGTAGTGGACTACAGCGTGAAGGGCGGAGCGTTTACGCCGGGAACGCCGCGCGTGTGGCGGGAACGCGTGAGTATTTCAGGAAACCCCCTGATCGCGACCTTCAGCGCCGCGCCGGATGGGAAGCGCTTGATCATTCCGGCATCCAGCGCGTCGGCGCGCGATTACGCCCCGCAATCGTCGGTGCTGGTGCACTTCTTCGAGGAAGTGCGCCGCCGCGCGCAGACCAGCGGGCAATAATGGATCTCTGGGCACTGTGCGATCTGTGTACGCCGTGGTGTCTGCACACCGTGGCGACTCTGCGCATCGCCGAACATATCGCCGCGGGCGTGGAGAAGATCGAAGATCTCGCGGCGGCGGCGAGGTGCGACTCCACCGTGCTGCACAGCGTCATGGGACACCTGGTGAGCAAAGGCGTGTTTGAAGAACCGGAGCCCGGCCGATTTGTTTTGAACGAAGCCGCGCGCGGATTGTTGGACCCGGGCCTGCATTTGGGTCTCGACCTGGAAGGCATCGGCGGACGCATGGCGCATGCGTGGGGCACGATGCTCAACTATGTACGCACCGGCCAGCCTGCTTATCGCGAAGTGTTCGGGCGTCCGTTTTGGGAAGACCTCAACGCGCATCCGGATGTCGCCGCCAGCTTCGACGCGCTCATTGGACCGCAGGGACACGGCACTCCCGATGCGGACTTTCCTGTCGCCGGCGGATGGGAGAACGTCCGCACGGTCGTAGACGTGGGCGGCGGTACGGGCGCGATGCTGGCGGAGATTGTGCGCGTGCGGTCGTGGATCCGCGGGACGCTGGTCGATTTGCCGCGCACCGTGGCGCGGGCCGTCTGCAAATCGGAAAGCATTACGACTGTCGGGCAGAGTTTCTTCGACCCGCTCACGCCCGGCGCGGATCTCTATCTGCTGCGCGGAGTATTGAACGATTGGCCCGACCGTGAAGCCGTAGCGATTCTGAAGCGATGTTCCGAAGCAGCGGGGCTGAACGGGCGCGTCGTGATATTGAAAGGCCTGCGCGAGGAAGGCGCCCCACGCGGCCTGCACATTGAAATGATTCTGGCGGGAGGCAAGCAGCGCACGCTGGCCGAATTCACAATGTTGGCGCAGGAAGCCGCACTGCAAGTAGTAGCGTCCGGCCCATCCCACATCGAACTCCGGCCGCTGTAATTCATTTGTGAAGTCTTCTCACGCCGCGAGGATTTCTCATTTTGGTGTGGGGCAGATCTCCAGATCTGCGGAGGGGTCTCCAGACCCCGACTCGTTCGCGCAGCGAACGATGGCCGCTGCGCGGCCATGCGGGATCTGGAGATCCCGCTGCAGATCTGGAGATCTGCCC
>JACPVQ010000019.1 GCA_016191645.1 Candidatus Solibacter usitatus
AGCCTTAAAACTGTTCACACCATACCCTACACCATACCCAACACTATCTTAATTTTTCATTAGTATAAGTCAAATTTGTAAAAATTATCGATGAATTTAAGAAGTACGGATATGGTGTATGGTATGGTGTAGGTAGGGTAGGGTAGGTTACTGTGACACATCTTTTCCTCTAATGTTGTCAAATCCCATTCCTTAAGTCTGTCTTCGTATATCCGTATTCTAGTTGCTGCTCGTTCCTGAACTTTCTCTAATGCTTTAATGTCACCCCTTAGGTATGAGTTCCATACAGTGGATGCATACTCAAGATGAGGTCTTACGAGTAATGTATACAGCTGTTTCCACAATCTTGCATCACGACAAGTGAAGATTCTCGCTAACATGCCTAGAATTTTGTTAGCCTTTGAGCAATGACAGCCCACGTCCCTACTGCCGGTCCGGCCATTGAAACGCATTCGCTGCGAAAAATCTTCCGCTCCCGATGGTCGGGCCGGGAAGTGCACGCCGTGGATGGCGTGACGCTCAAAGTGGAGAGCGGAACCACCTTCGGCTTACTGGGTCCGAACGGCGCCGGGAAAACAACCTTCGTGAAAATGCTGCTCTCCGCGGTTCATCCAACTGCGGGCGGCGCGCGAATCTTCGGGCGCGATTCGCGGATTCCGGATGCTCGGCGGAGTGTCGGATACCTTCCCGAGAATCATCGCTTCCCAACGTATCTGACGGGGCGGGGGATGCTGGATTTCTATGCCGCGCTGTCGGGAATGGATGCGTCTTCGCGCAAGCGCAGAATTCCGGAGTTGCTGGAACTGGTACGTCTGGGCGATTGGGGCGACATGCGCCTGGGAAAGTATTCCAAAGGAATGCTGCAACGCGTCGGGTTGGCGCAGGCCCTGATGCACGAGCCGAAACTGCTCATCCTCGACGAGCCCACCGACGGCGTCGATCCCGTGGGAAGACGTGAGATTCGTGATGTCCTCACCGCACTGGAAGAACGGGGAGTCACCATATTTCTGAATTCACACATGCTGGTGGAAGTGGAACTTTTCTGCCGCGATGTGGCCATTCTCAACAAGGGCAAGGTCGCGCTGCAAGGGAAAGTGAAAGATCTGACCGCCGGCAAGGGCTACCGCCTGACGATTGCCGCTCCCGTGCCGGACAGCTTGCGCGCCGAACTGAGCACGCAAGCGAGTGTAACATCTGCGCCTGATGGCGCGCTCGAAATGCAGTTTCCCACGGGCGCCGCCGTGAACGAAGCCATCGACAAACTGCGCGCGCAGCAAGTGGAGATTGAGGCGCTGACCCCCACGGTGAGCACGCTGGAAGACGTTTTCATCCGGAGCATCCATGTCTAGCACGCGCTCCATCGTAACCGTCGCGATCATCGTGGATACGTTCCGCGAGGCGCTTGCGCGCAAGATCTTCTGGGGATTGTTCGGACTCTCCACTGCCATGATCGCGTTCTTTCTATTCTTGATGAAGATCGATCTGGTGGAGGGCGCAACCGCAACCATTACGCTGTTCGGCTTTCAACAAGGCCACTCCGTCGATGTTGCGCGCATTGTGAAGCAAGTGGAGGCGGGCATCTCGGCATTCCTCTACACATGGGGCATGTTCCTTGCCGTATTCGCGTCGGCAGGTTTGACACCGAGCATGTTGGAGCCAGGCCGCATCGAACTGCTGTTGTCGAAACCGGTTCGCCGCGCGCATCTTCTGATTGGCCGCTACCTTGGCAACATCCTCGTGGTCGGGCTGAATTTCAGCTATCTGGTGCTCGGCGTCTGGCTGATTCTGGGATTGAAAACCAACATCTGGCATCCGGAATTTCTCATCGCCATCGCCACGACGATGTTTCTTTTCGCCGTTCTTCTGACTGTGGTCGTGCTCATCGGCGTTTTATTTGACAGCACCGCCTTAGCAGTGATGGTTCCGGTGGGGTTGATGATCATCAGCCCGATACTGGCGCAAAACAAACTGGCGGAACGGCTCCTTTCCAGCGAATGGTCGCGCGTGGTTTGGAACACGCTCTATCATCTCTTCCCCAAGGTATACGATATTGGCAATGTCACCCTCAATTTTGTATTGGATCGAAAAGTTGAGAGTTGGCTTCCGTTCTGGAGTTCGGCCGCGTTTGGAGCCGTAGTGATTGCGTTCGCCATCTGGTGGTTTGAAAGGAGGGATTTCTGATGCGAGCAATAGCATTGTCCCTCTGCATCGCCGGAATGTTCAGCGGGTGCCGTTCCGGTAGTACAAAAGGTGTCGCGCTGGAGCATTCTATTGAGCAGCTGATTCCTGGCGATACGGTGATGCTGGCCGGAGCGCGCGTCGAGGCAATGTTGACGACACCGTTGTATAAACGCCTTTCGTCAAACGTGCAGCTGGTGCCGGAACTGGATAGTTTTTCCAAACGAACCGGACTGGATCCGCGCAAGGACCTCAAGGAGTTCGTCATCGCCTCCAATGGCAAAGACACCATCGGTATTGCCCAGGTGCAGTTGGAGAGTCCGGAAAAGCTGGAGGCGCTATTGGAAAAAGAGGGCCTGCGGCGCACTGCATTCGGAAAATACACATTGATGGCAGGCGACTCCTCGACGGTTGCCTTTCTGGGAAAAACGATTGCGATTGCCGGACCCAATGAAGCCGTCAAGCGCGCATTGTCTCCGCCCGGGGATGAATCGCGTAAGAACGAAGTGTTGAAGCGCGTGGCGTTGCTTCCGGCCGGCAAGCATTTCTGGGTCGCGGCCATCGGCGGTTCCGCGCCCATGCCGTTGCCGGAGACAGGCAATCTGGCGAATTTGGCGCGAGTCTTTCAATCCATGGAGTCCGTTACGTTAACGCTGGATCTGCAGGATGGAGCGAGCCTCGCCGTCGCCGGAGAATGCCGGAAACCCTAGGACGCGAAACAGATTCACGACATGATCAAGGCCCTCATCGGCTTCGGGCGTCTAGGCACGCGCAGCGATCAACCGGAGATGTTGCAATTCTTTGACGGCGTCAAAGTGGAAAACACCGGTCGCTCCGTGAAGCTCAACGCGGACGTATCGATGAGCGTCTTGGACGGCTTCCTCAAAATGATAGAGAAACGCAAGCCCGGCGCGTAACGTACTACTACTCTCTGAAATCGTCCTAAGCTGCGAAGATTTCCATTGGTTGCGGCTGTGCTGCTGTGTGGGGCAGGTCTCCAGACCTGCAGCGGGATCTCCAGATCCCGCATGGCCTCACAGAGGCCATCGGCTGCTGTGCAGCCGTCCCTGGAGATACTGATCACTACGAACAGAGCCGGTCTGGAGACCGGCTCGCAGATCTGGAGATCTGCCCCACTTGAAAATTACAGCGCCGCTTGTGCCGCTTGGCGGCCCGTGCGGATGCAATCTGAAATGCCGATGCCGGAAAACGCATTCCCCGCGAGGTGCAAGCCCGGAAGCGCTTTCCTCCGCTCTTCTACGGCGCGCATGCGGTGCGCGTGGCCGACGGTATATTGGGCCATCGCACGCCGCCATCTCACAATGCGCCGGTGGTCCGGCTGCACGGTGATTCCCATAATGTCGTGAAGATCGCGCATCACCGCCGACATCAGTTGATCGTCCGATTCCTCAACCACGCCCGCATTCCCCGCGCCTCCCAGGAAACAGCGCAGAATCGCATATCCGGGCGGAGCGCGAAATGGGAACTTGTTGTGTACGAACGTGCACGCCAGCAGGTTTCGCTTTTCGACTCTCGGAACAAGGAAGCCGAATCCGACCGGATCGGGTTTCAATCTCCCCGGCCGGTAGACCAGCGAAATGGTGATGGAGGACGAGTAGTCGACGGTCTCCAGCAAGCGCGCGAGTTCCGCGTCCAGCGGTCGCAGCAGTCTACCTGCCGCCCATGCGGGAGTGGCGAGAATCACCGCCGAAGCGTCCAGCCAATCCGCGCCAACACGCATACGCCATGCGTTGCCGGAACGCTCCAGCGCACGCACTTCCCCGTGAATCACGCGCATGTGATCGCCAACACTCGCGCGAATTGCTTCGGCCAGACTGCCGAGCCCGCGCTTCATCGTACGAAACAGCGCCGATTCGCCGGGCGGCGATTTTTTGCGGCTCTCCAAAACCCCGCGCGTGAGGCTGCCGTAGCGGCGCTCCAACTCCACGAATCGCGTCAGCACGCTGTCCGCGCTAAGGGCATTCGCGCTGCCGCCATAGACGCCGGAAAGCAGCGGGTCGGCAAGATAATCCACGGCTTCGCGGCCGTAGTGATCTTCAATGAAAGCCGCCACGGAGTGGTCTGCCTGGGGCTCGCCGGGCCTGCGAAAATACTCCAGGCCCATGCGAATTTTGGTTCCCCAACTCAACAGCGGCGAACGCAACATGGGCATGACCTTCGTTGGAACCATCATCATCATGCCTTCGGGCAGGGGCACCAGACGCCCGTGTTTCCACACACCAGTTACGCGGCCGGCATCGTTGGAAGAGATCAGTTCGTGTTCCAGGCCAAGTTCGCGCGCCAGTTGTGCGGCCTCCGGCTTGATGGCAAGAAAGCTGTCCGGGCCGCCTTCCAAAACGCAATCCTCCCACACGGCTGTGTCCAACACGCCGCCCAGGTTTGCGTTTTTTTCAATGAGGGTACAGTTTTGCCCGGCGCGATGCAGATGCCACGCCGCGGAGAGTCCGGAGATGCCTCCGCCAACAATGACGATCACGGCTTATAGTCGCGCACCATCTGTACAACGGCCTTGACGTTTTCTACCGGAGTCTCGGGCAAGATGCCGTGGCCCAGGTTGAAGATGTGGCCGGCGCGCGTACCGGTGCGCTTCAGAAGTTCGTGCACACGCGCCTTCAATTCCGGCAGCGGCGCGAACAGAACCGCCGGATCCAGATTGCCTTGCACCGCGGAGCGGTAGCTGATGTCGAGCCATGCCTGATCGATGTTGATGCGCCAATCGACGCCCATCACATCGCCGCCCGCGGCATGCAGTTCTTTGAAAAAGCCGGCTGCGCCCGTGCCGAAGTGAATCACCGGCACCGATGCCGAGCGAATGCGCTCAATCAGCGCCCGCGAATACGGCGCAACGTAGCGAACGTAGTCGTCCGGGCCCAGAGCGCCCACCCAGCTGTCGAACACTTGAATCGCGCGCGCGCCTGCGCCCACTTGCATCAAGGCGAACGGGCCCAGCACGTCGACAATCTTGCCCATCAACCTGCGCCACAACACTTCGTCTTTGTACATCAACTGCTTGGTGCGCAGGAAGGTTCGCGACGGGCCGCCTTCAATCATGTAGCTGGCAAGCGTGAACGGCGCGCCGACAAATCCGATCACGGGCGCTTTTCCGCCCAGGGCTTTCACCACCATCTGAATCGATTCGCCCACATACCCGAGATCGTCGGAATTGGAAATAGACAACGAATCGACGTCGTTCGACGTGCGGATCGGGTTGTCGATGCGCGGCCCTTCTCCAGCCACGAAATCCAGTTTCAACCCCATCGGCTCCACGGGCAACAGCAGATCGGCAAAGATGATGGCCGCATCGACATCCAGGATCTCCACCGGCTGCAGCGTCACCGTGGCTGCCAAATCAGGCCGCTTACAAATTTCCAGTATCGTGTTCTTGGCGCGGATGTCGCGGTACTGTTTCATGTACCTTCCCGCCTGCCGCATGAACCATACCGGCCGCACGTCCGTGGGACGCCGCCGGCACGCATCGAGAAATCTACTGTTCATTGGAGCCACGCGCATGGATGATCTGTTCCGCCTTG
The DNA here is from genome assembly GCA_016191645.1 of Candidatus Solibacter usitatus. Taxonomy (GTDB): domain Bacteria; phylum Acidobacteriota; class Terriglobia; order Bryobacterales; family Bryobacteraceae; genus CADEFT01. The sequence continues at coordinate 5,730 of JACPVQ010000019.1, forward strand.
TTTGTCGTCTTCACACAGAAAAAACCGGAAGTCCTTCATCTTGGAAGAAGGTCTCGCGGCATCAATCTTCGTTTTTTTTGCCAGCCACTCGCGCCCATTGATGAACGCGGGCTTGGTCCACACTTCGCTGTCCAGCGTCCGCGGCGCGAGCACCGAAACGGCCAACATCCCTTTGGCTGGATAACCTGTCCGCGGGTCCATGATGTGGCTGTAGATTCGTCCTTCGGCGCGGAAAAACTTTTCCGATGTTCCCGAGGTCGAAAGGGACATGTCGCGCAACTCGATATCCGCCACGCCTTTCGCCAGATTTCGCGGATGCCGGATGGACACCTTCCAACCCTTCTCTCCAGGAGGCGCGCCGAAGGCATAGATGCTGCTGCTGCCGGCGGAAATAAAGGCGGCCGGTATGCGCGCTCTCTTCAATATGTCCGCCATCTTGTCCACTGCGTATCCCTTACCGACCCCGCCAGGATCGAGTTCCATTCCTTCTTCATCGAACCGAACGGTACGGTTCAATGCGTCCAACCGGACCTTGCCGAACCCTATTCGTCTCTGAACTCCGCGGATTTCCGCCCGGTGCGGCAAATGGCCGGAGCCCTTGTAGAAGCCCCATGTCTTCATCAGCGGCCCGACGCTGATGTCAAAAGCGCCGTCGCTCTCCCGGTGATACTCCTGACAAATCGCCAGAAGCCGGAACATCTCATCACTCACAGGAACGGGAGCGTTGTAAGCCTCCCGGTTCACGCGGCTTAGCTCGCTGTCTACGCGGTAGTTCGACATCATTCGGTCCAAACGCCGAACTTCCTCGAAGGCGGTGTCCGCAGCCGCCATCAGTTTCCCCCGATCTTCGCCATAAGCGACGACAGAGTAGACAGATCCCATGGCGTCCAACGATTGCTCGATACGCAGTAGGTCCCCCGCCGCGAGCGTCGCCAGAAAGGTGCCAAACATCAAAAGTAGCACAACCGGTTTCAAGCTTTCGTCATTTTTTCAGAATTTTCCGGAGCGAGGCCATCCTTGGGCCTGCCTTTGCGCACTTTGCGCAGCAGGTAGGCCATGCGCTGTTCGTCTTCAATTGATGTGTCGGCTTCGAACCGCAATTCCGGTAAGCGAAAAACCTCGATGCGATCCGCTAACTCCCGTCTGAAGAATGGTTTGGCGTGAACTACCGCCTCCAGAACCTCTTTGAGACGAGCCTGCCCGCCAGGGATCTGAATCCGTATGGTGGCATGCTTGTTGTCGGGGCTAACGTGAACATTCGTTACCACAATTCCCTCAAGGCGAGGATCGGTTAGCTCGAGGGTGAACAGTTCGGTCAGTTCTTCCTTGAGGGCTTCTGTAAGACGTTGATTTCTGTGGGGGTCCAACGCGGGTCTCTGGTTGTGAGTTTATCAAGGACCAGTCGTTTACTCAAGCCATTCCACCGAACTATCCACAATCGCCCCGCCGGCGAAGTTAACTGCATCTTTTTCAACAGATTGCAGGACTTTTTCAGCGAAGACACGGTCGGCGGAGACCGTAACGATCGCCAAAACAGACCGTTGCCACGTATCCTGCCCGTCGATTTCGGCGACCGATACATTGAACCGGCGGCGCAGGCGGTCTTTGAGCCCTTTGACGACGTGGCGCTTGTCTTTGAGAGAGTGAGAGTCCTCAACATGAATCTCCAAGGTAAGGACTCCGATGACGGGCACTGCTACTGTTTTTTGCCGGGCTGTTTGGCGATGATCTGATCTTTGACTTTGTCGTACACGCCTTCCGGCAGGATGTTCTTGGATACCAATTCGTTCTTGGCGCGATACGGACGGCCGCCAACAATTTTCTTGGAGTAGACCTCGCCGATGCCGGGGATCGATCGCAGTTTTTCAATCGATGCGGTGTTGATATCGATGAGTTCGTCGGCCTTCGCGGCAGCTTTCGTTGCAGCGGCCTTGACGGCCTCTTTGGCTTTCTTCGGTGCGGTTTGAGCGGGCGTCAACAACGCTACGCTCAACAGAGCGGCGATGAGTGTGGAGATAAATCGCATTTCTTCCAATCCTTCGTTCGACGTTAACGCGGCGTGGCAAGCAGGCGGCGTCGCACTATCGTATCATGTGGCGATGAGGGTGCTACCAGCCATGCGACTGATTTTCTGTTCGATGATCTTTGTCTCGATGACCGCCGCGCAGGACGGTTTAACGGGCAAATGGGACGTGACGGCCTCCCCCGAAAAGGGTGCGCCCATCAAACTCGACGCCACGTTGAAACAGGATGGGAAGGAACTGACGGGGACCGTCAACAGCATGATGGGGTCGGGTCCTGTGAAGAATGCCGTTGTTGGTAATCCCGACATCACATTTCAGTTCATGATCAACAAGTATCAGTTTGAAGTCACGGGAGTACAGGATACCGAGACCATCAAAGGGACGTTCACCGGGCCGCGCATGAAGGGCGCGTTCTTGGCGAAGCGCATTCCTCCACCCACAATCCCAGCGGTGGAGGGCGTGGAAACCGGTACGCTCGGCGCGCAGTACCGCATCGACATTCCGAAGAATCATAACGGCAGCCTGATTGTTTATTGTCACGGCTACGCGCGGGAGCCGGGAAAATTTGAGAAAGACAAAGAGCCCGCCGCGCTGGTCAAAGGGTTTCTGGAAATGGGCTACGCGGTCGCGCAATCCGGATATTCCAAAGGCGGCTGGGCCGTGAAAGAAGCGATGGAGGAAACCGAGGCGCTGCGGAAATTCTTCGCGGGCAAGTACGGAAAGCCGAAGCGGACCTACATCACGGGCCACTCCATGGGCGGCTTCCTGACGCTGGCCTTGGCCGAGAGCTTCCCGGAATCCTACGATGCCGGCCTTCAGATGTGCGGTCCTACCGGGCCGGCGCTGACGTTTTTTCAACGGCGCGTTTTCGATACGCTTGCCGTTTACGATTATTATTTTCCCGGCGTGATTGGATCGCCGGTGCAGATCACGGAAGCGCTCGGCGACTCCGATTTCACCGTGCGCCTTCAGAAAGAGATGACCAGCTACCCTGACCGATTGGAGGCCTTCCAGAAGTGGGGAGGATTCCAAAGCGATCAGGAGGCCGCCTCTGTGACAGCCTTCTTCGCCGCCATTCAAAAAGATCTGATGGAGCGCGGCGGCGGTAATGCATTCGACAACCGGAACACGATCTATCAAGGGTCCACCAATGATGTGCAGTTGAATCGAGGCATCAAGCGATATGCCGCGGATGCGAAGGCTACCGAATACGTGCGGAAATACGCCACGCTAAAAGGGCAGCCGAAGATTCCCATCCTGACGCTGCATACCACTTACGATCCGCTGGTTCCTTCCTGGACGATGAATACGTATCAGGAAATGATGCAGGCAAACGGCTCGGATGCAAACTATGTGGCGCGCTTCGTCGCCCGCAACGGGCACTGTACGTTCACGCCCCAGGAGATGACCAACGCGTTCAAAGACCTGGTGGCGTGGAAGGATTCCGGCAAGAAGCCGGAAGGCGGGGAACAAAAGTAATCCGGCGGCGTCATGCGCATCGCGGTCGTTTCCGACATTCACGGCAACCGCACCGCGTTTGAAGCAGTATTGGCGGACCTGAGAACCGCTTCGCCCGATCTGATTCTTCACGGCGGCGATCTAGCCGACTCCGGTTCAAGCCCTGCGGAAATTGTCGACAGCATCCGCGATCTCGGATGGCGCGGCGTGAGGGGCAACACCGATGAAATGCTGGTGCGGCCCGAATCGCTGACGGAGTTTGCCAGGCAGTCGCCACAGTTGCAAGCTCTGTTCACTGTGATCGAGGAGATGGCTGCGTTTGCCCGCGATGCCTTGGGGGAAGACCGGCTCGCCTGGCTGCGCGGCCTGCCGCATGCTCAGATGGTAGGCCCGATGGCGCTTGTTCACGCCAGCCATGAGAGTCTCTGGCGAGCACCCATGCCTGAAGCAGGCGACGCGGAACTCCTGCGGGTCTATCAGCAGTTGGAACATCCGGTGGCAATCTACGGGCACATCCACCGCCCCTACATTCGCCAACTGCACGAATTGACGGTTGCCAACACGGGCAGTGTAGGTCTTTCCTACGACGGCGACCCGCGCGCTTCGTATCTCTTATTAGATGAAGGGAAGCCGGCAATCCGTCGTGTGGAGTATGACGTGGAGAGAGAGAAGAACAATCTGCTTACCTGCCGACTTCCCCATGCCGATTGGATTGCCCAAATGCTACAGAGCGGCCGCTTCCAAATGCCGTAGGAAATCTCTTGTAAAGATGACTCGCCAACTCACCAACGGAGTTCCTGTGCGCAGGCTTCGAGCGGCGTCGCTAACCCCTTGCGAATCGATTCACGCATTCCTGGAATCGAAAGCAGGTAGAGCGTCTCCTGAATCGCTTGCCGGTCCTCTTCACCGGTCAGTATGCTCGCCGGTTTTCGTTTCGCCATGGACTAAGCGTACGTCCTCACGTACCTGAACGGCAACCAGCCGTAGATTTGCAAAAAGTTGTCTCGTCCCGTGCAGACGCCCCTAGAATGGAAGTGTATGTCCGCACTGTGGCGGCAAAGATTCCTGTTGGCGCAATGCGCGCTCGCTTTGGGCGCGTTGGGGTTGCTCTATCTGGAATACCGTACTCTGGACAGATTGGAATCCGCGGAGCAAACACTGCGGAATCGCGCCGGAGCGGGGAAAGCAATCTCCGTGGAACGCGTCTTTGCTTTCCCTGAAGACGTGTGTGCGCCGAAGCCCGCGCCGTTGTTCCCTGTCCAGAAAAAATCCACGGTCCCCGCGCCTGCCCCGGCGCAGGATGTGACTGCACTTGCGCGCGCGCAGTTTCAATACAGCATGGTGCTCACATCGTGTGTGCTTTTTGGATTGCTGATCGGCGTCGCCCTGGCGTATCGCGCAGCGGCGCGTGAAACAAGACTCGCGCAACTGAAGGCGGGATTCATTTCCAACATTTCGCATGAGATGAAGACGCCGCTTGCCGCCATTCAAATGTTGGCGGAGACGCTGGCCGCGGGCCGCGTTCGCGATTCGGCACGCGCCGGCGAATACCACAACGCCATTCACAACGAGAGCTTGCGCCTGGGCCGCATGATTGAGGATGCGCTCGATTTTGCGCGCATGGAAGGCGCAACGCGGGAGTATCGCTTCGCCTCGTGCGATCTCAACCATGTCGCGTCGGAGACCGTGGAGCAATTTCGCAAGCATGTGGAGATGTCCGGCGGGACGCTGCAATTGCAGACCGGCGAATTGCCTGCCGTGATTGCCGATTCGCAAGCCATCCAACAGGCGTTGTTGAACCTACTGGGAAACGCGTTGAAATATTCTGCCGCGCAAAAGACGATCCGCGTCCGCACCTTCCCCTCGCGCGATGCCGTCGGGATTGAAGTGGAGGACCGCGGCATCGGCATTGAGGCATCGGAGAAGAGTCGCATCTTCGAACAGTTTTATCGCGTCAACTCTTCCGCCTCGGAAGGGACCAAAGGAGCGGGACTCGGCCTGGCCATCGTCAAGCATATCGTCGATGCGCATGGCGGGCGGATTGAGGTGGAGAGCAAGCCCGGCGAAGGCAGCCGCTTCACCATGATTTTGCCGCAAGCCCGCAAGAAGATCCAACCAGTAAGGATGACTCATGGAGAACGCACCGCCGAAGCTGCTCATCGTTGAGGACGAGCCCGGCCTTGCGTTGGGCCTCCGCGACAATTTCGAATTCGAGGGCTTCGCCGTTTTCTCGGCGGCCGATGGAGAGGAAGCTCTGCGCATCGCGTTCCGCGAAAAACCCGATCTTGTTCTGCTGGATCTCATGCTCCCCAAGTTGACCGGATTTGAGGTCTGCCGCCAACTGCGTGAGGCAGGCGCGGCGATGCCCATCGTGATGTTGACCGCCCGCAGCCAGGAAGCCGACGTGGTGAAAGGTTTGGAACTGGGAGCGGACGATTACGTCACCAAACCGTTTTCCATTCGCGAGTTGATTGCCCGCGTGCGCGCCCATCTGCGCAGAGCGGCTCCGGCGCAAGCGCGCCTGGAGCGTTACGAGTTTGGCGGCATGAGTTTCGATTTCCGCAATTACGCGGCCCACGGGATGTCCGGCGAACTAATCTTGTCGCCGCGGGAATTTGAACTGTTGCGTTACCTGGTGACACGGCGCGGTGAAGTGGTTACGCGCGAGGAGTTGCTGGAACAAGTCTGGGGAATCCAGGACTACCCCATGACACGGACCGTGGACAACCACATTGGCAAGCTGCGGCAAAAGATAGAAGCGGAGCCGGGGGAACCGAAGTGGATTGTTACGGTGCACCGCAGCGGCTACAAATTTCTCGGCTGAGGCCGCTATTCCGAGGACCCGCCCTCAAGACCCATTTGCGAAAGCCTGTACCGCAGCGCGTTGCGCGTCAATCCGAGAATGCGCGCCGTCTGGCTCTTGTTTCCGTTGGCGCGCCGCAGCGCCTCGCGGATGATCGCCTTTTCGTAATCGTCCAACGACATGCCGCCCGGGATGGTGAAATCGCCGCCGCCCGCCTTGGATTGCGGCGCAATATCCAGACGGATGGCGTCCGGTTCCAACGTTTTTCCGCTGCACAAAACTAAGCTGCGCTCCATCACGTTTTCCAACTCGCGCACGTTCCCCGGCCAGTGGTATTCCATCAATCGCTCGATGGCGGCATCGCTGATGGAGGAGGCCGTGCTGCCCAACTCCGGTCCCAGTTTCTCCACGAAATGCCGCGCCAGGAATGGAATGTCTTCCTTCCGTTCGCGCAAGGACGGAATGTTCATGGGGACCACGTTCAAGCGGTAGTAAAGATCCTCTCGAAACGTTCCCTGCTCCAATGCCGCGCGAAGATCGGCGTTGGTCGCCGCCACCACTCTCACGTCGATGTGAAGGGTCTTGTTGCTGCCCAGGCGTTCGAATTCGCGCTCCTGCAGGACGCGCAGCAGCTTCACTTGTATGGACGCCGGAACATCGCCGATCTCATCCAGAAACACCGTTCCCGTGTCGGCCTGTTCGAACTTTCCGGGCTTCGAAGTGTTCGCTCCGGTGAACGCGCCTTTTTCGTAGCCGAACAGCTCGCTCTCCATGAGGTTCTCGGGGATGGCGGTGCAATTGATCTTCACGAACGGCCGTTCGCGGCGCGGCGAATGAAAGTGAATGGCGCGCGCGATGAGGTCCTTGCCCGTGCCGCTCTCTCCAGCCAGCAGCACGGTGGCGCGCGTCGGGGCCACTCGCGCCACGGTCGCAAAAATCTCCTGCATGGGACGCGAGCGGCCGACGATGTTGTCGAATTGATAGCGCTGTCCCAACTCCTCGCGCAGCTTGCGATTCTCATCCCGCAGCGCGCTAACTTCCAAAGCCTTCTCCACGACGCGGTTCAAATGGTCCAGCGAGAAGGGCTTCAGAACGAAATCGAACGCGCCGTTGCGCATCGCTTCCACGGCCGTCTCCACCGTGCCGAAAGCCGTCATCAGGATGACCGGAAGGTTCGCATCCTGGCGATGCGCATACGAAAGCAATTCCAGGCCGCTCTTGCCCGGCAGCTTGAGGTCGGATAAAACAAGGTCCGCTCGATCCAACCGCGGAATCGCTTCCTCCGCCGACCCCGCCAGATCTGTCTCATAGCCGGAGGACGACAGTTGGAGTTGAATCACACGCCGCAGTTTTATTTCGTCTTCGACAACCAGGATGCGCTTTTTCATGCGGATGCTTCCGGCGCGACGAGAGGCAGCAGGACGCGGAAGACGCTGCCCGAGCCGGGCTCGCTCTCTACCGTGATCTTACCGTGATGCTCGTCGACGATTTTTGCGCAGATGGCCAGACCCAACCCGGCGGGCTCGATACCGGCGCCGCGATCAATCACGGAAAACTCCACGTGTTCCTCGCCCAAACGCGTTTTCAACGTGATGGCGGAATCGGGAGGGCTCGCCTGCGCCGCGTTCAGCAACAGATTGTAGACCACGCGCTCCATCAACTCGCCATCGAAGGGAAACGGCCGCACGTCCGGCGAATAATTCTTATACACCGTTACCGGAAATGGTGGAGTGTGCCTCTCCAACTCGGCGGCCGCTTTGTCCAGAACTTCCAACAGGTTGTTCCGTTCGGCGCGAATCTTCAGTGGCTTGGCGAAATCCAAGAAACGCGTGATCAGTGAATTGACTCGATCCGTTTCACTCGAGATGAATCCGGCCAGCTCGCGCGCCACGGCGTTTTCCGCGGAAACACTTTTGCCGAGCATCTCGGCCGAAGCCTTCACGGTGCCCAGCGGATTCCGCAGCTCATGCGCCAGCCCCGCGCTCATCTGCCCCAATGCAACCAGCCGCTCCGAGCGGCGCATGGCATCCTCAGCCTGCTGCAAGTTGATGTTTGCTTCCGTGAGTTGCTGAGCCGTGGCATGATAACGCGTTGCCTCCGCCCGCTTTGCCTCCGCCAGTTGGTTCACCAAAAACCCAACCACGGGAAGAAAAATAACGCGGAAGCTCAACGCCCGTATTCCTTCTACCGTAAGTTCGTAACGGTCCGGATCCAAAAACATCGGATGAAGAAAAACAAGCGTGGATGCGGAAGCGAGCGTTGTGACAATGAGAGTTCCCATCCATCCATACGCCGTCGCGGCCGACACCACAGGCAGCAGCAGAATCAGATGGTAGCTGCTGATGACGCCTCCCGTGAAGCCCATCAGCAGGAAGCCGATGATGAGTTTCGTGGCGATGGCGCACATGGTTCCGGCGTTTGTCGAAAAAAACGGAACGCGCGGCTCCGCCAGTTGCAACAACGCAAGCACACCCAGAAGTTCGAATTCATAGGAGCTGCGTTCCGGCGTGGACCAAGCCACTCCTCCGATCAGAAGTAGCCAGACCAGATCTTGCGGCCGTAACATCCAGGAACGGGAATCGAGCATACCCTCCCCGATTGTGCCAAAATGTAGACTGACTCTGAGACGTTTCATTTTTCCCGCATGAGTTTTCCTAACCCCACAGATCCCGTCCTGGACGAGGTGACCCCCGAAAAGTCCGAATTCGGCGACATCCTGACGCAGTTCGAGCAGGAGCACAAAGACCAAAAAGCAAAAGACGCGAGCCAGTCTTTGCAAGGTACAGTGGTCTCCATTTCGCCCGACGGCGTTGTTGTGGATATCGGCCGCAAGATGGAGGGCATTCTGGAGCCACCCGCCGTTGAGCAGGCCGGTGGCGCGCAGGCGTTCCAGAAGGGCGATCTGCTCTCGGTGGTTGTTACTGGAAGAAATGAACAGGGCTACTATCAACTTTCCGTGCTCCGGGTGAAGCGTCCCACGGACTGGACCGGGTTCGAGAAAGCGTTGGCGGACAAGGCCGTGATTGCCGGCGTGGTCCTGGAAACGGTGAAAGGCGGATTGCGCGTGGATGTTGGTGTGCGGGCGTTCCTTCCCGCCAGCCGCAGCGGCGCTCGCGATATCGCCGAAATGGAAAAGCTGGTGGGGCAGGAGATCCAGTGCCGCATCACGAAGCTCGACATCGATTCAGAAGACGTTGTCGTGGATCGCCGCGGCGTTCTGGAAGAGATCGCAGCGATTAAGAAGGAAGAGGCATTCCGGTCGTTGGTGGAAGGGTCCGTCATGAACGGAACCGTGCGGTCGGTCATGGACTTCGGCGCGTTCATCGATCTGGGCGGAGTGGATGGCCTGCTACATGTAACTGACATGTCCTGGAACCGCGTCGGCAAACCGTCCGATGTAGTCTCGCAGGGCGAATTGGTTGAGGTGAAGATCCTCAAGATCGATGCGTCCACGCACAAGATTTCGCTGGGCATGAAGCAGCTGCAGCCCGACCCGTGGGCGCAGGCTGTGGCGACCATCAACGTGGGCGACAGAATCAAAGGCAAAGTGGTTCGCTTGGCCGACTTCGGCGCATTTGTCGAAATCCAACCCGGCGTCGATGGCCTGATTCACATCTCTTCGCTCTCGTGGGGGAAGCGCATTCAGAAACCTTCCGACGTGCTGAAAGCCGGCGATGTCGTGGAAGCGGTGGTTCTCGAAGTGAAGCCCACCGAGAAAAGAATTGCGTTAGGACTGAAGGAAGCGCTTGGCGATCCGTGGGAAGGCATCGAAAAACGATTTCCCGTGGGCTCCGTGCTGACGGACGTTGTGGTGAACAATCTGGCGAAGTTCGGAGCGTTCATCGATCTTGCCGATGGCGTTGAGGGCATGATCCACATCGCCGATATCACCAGCGAGAAGCGCTTGGAGCATCCCAAGGAAGTGCTCAGCACGGGCCAGAAGGTCCGCGTAAAGGTGATCGAGGTGGACAAAGAGAAGCGGCGCATCCGGTTGGGTATGAAACAGCTGGAGCCCATTCATGTGGAAGGCGGCGTGGCGAAGGTGGAGATTGGCGAAGGCGTGCTCGGCGTTTGCCGCCTGCCAAAGCGCGAACCGGTCAAGCAGGCGGAGGCCGCCGCAAAGCCCGCCGTGGATATCGCTTCTCTTTCGGCGATGCTGTCCAACCGTTGGAAACAGGGACCCGCGCCTGTGGCCGGGGCTCCGGAACAGGTTCAGCGCGGCGAAGTAAGATCTTTTAGAATCTGCGCTTTAGATGCTGAAAGGCAGTCCGTGGAACTGGCGCTCGAATAACGCGATCTCTTTTTCGTTACGTTTCGACGCCACATTCGTCTACCGTCATGGTGACTGGAAAGGGTCAGGCACTCTCGGCGATGATGGCGGCGTCTCCGGTCGCGACGGAAGAGGCAGACTTAGTCCGTGCGGCGCAGCGGGGCGAGCAAGACGCGTTCACAGCGCTTATCTCCACTTGCGATCAGGGCGTCTTGCGGCTGGCGCACAATTTGTTGAAGAATGAGCAGGACGCCTTCGACATCTATCAGGAAACCTTCCTGCGCGTATTTCGCAGCCTCCACGTTTTTCGCTTTGACTGTAGTTTCCGCACCTGGGTGTATCGCATCGCCACCAACCTGTGCCTGGATTATTTGCGCAAGCGCAAAGTGCGGAAAGAAGAGTCCAGTTTGGTCAACACGGGGCAGGGAGAGGTTCTCGACCGGACGGCTGTGGTGGCCGAGGAGAATCCGAATTTGGATCCGCAGCGAAGCCTGCTGAGCGCCGAATTGCGGGATGCGGTGGAACGAGTGCTGGGCGAATTGACGCCGAGAGAAAGACTTGTCTTTGAAATGCGCCATTATCAGGGCCTGCGTCTGCGAGCGATCGGCGAGGTGTTGGGAACTACCGAAGAGGCAGCCAAGAACTGTCTGTTCCGCGCGACGCAGAAAATGCGCCTCGCCCTAGGAGATTTCATATGACCTGTGAAGCGGCACGCCGCCAATTCGATCTGTATCTTTACGGAGAATTGCAGTTTGGCGAGGAAGAAGTCGTGGAGCGCCACGTTGAGGAATGCGCCTCCTGCCGCGAGGAACTGAGCCGGTGCCGGTCGCTGCATCACGCCATGGATGCCTTGGAAAGTGTACCCCCGGCAGGCCTGTTGCAGGCAAGCCGCCGCGAGTTTTGGTCTCGCGTCAGCCGGGAACGGGTTGCGCCCGTGGGAATCGTAGCGCGGATTTGGTCGTGGGTCTCGCGCGTGACTGCTTCGCCCGCGTTTATGCGTCCTGTCGGGGCCGTGGCGTTACTTGCTGTCGGTTTTATGGGCGCGCGCGCCTGGGATTCCGCGAAGTCAAAGTCGGAACAGCCGGTGCTTCACGTGCGCAGCGTGGTACCGGACGCATCCGGCGGATTCCGGTTGGTGTTGGATGAAGTGCGGCAACGAACCGTTACCGGTCGTTTGGACGATGCGCGCATCCAAGGTATGATCCTATCGGCGGCGGCGGGTTCGACGGACCCCATGCTGCGTGCCAGTAGCATGGATGCTCTCAAGGATCATTGCGAACGCGCCGATGTGCGCAAAGTTTTATTGACAGCCATGCGGCAGGATCCGAATTTCAGTGTTCGTCTCAAAGCGATTGAGGGCCTGAAGCCTTTCGCGCGCGATCCCGAAACCAGGCGCGCTCTCTCCGAGGCCGTGCTCTCCGATGACCATCCCAGCGTCCGAACCATGGCCATCGACCTGCTCGCCGGAGATCGCGAAAACGCCGTGATCGGGGTACTGCAGGAGTTGATGTTGCGGGAAAGCAACCCCGACATTCGCCAGAAAAGTTTGAAGGCGCTTCGTGCCAGCAACGCTTCGCCATCCACGTTTTGATTTGCCGCCGAGTGACGTTTTGCCGTTCCGGTCGTCAATGGTGATGGAAATCGATTTTAGATCTCAGAGGTTAAAGTTATGCTCCGCAAAGTTCTCACAGTAGCCGCAGTTCTCACATCGACTGCTTTCATCCATCCCGCATTTGCCTTACCCGAATTTCAAAATGAACGGATTGCGGTAACCTCCACCAGCCCTTCCCGCAGCTTTCTGGGTGTGGGTGTCATTGAAATCACAGCCGAGCGGGCAAAGGCGCTGAAGCTGAAAGAAGAACGCGGAATTGAGGTCACCAAAGTGGTGGAGGGCTCTCCCGCGGAGAAAGCCGGCGTGAAAGTGGGAGATGTGGTGACAGAGTACAACGGGCAACGCGTGGAAGGCGCGGAGCAGTTTGTGCGCTTTGTACACGAGACCCCGGCCGGCCGCGTGGCGAAATTGCAGGTGTTTCGCGGCGGCCAGATGCAAACGCTCACGGCCACGCTGGAATCCCGCGCCACGCAGACGCTGCAATTGGGCGATATGCGGGTGGTGATCCCTGCGATGCCCGCGATGCCCGCGCTACCTTCTCTTCCGCCGTCCATGCCGCGCGCCATCATGACCTACCGTAGCGCCGCGTTGGG
>JACPVQ010000238.1 GCA_016191645.1 Candidatus Solibacter usitatus
ATTACGATCAGCGCCACCTCTGGAATATGTGGTGGATATACGAACTGCCGGTTGGCAAAGGCCGCAAGTTCCTTTCCGGCTCACGCGGTGTTGTCGATCATGTGCTCGGCGGTTGGACGGTTTCGGGCGTTTGGAGCCAATCGACGGAATTGCCCGTTTCGGTGGGCAACGGATTGTTCTGGGCCACCAACTGGAATGTGACCACCGCCGGCACGCCGGTGGGGCCCATCTCTCAATCCACCAAGACGAAGAACGTCACGGGCGGAACGGGAGGACCCAACATCTGGCCGAACCCGAAGCAGACGATCAATGAATGGCTGTACACGCCGCCGGGACAGAGTGGCACGCGCAATACTCTACGCGTGGATGGTCTGTCCGGTTTCGATATCGGCTTCTCCAAGAGATTTCGCATGCCGTTCCGGGAGAAGCACACCCTGATGTTCCGCTGGGAGACATTCAATCTGCTCAACCAGGTGCGTTTCACCGCCCCTGATATCGACAGATCGAGTGTTTCGACGTTTGGAAACTACACCGGACAGGCGAACGATCCGCGGCAGATGCAATTCGCCTTACGCTACGAATTCTAGCTGTGCTGGTCCGTGGGGCAGATCTCCAGATCTGCGGCGGGATCTCCAGATCCCGCATGGCCTCGCAAGAGGCCATCGGCTGCTTTGCAGCCGCCCGGGAGATTGCGATTACTTCAGGCAGAGCCGGTCTGGAGACCGGCTCGCAGATCTGGAGATCTGCCCCACACAAACTCGGGACATGTCCAAACTCGAGTCGGCCGCGAAGCGGCCGCCGCACTTATTTCTGGTCGTAGCCTTTCAATCGCCGCACCCAGATGTTCCGGTAGCGCACGGGATTGCCGTGGTCCTGCAGACCGAGCGGTAATTCGGGCTCGTGCGCCGTGTACACGCCCACTTTGCGGTAGACCATCGCGCCGATCACTTCTTTGTGATTGTGCACCATCACTCCATTCCAGAACACCGTCTGATAAGCGGGCTTCACCAACTTTGTGCCTTCGAATTTCGGAGCCTCAAATACGATGTCGAATGTCTGCCATTCGCCGGGAGGGCGAGGCGCGGTAGCCAGCGGGGGCCATTGACCGTAGATCGCGCCCGCGCCGCCATCGGCGTAAGTCTGGTTCTGATACATATCCAGAACCTGGATTTCGTACTGCCCCATGATCAACACTCCGCTGTTGCCGCGGCCTTGGCTCGTTCCCTTCACTACCGGGGGCGCGGCCCATTCGATGTGCAGTTGAATGTCGCCGAATTTTTCGCGTGAAAACATCTCGCCCGTGCCGGAGCCCGTTTCGAAGTAGCCATCTCGTACCGTCCACTTCGCGTCGATGAGCTTCCCGCGATCATCACCCCGTCCGCGCTGGGCCCACTTGGATAGATCCTTGCCATCGAACAGCACGATGGCGTCCGACGGCGGCGCACCGGGAGTCTTGCCGGGCGTGACGATGGGCGGATGCGGCCGGTTGGAATCGTGGACGTGCCACGGCTGGCCGGGAAGCATTGGCGTATCGGTAAAGCCGAGGTCGCCGCGGTTGGTTTGCGCGGTGAGCGAAACGGCGGCCAGAAAGCAGAACGGCAAAAAGGTCCTCATCCCATACATTGTAGTGCTACATCTCGACCTTTCGGAGGGTGCCGTTCCACTTCATGCGGCGGCCGCGCCGCAGAGAGAGATTTGCCAGTTGCACCACCAACGCGGCCTGGAAACCCAGATGGATGGGTGCTGTGGGCGTTTTCCGCGTGCGCACGCATTCCAGGAAGTTCTGCACATGAAGATCCGTCGCCCAGCCGAAACCTCTCGCGGAGCGCTTCTCGATGGCCGCGCTTTCCTCCGCGCCTTGCGCAAATACGCGAAGCTCTTCCCGGCCAATGTCCATGCGGGCTTTGAGCCCATCGACATGGTTCATCTGATCATTGCGGCTCTGGTATCGCATGGCCGCGTAATTAATGGTGAACACGCCGATGAAGTCCTCCGCGTATTCCGCGGTGACGACGACAGACTCCGGCGTATCGCCGCCGGCAGCGTGCGGACGTCCCGCCGCCGCGGTCACGGCAAGCGGCGCGCCCGCGTTCATCAGCATCTGAATTCCGTCGTACACATGCGCGCCCTGATCGGCCACAATGCCGCCGGCGAAATCGGAATACAATCGCCAGCGGCGAAAAATGTCGGGATCAAGCACCCGGTTGTCACGCGTACCCAGCCACTGTTTCCAATCGAGCGGGCCATCGAGCTTCGTGACCTTGCTGCCGCCGAGTTGCGTATTGAGCCACCAGGATCGAACCATGTGGACGTCGCCGAGCGTGCCCGCGGCGACGATCTTGCGCCCCTCCTGATAAAGGTCGTAGCTGCGCCGCTGCATGCCCACCTGAATGATTTGTCTGGTGCGCTTTTCCGCATCCACTAGCTCGACCCCTTCTTCGGGAGTGTGGCAGAGCGGCTTCTCCACATATACATCCTTGCCCGCCGCCAAAGCGTCCAGCACCATGCGGTGATGCCAGTGTTCAGGCGAAGCGATGAGCACTGCTTCGATGGACTTGTCGTCGAGCAGTTGTTTGTAATTGCGGTACGCCTTCGGAGAAACGCCGCTCTGTGCTTTCGCCGCGGCGGAAAGCGCGCGTTCCAGATTCGGCTCATAAACATCGCAGATCGCGCCGACGCGAAGAGCTGGATCTTTCTGAAAAACGCCCATCACGAACGTTCCTCGCCCCCCCGACCCGATGACTCCAAGAACCACTTTGCTGGCGGCTTGCGCCGAAAGCGTTATGCCGGAAGCGCCCATAAGAAATATGCGGCGTGTAGATTTCATCTCCCCATTATCAAGCTTTCGCCCGCCGGGTTATACTGGCTGTACAACGCCGCCACAGAGATGCGACTCGTCACTATCCTTGTCTGTTCGACGCTCGCCATGCACGCCCAGACCGCGCGCCAGGTGCTGGAAAAGCACTGCCTCGCCTGCCACGGAGCGGCGAAGATGTCCGGTCTCGATCTGCGCGCGCGCGATTCTATGCTCAAGGGCGGAACGCGCGGCGGCGCCGTCGTTCCCGGCAACGCGCATGCCAGTCTCATTCTGCGTGCCGTCCGCCGCGATGGCGATGTCAAAATGCCCCCCGGCAAAGACGGTCTCGCGCCATCGGAAATCGCCGTTCTCGAAAAGTGGATCTCCGCGGGGGCTCCCTGGGATGACAAAGCTGTAGCCGAATCGCAATGGTGGTCCTTCCGCTCGCCGAAGCGCCCGGCTTCCGGCGCAAGCATCGACGATTTCATCAATCGCGCGCTGCAATCGAATCGCCTTCGCGCCGCGCCTCCGGCTTCCCGCCAGGCGCTGATCCGTCGCGCCACTTACGATCTACACGGACTTCCTCCTACGCCCGAAGAGGTCGCGGCATTCGCCGGCGACAAAGATCCGAGAGCGTTCGAAAAGTTGATCGACCGCCTGCTGGCCTCGCCCCGTTACGGCGAACGTTGGGGCCGGCACTGGCTCGACGTCGTGCGTTATGCCGATACGGGCGGCTTCGAAACCGACGTGCTTCTGCCCAATGCATGGCGCTACCGCGATTACGTCATCCGTTCTTTCAACTCCGACAAGCCGTACAACATCTTCGTTCAGGAGCAGATTGCCGCCGACGAAATCTGGCCCTCCAATCTCGATCTGGATGGCAGCTACGAACTTCCCAAAGCGCAGCGCGAGGGAATCGAACGGCGGCTGGGCACCAGTCTGTTCACTCTGGGCGCGCTGCCGGTTGAGTTTGCATTCATCGGAGACCAGTACCGCGCCGAATGGCAGGCCGAAAGTGTCGAGACAACCGCCGCCGCATTTCTCGGCCTCTCCATGAATTGCGCGCGCTGCCACGATCACAAGTTCGATCCCATCTCGCAAAGGGACTTCTTCCGCATGTCAGCCCTGTTCGCGGGAAGTGAAGATCGCGAAGTCCCCATCGTCAGTCAGATGGCTATCTTCGAGTACACCCGCTACCAGACGAAGCTGGTCATCGCCGAACAGCTCAAGGAAAAACTGCAGCGCCTGGAGGCCGAAGCTCGCAAACGTCAAAACGTAAGTGGCAAGTACGCAAAGTTCGAACTGACTCCTTCCGAACGCGATGCGCGGGAAACACTGCTGCGCCAGATTGGCGATGCGTTTGTCAAAGCGCCCGCGCCTTATGCGAAGGCAAATCTTCTGGTCCACGCCGCGCCCGTACCGGATACCTTTCTGCTCACGCGCGGCGAATGGAATCAGCGCGGCGAAAAAGTAACGCCGGGGTTCCCCGCCGCCATCGGGCCGGCTGCTTCAATCTCCGAGCCTGAGGGGCCGTGGTTCATTCCGCGACGCCGCAAAGCACTCGCAGAATGGCTCACCTCGCGCGAGCATCCCTTGCTGGCGCGCGTCATGGTGAACCGTATCTGGCAAGGACACTTTGGACGCGGCATCACCAACACGCCCAACGATTTCGGGCGGCAGGGCGACAAGCCGTCTCATCCCGAACTTCTCGATTGGCTCGCCGTTGAATTTATGGAGCGCGGCTGGAGCGTCAAGCAGATGCACAAACTCATTCTGCTCTCCGATGCCTATCGGCGTTCCAGCGAAGCCGTGCCTGCCGGCCTCGAAAAAGATGCGGACAATGTTTACCTGTGGCGCATGAATCGGCGGCGGTTGGAAGCCGAAGCCATTCGCGACGCCGTCCTCGCCTCCTCCGGCGCGTTGAACGCGAAGATGTTCGGGCCCGCCGTAGTGCCCGCATTGAGCAAAGAAGAGGCCGAGGCGATGCGCGACATGACGCAGTGGCCCATCACCAGCGATCCGCGCGAACACGAACGCCGCGGCGTCTACCTCTTCGTGAAGCGCAGCTTCCGCAATCCGATGATGGAGACCTTCGACGCGCCGGACGCGGCCGCCAGTTGCCCGCGCCGCGAAACCTCCACCATAGCGCCGCAATCTCTGGCGCTGATGAACGGCGAATTTGCCAATCGCCAGGCGGAAGTGTTCGCCGCCCGCCTCAACAAGGAATCGCGCGATGCGGCCGCGCAGGTGAACCGGGCCTTCCTCATCGCGTTCGGCCGCGAACCTGGCGACGCCGAGCGCAAGCGGGCCATGGATTACGCCGCGCGCGCGGGCCTCGCTAAACTCTGTCTGCTGCTATTCAACACAAGTGAGTTCCTTTATGTCGATTGACCCCGGGTCGAAACATTGGTTGCGCCGCGGATTCCTGCAGCAATCGGGTCTGGGATTTGGCGCACTGGCTGCGGCGTGGATGCAGAACGCGCAGGCCGCCCCCGCCGGCAATCCGCTGTCGTCGAAGAAGCCTCCGCTCCCCGCTACTGCGAAGAACGTCATCTTCCTCTTCATGCACGGCGGACCGAGCCACATGGAAACCTTTGACCCAAAGCCCGCGCTGAACAAACTCCACGGCCAATTGGTCCCGGCCAGTTTCGGCCACGTGCAGTTGCAGTTTTCGAAATTCAATGAATCGCCGGTGCTCGGCTGCAAGCGTACGTTTCGCAAATACGGCGAAGCCGGCATGGACATCTCCGATCTGTTTCCGCACGTCGCTTCGCAGGCGGACAAACTTGCCGTAATTCGCTCCATGAATCACGACGGCTTCACGCACACGGCCGCGTTGAACTGGTTGAACAATGGCTGGCCGCGCCTGGGACGTCCCAGCCTGGGTTCGTGGCTGGTCTATGGATTGGGCAGCGAAAGTGAAAGCCTGCCCGCGTTTGTCGTGATGCTGGAAGGCGGCATCAAGAGTGGATCCGTTGTCTACAGCTCCGGTTTCCTTCCCGCGGTTTATCAGGGCACGCCGCTGCGCCCGGGACCGTCGCCGATTCTCAATCTCAAGCGCCCGGCGGACATGACGCAAACGCAACAGCGCGATTGGCTGAACGAATTGCGCTGGTTCAATGAGCAACACCGGACCTCGCGCGAAGACGAGACCGCGCTCGATGCGCGCATCTCCTCCTATGAACTGGCCTTCAAGATGCAGATGGCCGCGCCGGAATTGACCGACCTCGGCAAGGAGACCGCGGCCGCGCGCGCACTCTACGGCATCGGCGACAAGACCACCGATGAGTTCGGTTCCAAATGTCTGCTGGCGCGAAGATTGGTCGAACGCGGAGTCCGCTTCGTGCAACTCTGGAGCGGCAGCACGACAGGCGGTGAAGATTGGGATGGCCACAAACAGTGCGATGCCAATCATCAACGCATGGCTGCGAAGACCGATAAACCGATCGCCGGACTTCTCGCCGATCTTGCCGGACGCGGTCTGCTCGATTCCACACTGGTGATTTGGGGCGGTGAATTCGGACGCACCCCAACATCCGATGGCAACATGAACGGCGGCGGCGACAGTCAGGGCCGCGATCACAATCCCTACGGCTTCACCATCTGGATGGCCGGCGGAGGCGTGAAAGGCGGGCGTGTGATTGGCGCAACAGATGAGATCGGCCTGCGCGCCGTTCAAGATCCCGTCCATGTGCACGACCTGCACGCGTCGATACTGGCCATGATGGGTATGGATCACACAAAACTGACATACCCATTTCAAGGCCGCGACTTCCGCTTGACCGATGTCCACGGCAAGACAGACTTGGTCGCCAAGCTTCGCAGTACTTCCTGAAATCTTCCCACTCAGCGAAGATTTCCTTTGGTTGAGGGCAGGTCTCCAGACCTGCGACGGGATCTCCAGATCCCGTCCGCGGGGGCGTTTCCGCGCTGCCGGCAGAGCCGATCTGGAGATCGGCTCGCAGGTCTGGAGACCTGCCCCACCTACTTGATATTGATCAGCATGGGGTTGGAAGCAATGCCATGCACAAGCAAACGCAGCGGAACAATCCCGCTGCCTGCAAGTGTGGCCGGGAGCGTCAACTTCACCACATCGGACCCGGGCTCGGAATCGTGCGGGCCCGCATAGATCACCGGCGTCGATACATCGCCAATCGTGCACGTCACAGCATCGAGCGAAGTTCTGCCGCGAATGCCGGTTCCGGAAAGCTCCAGTACCGCGCCACCCGCGCTGAGATCGATCGGGGTAGCATCGCACGTGCTCTGCTCAGCGCAGAACGTAACAGCGGTGGCGACCTCACTGCCATCGAGACGAAGCGTGCCGGTATTCTTGAGGCCAGGGGCAACCGGTGCGATGGTGATGGAGCCATGATTCGCCGAGCCGGTTTGCACCAGCGCCGCCGGACCGCTTGCAATGCCAGTGGGAATTAGAAATCTCCACGGGCTGGAAGACGAATCGAGCAGCGTCGCAACACGGGCCAATCCGGTGCCGTCGATCACCATCAATTCTGCGTCCGTTGCGCCGGAGATAGACGCGATGCTTTCGGGCGCGAGCGGACCGGGCGTCAGGTTCGCGCCGTTGACCGCGGAAAGAGCGAATGCCCCGTCCTCGCCGCGCCATGGCGGACCGGCCGTGGACGGCAATTCCGCCGCGATCTTTGATTGCCCACGAAACGCGCGAGTGATCTCGCCAGACAGCCGCAAATACCAATCGCTGGGCAGCGTAAAACCGTCCGCGTCCAGCGTCAGCCAGTAGCCTTGGTCCGGCGCGTCCTCACGCCGCGCGGCCACTTTGAACATCGCCGTGCTCTCGTTCACTTCGTCGAACATCGCGATCTTGAGAACGCGCGCACCCGCGTTCTGGGCATTGACGGCCTGCCTCCAGAGAAACTGGCCGCCATTGCGCGGAATTTGATTCTGCCTCGCGTTGCGGTTGAGGTTGTACCAGGAGAATCCCGGAAAGATCACCGGCATGTAGATCTGTTGGCGCTGGCTGGTGAGCGCTACATCCGGCTCAATGCGCTGCGTCTTCCAGCGATCGACGTCGGCAAGCGTTGCATAGCGGCCGACGTTCCAGGGCTGAATGCCGTCCATCGCCTGATACACGCCGGCCCAGCGCGCATCGGGCGCGGCATCGTTCGACAGGGTTCGCCAATAGGCCGGAGTTCCACCAAGGTAAGTCACGTTTGCCTGCGTCTGAAACCAGCGCACAATCTGCAACGCCGCATCGGGATTGGAAGGCGGATGCGAAGAGTCGTTCAAGCCCATTCCCCAAACAGCGAGCACGGGTTTGCCGTTGTGATGCAGATACCCTGGTTGTGAAGTGACGTTGAGTGTTCCCGTCAGGTACTGCCAATCGCTTTGCAAGACGGATTCAAGCGTAGCCGGGTTGGCGCCGCTGATATCGTATTCCATCGCGAACACCCGCCCGTAGCGTCGCGCCGCGGCCATGATGTTTTTCAGAACCGCGTCGCCCGCTGCGCGATGACCCGGAATGTCCGTGATAAAACGCTGCACCAGAACGCCGTCCAGCGCATATTCCTGCATCCATCGGAAATGGCGCGCAACGGTGGTGGAGTTGCCCGCCGAAAAAAGATAGGCTGCATTCGGTCCGATGGTCATGCCCGGAACGGCGCAGCCTTCCCCGGTTTCGAATTCGCGCAGATCCGGGTACATATCGATCACGAGGCTGGCCGCGGTGGGAACGCCGTTCGACCAATGGCTCCAATTATTACCCGACGTCCCGCCGCCCGGGCAGCGAAACCACCCCTGATAACCGAGCAGCACTTTATCGTTCAGCGTTGTGGGATCAACGCTCTGTGCCAGGCAATGCACGGACAACAACGCGAGAACAGGAACTCTATGCATTAGGCAATCTTCGGATAGACTTTGCGAATCGCCGCAACAATGTCATCGGTGTCCCGCTGCGTATACTTCGGATCGATGGACGGTCCGGCGAAGCGGCTGAGAATATCCAGCGTCTTCGGGCATGTCGCGGGTCCGTATTGAATCGACTTGCCGCGCGCCGTCGTCCACGTGGGCCAATCCGGATGGACCGTAACTTTGTTGATGATGTAGGGAAGCGTTGGAAGCACAACGGATCCGCCGGGAGGACCGGTGGGAACGTTCTCCGCTTTCATCATCGCCACAAACTGATCGCGTCTCTGTTTGCTGTCGAAGCGCACAAACACTGCCGCGCCAAGTTCCCCTTGCGCATCGGGCAGATGGCGGAAGCGGATGCCGGGAAGGTCGCGGATCCCGTCGTAGACGCGCCTGGCGTTGCCGCGGACCGCATCCACAATCTTGTCGAGCTTACGCACCTGCGCCAGCATCACGCCGCCGGTGAACTCGCTCATGCGGTAGTTTGCGCCCACAAAGGCATCGAGCCTCGGTTCGCCCAGCAGGCTGCCATGAGGACCGCGCAGCGCGCCGAGATCGTGGAAGCGCGACGCGCGCTCGAAAAGAACGGGATCATTCGTGACCACCGATCCGCCCTCGCCGGCCGTGATGGTCTTGTTCAACTGATGACTGTAAATGGCGATGTCACCCATGGAACCGAGCGGCTTGCCCTTGTAGCTGCCGCCCACCGCCTGCGCGCAATCTTCCAGCACCTTGATGCCACGCTTTTTGGCAATGCTCAAGATGCGATCCATGTCCGCGGGGCAGCCCTGCAAGTGCACTGCCATGATGACCTTCGTCTTCGCCGTGATTCGATGTTCGATATCTGCTGGATCGATATTGAACGATTCGTCGATCTCGGCAAATACCGGAAGCCCGCCTGCGCGGATCACGGAGGTGGCGGAGGAATGCCACGTCCACGCCGGAATAATCACCTCGTCGCCAGGACCGATTTGCAGCGCGGCCATCGCCACTTCCAACGCCGCCGTGCCGGAGGTAACGGCCAGCGCATACTTGGCATTCATGCGCGCCGCGAATTCCTTTTCGAACGTCGCCACTTTCATCGGCTGGCCGCCCGGCCCGTACCACCGGAAAGGCCGGCCGCTCTCGATCACTTCCGTAAGCTGCTGCTGCTCTTGCTGGTTGTAGTATTGCGTGCCCCAATAACCGGGCCGTAAGGGCGTTTTGCGCACCGGCGCGCCGCCCTCCGCCGCCAATGCCGGAGCCGCCGCCGCGCCGATGGCGCCCACAAATTGTCGTCTGTCCATGAGGAAATCCTCCTCCGCCCTTTCTACCTTATTTGGAGGAGCGTGTCCATCGGAGATGACTCGATTTTTCGCAACCGGCTGTTCAATAAAACATTTTGTGGGTATTATGTAAGTAACCAGATGAGACACACGCGACGCTCCCCCGGGCGTAGGATGCTGGAGATTTTTGTGTGTGCCATCCTCTTCCTCGTTTTTGAAGCGCTCGTCATTGTTGCGCTGTTCGGGGGAGTGGAGGCTGCAAAATGGTTGGCGATGATCGTCGGCCCGCGGATGCCGGAACTCAGCCGCGCACAGTGGTTCTACTTTTCCGCGGGCGTGTTTGTGGCCGCTACAGGTGGGCTCGCGGCCTACATTTCCGCCCGCAACGAATTCCTCGGCGACGAACCGGGTTTCTGGAGACGTCAGTCAGCCTGCATCCTCGCCGCCGTTTTTGTTTTCGGACTCTACACCATGGGCTGCTACAAGGCTCACGGTATCGCGCTGAATCGAGGGGCGTCGGACAAGGACTCCGCCATTCGCAGTGTGTTTAGTTGGGTCTACGTGACAGGCGAGTTTGGCAGACACCTGTACGAAAAAAGAAACGAGCCCTTGGATGCGGCCGTGAACGAATTCAGCAAACTGACTGATATCCCCGAAACTGCCGCCGAACTGGCTCAGGTCACGATTCGATAGCAATGGTGAGCCGGGCGGGACTCGAACCCGCGACCCTCTGATTAAAAGTCAGATGCTCTACCAACTGAGCTACCGGCTCGGGAATTACTAATAGGCGGGACATCTCTAGGATATCACGGTGTCCAGTCTCCGCATGCTGAAAAGTAACGCCCGCGGAACGTGAAAGAAACCTTTATAGGGTCCGCCCTTTAGATCCAGCGCGGGCGCGCCGCGGCGGTCGCAGTAGCCGAGCCATTCGCCGTGCTCCCAATCGACAAACGTTCGAAATGTGTACTCGTCGATTCGCTCCAACCATGTGAGCCATCGCGGGTCCTTCGTTTTCGAATACGCAAGGGTCAGCGCGACTATCGCCTCCGTATGCGGCCACCAAAGTTTCATGTTCGCTTCCAGTTGCTGCGCGGGGAAACCCTCGGAGTCGAGAAAATAATAGAGGCCGCCGTAGTCTTTGTCCCATCCAAATTCCAGCGATCCTTCCATCACATCGAGCAGAAACCGCACGTTCTCCGGCGTTTCGGCATTTCGTTTTTCCAAAGAGTGCCAGAGCATCCACGCCACCTCCATTGCGCTGCCCGGACACAGTTGACGCGTTACAGGGCTCTCGCGGTAATCGGAGCCGTCGAGAGGCAGGTTCTCCAGCAGCGTGCGTTTTTCCGGCAGCCAGTGCGCACGCGCATCGCTCCAACAATTTTCCAGAATACGAACATAGTTTGCCTCGGGCTCCACTTCATGCAGCTCCAACGCTAGCGATGCGATCACCATTACATCCGCCAGTTGGCGGCACGGCGTCTGACCCGGCAAGTGCGGCCGTCCCAGCGGCGTCGCATTGTCAATCCACTCGCGAATCAGGCGGAAGAGTTCCTTCGCCTGCTCGATGTAACCCTCCGCCGGCGCTCCGGTCTTCGAATACTCGATCAACGCCAGCGCCAGGAAAAACGCCGCGTACGGCTTGCGCTGGAAAAACACCGGCCGCCCATCGCGCGTCACGCTGAAATAACAACGGCCTTCCGCGTCTCGCGCATGGCGCAGAAGAAACTCCAGAATGGAATGCGCCGCGTCCAACCATTCTTGCCGGCGTTCCACCTGGTTGTACAAGCGGCTGAACATCCACACCGCGCGGCCCATCATCCACACGTACTTGCGCGAATCGTAGACGCGGCCGTCCCGCGTAAGGCAGTTCAATTGGCCGCCGCATTCCAGGTCCAGCGAATGATTCAGCCAGAACGGAATTACGGAATCGAACAAATTGCGTTGGTAGCGTTCGCGCAGCTCTAGGAGATCGAACATGAACCACAGCATAGCGGGTTTGATAGAATCGCCATGAATGCGGATTCTGGCCGGACTACTATTGCCCATGGTGTGCCTGGCGCAGCGCGTGGACCCTGTGGAGTTTTTCGAATCGAAGGTGCGCCCCGTGCTGGCGAAGAACTGTTTCTCCTGCCACACGTCGACGAAGATGGGCGGGCTGGAAATGGTTTCGCGCGAGTCGTTCCTCAAAGGCGGCGGCTCCGGGCCCGCCATCAGTATCGACAGGCCCGATGACAGCCTGCTTCTGAAGGCCATCAACTATTCGCATGACCGGCTCAAGATGCCTCCCAGCGGCAAGCTGTCCGCGGCGGAGATCAAGGATATTACTTCGTGGATCTATCGCGGAGCGGTGTGGCCTATCGCGAAATCGGACGCGTCCGCGAAGACGTACGTCATCACCGATCAGCAGCGCGCCTGGTGGTCGTTTCAACCCGTGCGCAAACATGCGCCGCCCGCGGTGAAGGACAAAGCGTGGGTGAAAGATCCCATCGATCAGTTTGTCCTCGCCTCATTGGAAGCGAAGGGATTGCGTCCGGTGGCCGCGGCTTCCAAGCACGATTGGATCCGGCGCATTACTTACGATCTCACGGGGCTGCCGCCAAAGATGGCGGACGTCGAAGCTTATTTGCGCGATACGACGCCGCACGCCAAGGCCGCGGTCGTAGACAGACTGCTGGCTTCGAAACAGTACGGTGAGCGATGGGGCCGCTATTGGTTGGATGTCGCGCGCTACTCCGACGACCTTCTCAACTCCACGCAAGATCAGCCTTACGACAACGCTTATCGCTATCGCGATTGGGTCATTCAGGCATTCAACGACGATATGCCGTACACCACTTTCGTCAAAGCGCAGTTGGCTGGAGACCAGATTGCCGATAAAGAAAAGTACGTCGCGGGCCTGGGCTTCTACGCGTTGAGCCCGCAATTCCAGGACGACCGCGTCGATGTCACCAGCAAGGCGTTCCTGGCGCTGACGGTGGCTTGCGCCACTTGTCACGATCACAAATTCGATCCGATTCCGACCAAGGATTACTACTCGCTGTTGGGCGTGTTTACCAGCACCGCGGAAGGCGAATATCCGCTGGCGCCGCCGGAAGTAGTGGAAACATATAAGCAGCGCACGAAAGCTGTGGAGCAACAGCAGGCCAAGCTCACCAAGTTCCTCGAATCCCAGGCCAAGGCGCTCTCCGAAGTTCTCGCCGAGCGCACCGCCGATTATCTTCGCGCCGCGCGCAAAGTTGAGGCCGGTGAAAAACCCGATGTGAAATTGGATGCCGAAACGCTGGACCGTTGGGTGGCCTATTTGAAGATGCCCGCGCACGAGCACTCCTTCGTCGATGGGTGGCGGGACGAAGCAAAACTTCCCGCCGAGCTTTTTCGCAAACGCGTTCTCGATTTGCTGGCGGAGCAGAAGAACATCGAAGAGCAAAACTTTATCCGCCTCGGCGGGTCGAATGCGCGCAACGATCTTTCGCGCGCCGATCTACTCTCGCTGCCCCGCGAAAAATGGATCTTCTGGCGCGATCTGTTCTCCAATCAGAGATTCGGAAAATTCGAAAGTGGGCTGTTCTATTACAAAGAAAAAAAGATCGATCGTTTTCTCACCGGCGAATGGAAGGCGCACCTCGACCAGCTGAACGCCGGCCTGGCCTCGTTCAAAAAAGCGGTTCCGGAGCGATACGATTACTACCACATCATCAAAGATCGCGAGAAGCCGCGCAATGAACGGATCCGTGTGCGCGGCAGCACGGACAATTTGGGTGAGGAAGCGCCGCGTGGTTTTCTCACGGTTTTGCATAAAGGCGAAAAGCAAATATTCCAGAAGGGAAGCGGCCGCCTGGAACTGGCGGAAGCCATCGCCAGAGCCGATAATCCGCTGACCGCGCGCGTGATGGCGAATCGCGTTTGGCATCATCTGTTTGGTGCGGGGCTCGTGCGCACGTTGAGCAATTTCGGCCAACTGGGCGAGAAACCCAGCCATCCGGAGCTGTTGGATCATGTCGCGTCCCGGTTGGTGGACAATGGCTGGTCCCTGAAGAAGCTCATTCGCGAACTGGCATTGAGTTCCACCTACGCGTTGAGTTATCAAAGCGAAACGAAAGCGTTCACGGCCGATCCGGACAACCGCTTACTGTGGCGCGCCAATCGCAGGCGCCTCGATATTGAATCGCTGCGCGATTCTTTGCTCGCCGCCTCAGGCGAGTTGGACGAGAGCATGGGCGGCAAACCGTTGAAGGTCGCCGACGAAAAGAACAAGCGGCGAACCGTATACGGGTTTGTCAGCAGGCGCAAACTGGACGGCACGCTGGCCTTGTTCGACTTCCCCAATCCAAACTCCACATCCGAGCAGCGCATGCCGACGGCAACGCCCGTGCAGCAATTGTTTTTCCTTAACGGCAAATTCCTGATGGAGCGCGGCGATGCTTTGAGCGCGCGTCTGGAAAAAGAATCGTCCGCCGATAGTGCGCGCATTCGCGCCGCCTATCGTTTATTGTTTTGCCGCGAGCCGGAGAAAGCCGAGATCGATGCCGGCCTCGCCTATCTGAAATCGAAACCAAATGCCTGGCCGGAATATGCGCAGGTGCTGTTCAGTTCCAATGAATTCGTCTTCTACTAAAACACGTCACTCTCGCCGCGAGGTTCTCGCCGCTATTGGCAGCGGTTTCGGAATGCTCGGGCTGAATCACACGATGACGGCCGCGCCATCGGCCACCACGCATGCGCCGCACTTCGCCCCTAAGGCGAAGCACGTCATCTATCTCTTTCTCAACGGCGGCCCGTCCCAAGTGGACACCTTCGACCCCAAGCCGATGCTCACCAAGTATCACGGCAAACCCGCGCCGTCCGGCAATCTGCGCACGGAGCGCAAGACCGGAGCGCTGCTGGCATCGCCATTTCAGTTTCCGCGCTGCGGCAAGAGCGGCATCGAGATCAGCGAGATTTTTTCCGAACTAGGCAAGCACGCCGACGATCTGTGTGTCATCCGCTCCATGCATACGGAGCGGCCAAATCATGAGCCGTCCTTGTTCATGTTGAATTGCGGACACGTATTGCCCGGACATCCATCGATGGGTTCCTGGCTGAACTACGGACTGGGAACGGAAAATCAAAACCTTCCCGGCTTCGTCGTGCTGTGTCCCGGGTTGCCTGTGATTGGTCCCCAGTTGTGGAACTCGGCCTTTCTGCCGCCCATCCATCAGGGCACTTACATTCCCAATCAGGAGACGGAGCCGGAAAAACTCATTCAGCATCTGCGCAACACAAAACACACGATGGAGGATCAGCGGAAGCAACTCGATCTGCTGGCGTCGCTAAATCGCGCGCATGCGCGTCGCGAAGGCAACGACCCGGCGCTGGAATCGCGGATTGAGTCCATGGAAATCGCCTATCGCATGCAGGGCGAGGCGATGGATGCGTTTGACGTGCGCAAAGAGCCGGAGAAGGTTCGCGAACGTTATGGCGATGGCCCGTTCGCGCGCGGCTGCCTGCTGGCCCGGCGTTTGGTGGAGCGCGGCGTGCGCATGGTGCAGGTCTACTATGGCGATGGTCAGCCTTGGGACAATCATGACGACATTCTCATCCATCGTAGACTCGCACAAACTTCGGACAAGCCGATGGCGGCATTGTTGCAGGACCTCAAGGACCGCGGATTGTTGCAGGAGACCGTCGTCATTATCGGTGGCGAGTTCGGTCGCACGCCTTCGGTGGAGGTCAGCGGGCTGGTGAAATTCCAGAACGGGCGCGATCATAACAACCACGGTTTCTCGCTTGCCGTTGCGGGCGGAGGATTCCGTGGAGGCATCACTTACGGCGCTACCGATGAATTCGGTTTTAAGGCCGTGGACAAACCCGTGCATCCGCACGATTTGCATGCCACCATCCTGCACTTGATGGGAATGGACCACACGCGCCTCACCTACCGTCATAGCGGACGCGATTTCCGGCTCACCGATGTCGCCGGCAATGTGATCAAAGAGATTCTGGCTTAGGTTTCGTCAGTCGACTGCGTAAACAACAGGCGCATCCAACCAGCAGGCAGCCCCACACAAACCAATCTCCGTTCCGCGTGTAGAATGACAAATCGGCGCGATTGTTGTAGCGCATCACGGTGGCCGTTGCAACAAAGGGAGGCAGCCGTTGCGTAATGCGGCCGGCGGGGTCGATGACCGCCGAGATGCCGTCGTTTGTTGCGCGCAGTAGCCAGCGACGGTTCTCCACTGCCCGCATGCGCGCAATCGCGAGATGCTGTTCCCGCGCCGCGCTTCGCCCGAAGTATCCGTCGTTGGAAAGATTCACCAGCACTCCCGCGCCGTCCAATGCGAACTTGCGAATGTAGTGCGGAAACACCGATTCGTAGCAGATGAAGACACCCGCCTTTCCGCCGCCGGCCGGCAGATTGTCCGAACGCTCGCCAGGAATAAATCCTCCAACTTCCTGCGTAACCTGACCGACCCACGATACCCACGGCGGCGTGTATTCTCCGAACGGAACCAGATTCATCTTGTCGTAACGGGAGACGAGCGCTCCGTCCGCCCCGACGTGAAAAACGGAATTCAGCGACTCGCGTTTCGCGGTGTGCGCGACCCCTCCGAACAGAAAGTCCGATTGCATGGAGGTAGCCAGCGCCGCGGCTTTGGCGCGCAACATCGGGTCGTCATCGTAGTAGAACGGCGCGGGCATCTCCGGCCACAGCACCAAATTGGGCCGCGCCTTCATACTGCTGCCGGCCTCCCGGGTCTGAACAGTCATGCGATCCAGCGCGGTCTCAATATCCTTCGCCGTCCAGCGCGGTCTTTCCTGAATGTCCGGCTGCGCCGCCACCGCGATCTCGCGGCCGGTTTCCAATTCCGGCAGCGCGGGAAGCAGGAAAAGCACCGGCAGCATGAGAACCGGCGCGTGCACAATTCGTGGACGCTTTCTTATGGCGAACGCGAGTGCCGTGCCCGTCATCGCAAAAAGAAACGACAGGCCGTACACGCCGCTGAACGGCGCAATGCGCATCGGGACATCCATCGGGATGCCTGCGTTTCCCAACACGAGCCAGGCGAATCCGAACGGCCCATAACATCGCTCCAAACCTGTCCACAATGCCGCGATGGCAATGACCCCGATCCGCGATTCGGTTACATATCCGGCCAGCAATCCGAATGCCGCCCAATGCAGCGATCGCAGGATACAAAACAACAGGAAGGCGAGCCACACCAGTGCCGGGTGCATTCCACCGTACTGCGCCAGCACGTCGCGAATCCAATAACAGACGCCAAACCAATAGACGAACCCCGCGCACCAGCCATAGAGCATGCGGCGCTTCGCGCTCGGTTCTTCGCAAAGCGCCATCACCGCCGGGGTCAGTGCAAAGGGCGCCAGGAAGAAGAGATTTGCCGGAGCGAAGCAGAGGATCGACAGGATGGCGCTCAGCAGAATCAGAGCGGGACGCTTCACGCGCGCGTGGCCTCGTCATTCACCATGTCGGCCATATAGGAGCTGCGCACATAAGGGCCGGAGAAAACCATCTTGAATCCCACGGCGAGTCCGAAGTCCCGATAGGCATCGAATTGTTCGGGCCGCACATATTCGGCGACCGGCAGATTGCGCCGCGTGGGCTGCAAATACTGCCCGATGGTGGCGACATCCGTTCCCGCCGCATGCAAGTCGCGCATCAGAGAATGAACTTCCTCCGGCGTTTCTCCCAACCCCACCATGAATCCCGATTTCGTCAGAATGCCCGGCCTTCGGAAAGAAGCATGCCGCAGCACATCGAGCGATTGCCGGTAGCGCGCTTGCGGCCGCACGCGCCGGTACAACCGCGGCACCGTCTCCATGTTGTGATTGAACACGTGCGGCCCTGCGTCCAGGACGCGATCCACGGCGTCCGTATTTCCGCAAAAATCCGGAGTGAGCACTTCCACGCGAGCTTCCGGCAGCGCTTTACGCACCTCGCGAACGGTTTCGGCAAAATGATGTGAACCGCCATCGGCAAGATCGTCGCGATTCACGCTGGTGATCACGACGTAGCGCAGGCCCATATCCGCCGCCATGCGCGCCACGTGCACCGGCTCCTCCGCGTCAAGCGTGAATTCGCGCTTCTCCGGCGAGCCCTTTGGAACCGAGCAGAATCCACACCCGCGCGTGCAGAGATTTCCCAGGATCATGAAGGTTGCCGCGCGGCGCGAAAAGCACTCGTGAATGTTTGGGCAGCGGGCGGATTCGCAAACCGTGTGCAGCCGCAGCGACCGCAGGTCCCGCTTCAGGCCCATTACCGCTTCGTGATGCACGGTGCTCTTGCGCAACCACTGCGGAAGACGAGGGCCGGGCGTAGCGGCTATTTGAACAAGCGTGGAATCCACGGCAACTCTAATACTTCTTCACGAAGGGTGATTGAAAGCCCGCTTTTTCCAACTCGCCTCGCGTTTTCGAAATCGTCTCCGCGCTGTCCACCGGTCCTACAAGCACGCGGAAGATGCCACCGTTTTCCGAAGGAACCACCGTGGCCAGGAATCCGCGTTTACGCAGCGTGTCGGCAACAAAGTCGCAATCGGAGCGCGAAGATGCCACCACCTGCAAAAAGGACT
Source organism: Candidatus Solibacter usitatus (assembly GCA_016191645.1). Classification (GTDB taxonomy): domain Bacteria; phylum Acidobacteriota; class Terriglobia; order Bryobacterales; family Bryobacteraceae; genus CADEFT01. Next base: position 18,513 of record JACPVQ010000238.1, read on the forward strand.
GGCCCTTCGAGGGAATCCCATTCGGCAGCAATGCCGGCCCTTTGCCGTTGGAAGCGACCGGCGCCGGCGCCGGGTCCTGCTTGGGCGGCGCGACCGGTTTAGGCGTCTCTTTCTTCGCTATTTCTTTTTTCGGCTCCGGCGCTTTCACTTCCGGCTTCTTCGGCTCGGGTTTCTTTTCTTCCGCTTTTTTCTCGGTCACCACCGGCATCTTTGCAGCCTGCTCGGGAACCGGCTTGGGAGTCAACGGATTCACCGCCGGTTCGGGTGGCTTGGCCGCCGGGTTGGTGGGGTCCACCACAATCGGGTCGCGCTTTGCCGCAACTTCCGGCCCCCCGACATTCTTCCCTACGATATACCCCATCGTAAAGAAAACGCCCAACAGCACGACAACAATGAAAAACACGCTCAGCAACTGGCGGTTGCCCAGGATCAGTTCAAATTCACCGTCTTCGCTTCGTTTCATTGAGGAACCTTTGCTATGCAGAATAGCGCGCTGGAACCTCACATGACAAGCCGATTCTGTTTTTTACCAAAGGGCTGTCCCCGATGAGGAACCCTGCGCTATCATAAGCAGTCTTGGATCTCTATCTACTCTCCATCTTCCTGGGCATAGTTGAAGGATTGACTGAGTTTCTTCCCGTCAGTTCCACCGCCCATCTGCGAGTTTTCGAAGCCGTTCTGGGCGTCGATCTGAAGGATGGTTATTGGAAAATGTACACGGTGGTGATTCAATTGGGGGCAATTCTGTGCCTCCCGTTGCATTTCCGCGGACGCATAGAAGGCTACTTCAAAACGTTTCCCAAAGGCAGATTTGGCGACAAGACGATGGTGACGCATCCACTTTCGTTGACGCTGATCGCTTTCGCCTGCACCGCCGCACCCGCCTTCCTGCTGTCGAAGCTGATCGGCAAGCAACTGGAGAGTCTCTTCGTGATGGGATTCTCGTTGATCATCGGCGGCCTTGTGATGTGGCTGGTGGATGTGTTGTACGGTACGCGCCGCATGGGAAAGCGCGTTCGCGGAGCCAAGGACGGTACGGGCCCTGATGAAATGGAGCAAATGACCTTGCCCCAAGCCGTGTGGATCGGTTGCTGCCAAACACTCTCCGCGGTTTTTCCTGGAACCTCGCGCTCCATGGCAACCATTGCCGCCGGCCAGGTCGCCGGTCTTTCGCGAGCGGGAGCACTGGAGTTTTCCTTCCTCGTTTCCATTCCCACCATGTTTGCCGCCACCGGCTACGAATTCCTGAAGGCGCTCAGAGGCGGATCGGGATTCCACATGGGCGCGCAAGAAGGCGTCATGCTGTTCATTGGATTCGCCGTTTCGTTTCTGGTTGCCCATCTTGTTGTGAAGTGGTTCCTGGCATGGGTGAAGCGCCACGGATTTGTACCGTTTGCTCTCTACCGGATCGTGGCGGGTGCCGGGGTGCTTCTGTGGGCGTTTTCCGGACGCTTATAGCCACTTGACGTCTCCGCGTTCTTGTCCTAACCTCACATCTACAGAGGATTTCGAGAATGCAATTCATCCCCTTCACCCTTTTGACCCTGCTTGCACCCATGGTTCTATTTGCCGGCGGCAAGGAACCCACACACGAGTACTTCACCACATCCGATGGAATCAAGATCCACTACATGCGACTCGGTGACAAAGGATCGCCCGTGGTGCTGATCCACGGCTATACCGGAAGCGCCGAAGGAAACTGGTTCCGCAATGGCATCGCCGTCGCGCTATCGAAGAATCATCGTGTCGTAGCCATCGACTGCCGCAATCACGGCCGCAGCGACAAGCCGCAGCGCGGAGGCGCGGGCAAGCCCGACGACGTCATTGAGTTGATGGATCATCTCAAAATTGCCAAGGCGCACATCCACGGCTATTCGATGGGTGGCTCCATTACCGCGCGCCTTCTCGCTACGCACCCGGGGCGTTTCCTCACCGCCTCGTTTGGAGGCTCCGGCATCCGCGAATCCGATCCGGAATGGATCAGGAAAGTTCCCGCCGACAAAACAGGGCGCGACCCGCAGGAAGACGAGGCCAGCCGCGCTCTGCGCATTCGCAACGCGGTGGACAACGGCGCGTCAAAAGAGGATGCGGAGAAGTCTGCCAGTGCGCCGCGCCCAGCCACTCCGGCAAGAAGCGGGCTAACCGTTGCGCCCCTTCAAATCGATCTCACCAAAGTGACCATTCCCGTCCTGGCGATCAATGGCGAGTTCGACCGGCCGATCGAAAAGACCGTTCGCATGTCGCGCGAGTTGAAAAACTTCAAGAGCGTCGTGCTTCCGGGCAAGTCTCACTTGACGGCGATCGCGGCGCCCTACATCCCCAAAGAGTATGAGCTGAGTTTGGTTGGATTCATGAACAAGAACGATAAGCGGTAGCCGGCGGCGGATTAATTCCATAACGCTTTGCCGCGTCGGCCTGAGTCAATCCTTCCTTCTCAATAAATTTCCGCAACGCCGTCATCATCTGCGACCGAAGCCGCAGGATACGGGATTCGGCGGGCGGGAACCCGAGGTCGGTGAAAACGTCGCCGCTGCCCATCGTGATCGTTGTGTCAATCTTGGTTTTGATTTCGATTTCCGCGACTCACCTACTCGCTGCCGCCGTGAACGCGGATCTCTATCACTCCCCAACCGGCATCCCAAGTTTCCGGTCGTCGCTTGACCTGTCTCTTACGGGTAGCGTAGGATGGGAAGCGTATGATTCGCTCCTGCCGGGATGCAGATACACGGCGACTGATGGAGCGGCAGGCCAGCCTCAAGTACAAGAACGTGGAAAGGACGGCTTTGATCAGGCTTCGGTTTCTGAATGCTGCGACCTCACTGAGCGACCTCCGGCTGCCGGGCCTTCATTTGGAACCGCTCAAAGCTGACAGGAAAGGGCAATACAGTATCCGCATCAATGATCGCTACCGAATCTGCTTCGAGTGGCGGGACGGCGATGCCTACAATGTCGAGATTGTGGACTACCAATAGAGGAAACGAAACATGGCCAGTAGCAAGAGAAAACTGCCGCCGGTACATCCTGGCGAAGCCCTGCAAGAGATCATGAACGAAGCCGGGCTGTCCGCTAATGCGCTTGCCCTCGTCCTGCGGGTCCCAGGAAATCGGATCACCGCCATCGTGAACAGGCAGCGCGGTATAACGGCGGACACCGCGCTTCGCCTAGGCCGCTATTTCGGCACCTCCGCTCAAATGTGGATGAACCTGCAATCCACCTACGAACTGGAAGTCGCGGAGGACACACTGTCCCAACAGATCCTGCGGGAAGTCATGCCGCGGCCCGCTGCTTAGGCCCCTGATCTTCCCGGAGTGCCCCCTGTTACGCCTGCCGTCGCTCCTTATCCAGCCTATCGGCAAGGAACATTTTCAATAGAGACTGATAAGGCTCATCGCGCTTGTTCGCCAGGACTTTGAGATCCTTTATCATGTGGACCGGCAGCCGTAGAGAGATGGTCCGCAGCGTGGGTTTCAAGTTTGGAAAAGTGCGGTGCCCGGCGGACCGCCAATCGATAAACTCCGTCGAATCGTGCGTCGCCCAGTACTCGCGTTCCGCATCCTCGGATTGAAACTCAGGCGTCCGTTTCACTTTCGTGTTTGACATAGGCATCCTTTTCTCGTCGATTCATGTCCCGAACGCTTACTACGCGAACTAGGGAACGGCGGATGATGAAGGCCACGAACAGGTATCGCCCGCCGCTGGTCCGCCAAGGGCGTAGCGCCCTGCGCCACGGCTGATCGGGTCCAGTATAATCGAAACAGGAGCAAGCCATGCACAGCGAATACATCGAACAGCGCCACGGGGGCTACTACGTGGCCGGGACGCGCATTTCGCTGGATTCCGTCGTGTACTCGTTCAACGAGGGACAATCGCCCGAAGCCATTCAGGAAGACTTCCCGTCGCTGAAGCGCGCTCAGATCTACGGCGCGATCGCTTTCTACCTGGATCATCAAGCCGAGATCGACAAGTACCTCGAAGACACCGAGCGCGAGTTCGAGGGGAACGCGATCCCGCTCGAACAAGCCAACCCTGCGCTTTGGACAAAGATCCAACGCGCTAAGGCCGAGGCAGCCCAAGGTGAGCGGCGTTCTTGAACATCCGGTTTCAGGCTGATAACGACCTCAAGTTCAGAATCGTCAAGGCCGTCCGGCGGCGAGAGCCGGCCGTAGATTTCGTGTCTGCGCAGGAGGCCGGCTTGGATGGCGTTCCCGATCCGGTGTTGCTGGACCGTGCGGCAGCAGAGGGCCGAGTCCTGATCTCTCATGATCGCCGTACGATGATCGACCACTTTCGGGACCACCTGGCGGCGGGCAAGTCCAGCCCAGGGTTGTTGATTGTTTCGCAAGGTTCGGCTATCGGTGATATCGTCGAGGCGGTGGTCTACGTGTGGGCGCTTTCCGATTCGGCCGAGCTTCGAGATCAAGCCTACTACCTACCATCCATATCACGGCATTTCTTTACTCGCTGAGGCCATCGGCTGACGGTTGGCGCACAACCTTATTTTGACGGTGATGTACGAATGTTCAATCAAGCCGAAAGAGAGATTGGTCGCGGTGGGTTGTGTCAGTTCGGGTCTTCATGACTTTCGCTTTCAACTCGACTTCGCGCCTCAATCAACGCGGAGTAGTGTTGCCGATCCCAGCCGCGATCGCAGGCGCGAGATCCGGTGAACGCCGGCTCGTCCACGGCGGGCCCTCTGAAATCGTTGCCGCGCCTATCGCATCCCCTCACCCGCTATGCGGCACCAAAGGTTCAATCTGACGGATTAAGTCGGGCAAATCCGAGGTCACCATTTTCCAGACTTCCTCCAGATCCACGCCCTCGTAAAAGTGGATGAGTTTGTCGCGAGTCCCGGCGATCAGCTTCCAGGGCACTTTGGGATGGTCAGCCCGGAATTCCGGCGATATCCTCTTGACCGCCTCGCCAACTATCAGAAGCTGGTGCAGAATCGCCGATTGGGTCTTCGCGTCAGCTAGGAACTCCACTTTCTCCGCCGGTCCTCTGAATTCGATCGCCAGGCGTGCGGCCTTGAGGATGTCGAGAAGGTGTGCGTCATCGCGAGGCAAAGTACGGCTCCGCGCTCTCCAGAATCGCCTTGCGCCGGATCCAATTCGAACTCCGCTCGATCGCGCGCTGCGACACAAGGTCCACCTTGCGGCTTGCGATGCCGGACAGCTCCTCTTCCATCGCGACGTGATCCAGAAGGCTCCAGTCCGCGTCCGGTGCGAATCTTACCAGCAGATCCAGATCGCTATCCGGGCGGAAATCCTCGCGCAGTGCGGACCCGAAGACACGCAGTTCAACGATCTTCCAGCGGCGGCAGAATTCGTCGAGCCGCTCTCTCGGAATGGCAATCTCATTGCGCACGATAGGTCCGGCTAGAAGGGAATGGTCGGGGCGAGTGGATTCGAACCACCGGCCTCCTGGTCCCGAACCAGGCGCTCTACCAGGCTGAGCCACGCCCCGAACTACTCCACATTAGCAATTCTCCGCCCTTCCAGCAAGCCTTCCGCAACGCGAATATACTAATGATGTATCCTAATCGCTTGCCTATGCTACGCGTGCGTGTCATAACCGCTCTCCTTGTCACCGTCATCATTGCCTTGAACGGGTGCGCCCCGAAAACCGCCGCCTCGGAAAAGAAAGGCGGCAAGAAGGGCGGCGAAATACCGATTGTCGTCACCACCAAAGTCAGTGTGCGAAGCGTCCCTGTCGAGATCCAGGTCATCGGCAATGTCGAGGCCTATTCCACCGTCACGGTGAAGGCGCAGATCACCGGCCTGATCGAAAAGGTTCACTTCAAAGAGGGCGATTTTGTCGCCAAAGGCGCTCCCCTCTTCAGCATCGACCCTTCTCCGTTTCAAGCCTCTCTCAGTCAGGTGGAAGCCAACGTCGCGCGCGACAAAGCCATTCTCGAACAGTCCCGCGCCACTCTTAGCCGCGATCAGGCGCAACAGAAATATCAACAGGCGCAAGCCGCGCGCTTCGACAATCTTTTCAAACAAGGCATCATTTCCAAAGATCAAGCCGAGCAAATGCAGACCAGTGCCGACGCTATCTCACAAAGCGTGAAAGCCGATATGGCCGCCATCCAGAGCGCGCAGGCGTCGGTTGCCGCGGGCGAGGCCGCTTTACGGAACTCGCGCATTCAACTCGGCTACACTTCCATCCGCGCGCCCATCGATGGACGCACCGGCAACCTCATCGCCAAAGAGGGCAACCTCGCTTCCGCGAACGTCACCGAACTCATCGCCATCAACGAAGTGCAACCCATCTACGTAGCCTTCTCCGTGCCGGAATCGCAGCTTCCCACCATCAAGGAATTCATGTCGCGCGGCAAGCTCACCGTAATCTCAGCCCCTCCCGACGATCCGGCGAATCCCGAACGCGGCACGCTCACCTTCGTCGATAACCGCGTCGACGCCAATACGGGCACTATCCGCTTGAAGGCAACATTCGACAATGTGCAGCGCAAGCTGTGGCCCGGCCAGTTCGTCAAGGTCACCGTGCAGTTGGCCACGCGCGCCAATGCCGTGGTCGTCCCAAATCAAGTGGTGCAGACGGGACAGGACGGGCCCTTCGTCTACCGCGTGCGTGAAGATTCCAGCGTCGAGGCGGTGAAAGTAGTCACCGGCTCGCGCGTCAACGAAGACATCGTGATCGACAAAGGTCTCGAGCCGGACGACACCGTGGTTCTGGAAGGGCAGTTGCGGCTTGCACCCAACATGAAGATTCGCACCGGCGGCGGCAAAGGCGGCGAAGGCCGCAAGGGCGGAAAGAAGAAAGAGTAGGGGGCACATCGCATGAACGCATCCGGCATATTTATCCGTCGTCCTGTCGCCACCAGTTTGCTGATGTTCGCTCTCGCTGTCTTCGGTGCGCTCGCCTACCGCTTCCTGCCCGTCAGCGATCTGCCCAACGTCGATTTCCCCACGTTGGTGGTCTCCGCCAACCTGCCCGGCGCAAACCCCGACACCATGGCTTCCGCCGTGGCCACTCCTCTCGAGCGGCAGTTCACCTCTATCGCCGGGCTCGATTCGATGATCTCCGTCAACTCCACCGGCAGCACTTCGGTCACTCTGCAATTCAGTCTCGACCGCGACCTCGACGGCGCTTCCGTCGATGTCCAAACGGCTATCGCCGCCTGCATTCCGCTGCTTCCGCCGGGCATGCCGAATCCGCCCTCCTTCCGTAAGTACAATCCCAGCGATTCGCCCATTATGTTCCTCGGTTTGGTTTCCGAAACGATGCCGCTCTACGATTTGCAGGACATCGCCGAAACCAAGATCGCGCAGCGGCTGTCAACGGTGCCTGGTGTCGCTCAGGCCAACGTCTTCGGCGCGCAGCGCTTCGCCGTCCGCGTGCAGGCCGATCCCGACAAACTGGCCGCCAAGCGCATCGGCATCAACGAAGTGAGTGCCGCGCTGCGTTCCTGGAACGTCAATCTTCCCACCGGCACGCTGTGGGGCGAAAAGCAGGCTTTCAATATCCGTGCCAACGGACAGTTGCGCCGCGCCGAAGATTTTCAGCCGCTCATCATCGCCTACCGCGGCGGCGCGCCCATTCGCCTTCAGGATGTGGCCACGGTTGTGAACAGCGTGGAGGACAACAAGACCGGTTCGTGGCTTTATCAAAAAGGCGTTGGCATGCGCGGCTTGAACGTCGCCATCATGAAGCAGCCCAGCAGCAACGTCATTCAAACCAACGATCAGATTCGCGCCTTGCTGCCCGAGATCCGCAAACAACTTCCCGCGGCGGTAACCCTCAAAGAGCGTGGCGACCGCTCGCGCACCATCCGCGATGCCTTTCACGACATCGAATCGACCATGATGATCGCCATGACGTTGGTCATCCTGGTCATCTTCCTCTTCCTGCGCAATGCGCGCGCCACCTTCATTCCGGCCGTCGCCCTCCCTCTTTCGCTGTTTGGAACGCTCGCCGTGATGCTCCTGCTCGGCTACAGCCTGAACAATCTTTCCATGATGGCCCTCATTCTCTCCGTCGGCTTCGTCGTCGATGACGCCATCGTCATGCTCGAGAACATCGTGCGGCACATTGAAAAAGGCGAGTCGGTGATGCAGGCCGCGGTCACCGGATCCAAAGAGATCAGCTTCACCATCGTCTCCATGACCGTTTCCCTGGGAGCCGTGTTCATCCCCATTCTTTTCATGGGCGGCTTGCTGGGCCGGCTCTTCAAGGAGTTTGCCGTCACCATCTGTCTGGCCATTTTCTTTTCCGGCTTCATCTCCATCTCGCTTACGCCCATGCTGTGCAGCCGCCTGCTGAAGGTGCACCAGCCGCATAAGATGCCGTGGTTTTTCCGCATCACCGAGACATTTTATTCCTGGACGTTGAAGCTCTACGAAATCTCGCTGCGTTGGGTGCTGCTACACCGCCCGGTCATGCTGGTGGTCTTCTTCGCCACCATTGGACTGACCGCCTACCTCTTTGAAATTGTTCCCAAAGGCTTCATTCCCGATCAGGACAGCGACTCGATGTACGTCAACTCCGAGGCTGCCCAAGGCATCTCCTACTATCAAATGGCGGAGTATCAGCAGAAGATCGCCGAGATCGTCAGCAGCGACCCGAATGTGGAATCGGACATGGCCAGCGCCGGCGGAATGCACAACACCAGTTCCAACAGCGCGCGTCATTACATCACGCTGCTGCCGCGAAGTGAGCGCGACAAATCGGTTCAACAAATCATCGAGACGCTGCGGCCGAAAGTCGGATCTCTGCCCGGCGCGCGCGCGTTTCTCACCGCCCCGCCCTCCATCAGGCTGGGCGGGCGTTCTTCCAAGAGCCAGTACGAATACACGCTGCAAGGGCCCGACGTGAAGGAGCTTTACCGGGAGGCCCAGCGCCTGCAAACCGAGATCCTGAAACTGCCCAGCGTTGCCGATGTCACCAGCGATCTGCAAATCAAGAACCCCCGCTTGCAAATCAAAGTGGACCGCGACCGCGTGGCTTCCCTTGGTCTCAACATGAGGGAGGTTTCCAATTCCCTCTACGACGCGTTTGGTCCGCGCTGGTCTTCCACCATCTACGCCCCCAACAATCAGTACCGCGTGCTGCTGGAGATCCTGCCCAAATATCAAGCACACCCGGATCTTCTTTCTAAACTTTATTTCAAGACCAACACGGGCGTTCTCATCCCGATGGATTCCGTGGCCTCCACCTACACCGACGCCGGACCGCTGACCATCAATCATTCGGGACAACTGCCCGCCGTCACCCTTTCGTTTAATATCCGCGCCGGATTTGCGCTGGGCAGTGTGGTCGACGAGGTGGAAGAGCTTGCCGCAACGCTTCCCAAGACGATCGCCACCAGCTTTCAAGGTACTGCGAAAGCGTTTCAGGATTCCCTCGCCAACATAACCGTGCTGTTGATTCTGGCGGTGATGGTAGTCTACATCGCGCTCGGTATCTTGTATGAAAGCTACATCCACCCGCTGACCATTCTCTCCGGGCTCCCCTCGGCGGCGCTCGGCGCATTAATCTCGCTCCTCGTCTGCCGTTCGGAGTTGAACATCTACGCCTTTGTCGGTCTGTTCATGCTCATCGGCATCGTGAAGAAGAACGCCATCATGCAGATCGACTTCGCGCTTGAAGCCGAGCGCAACGAACACAAGAGCGCTCGCGATGCCATCTACGAAGGGTGCATCATCCGCTTCCGCCCCATCCTCATGACCACCTTGGCCGCGCTCTTCGGCGTGCTACCCATCGCTCTGGGCACCGGCTCCGGAGGCGAGGCGCGTCGCCCCTTGGGCATCACAGTCGTCGGCGGCCTCATCATTTCGCAACTGGTAACGTTGTATCTCACCCCGGTCGTCTACACCTATCTCGACGGTATTGTCGATTGGTGGCAGTCTCTCGGACGCCGTCGCACCCCTCACCCCGCGCCTGCCTCGGCCGGCGATTAAGACATGAATTTTTCCGAAACGTTCATCCGGCGTCCCATCGCCACCAGCCTTCTTATGCTCGCCATCGCGCTGTTCGGCTCGGTGGCGTACCGCTCGCTCGCCGTCAGCGACTTGCCGAACGTCGACTTCCCTACCTTGCTGGTCACCGCGAACCTGCCCGGCGCAAGTCCGGAAACGATGGCATCCTCGGTTGCCACGCCGCTCGAAAACCAGTTCACCATGATCGCCGGGCTCAGTTCGATGAACTCCATCAACTCGCTGGGCAGCACGAAGATCACCTTGGAATTCGATCTCAGCCGCAATCTCGACGGCGCATCGGTCGACGTGCAGGCGGCCATTACGCAGGCGTCGCGCCTGCTGCCGCAAGGCATGCCGACACCGCCCACGTTCACCAAAGTCAATCCCGCCGATCAACCCATCCTCTACCTGGTTCTCACCTCCACAACGCTTCCGCTGTGGAGTCTCAACGAATACGCCGAGACGCGCGTCGCGCAGCGCATCTCCATGGTGAGCGGCGTGGCGCAAGTCCAGGTGCTGGGCGCGCAACGATATGCCGTCCACGTGCAGGTCAACCCGCGCGCGCTGGCGGCGCGGCAGATTGGCATCAATGAAGTGGAGGTTGCGCTGCGCAATTGGAACGTCAATTTGCCCATCGGCAGCATCGTCGGTCCGCAGCGCTCGTTTACGCTTCTGGCCAGCGGCCAGCTGATGAACGCCGAAGCCTATCGCCCGCTGGTGGTCGCCTACCGCAACGGATCTCCCATCCGCTTGCGCGAACTCGGCAATGTGACCGATGGGATTGAAGACGACAAGTCGGCCTCGTGGCTCTACAAAGGCGGAGAATCGCAGCGCGCCGTCGTTCTCGCCATTCAACGCCAACCCGGCACCAACACCGTCGATGTCACTAGCAACGTCAAAAAACTGATCCCCGTCTTCCTCGGCGAGCTGCCGCCGTCGGTGAAGATGGACACGCTCTACGACCGTTCCGAAACCATTCGTGAATCGTTCGACGACGTCAAATTCACCATGCTCCTCACGCTTGGTCTGGTGATCCTGGTGATCTTTCTGTTTCTGCGCAATGTGCCCGCCACCATCATCCCCAGCCTCGCACTGCCGTTCTCCATCATCGGTACTTTCGCTGTCATGTACCTGTTGGATTACAGCCTCGACAATTTGTCCATGATGGCTCTGATTCTCTCTGTGGGATTCGTCGTCGACGATGCCATCGTCATGCTGGAGAACATCGTCCGCCATCTGGAAATGGGCAAGCCCCCGATGCAGGCCGCGTTTGAAGGCTCGTGGGAGATCGGCAGCACCATCGTGTCGATGACGTTGTCACTTGCCGCCGTATTCATCCCCGTCCTCTTCATGGGCGGTCTACTGGGACGTTTGTTCCGTGAGTTCGCGGTGACCATTTGCGTCGCGGTCCTCATTTCCGGACTCGTCTCGGTAACGTTGACGCCCATGCTCTGCAGCCGCTTCCTGAAGCCTTCGCACCTGCAGCGCCGCGGCGCGTTCTATCGCACCACGGAAAAATTCTTCGAGTGGATGCTGCACGTTTACGACGTTACGCTGAAGCTGGTGTTGCGCCACCGCGTGTTCACCATGGCCAGCTTCGTGATCTCTCTCGGCATCACGGCATGGATCTTCGTCGTCATTCCGAAAGGCTTCATCCCCGATCAGGACACCGACCAGATCCTCGGTTTCACCGAAGCCACGCAGGGCACTTCGTATTTCCAAATGGTCGATCACCAGCATGAAGTTGCCAAGGTGATCTCCGCCAACCCCAATGTCGACGCTCTGGTTTCCAGCATCGGCGGCGCAACGGCATCCACCTTGGGCGGTGCGAATTTCGGCCAATTGATTGTCCACTTGAAGCCGCGCCATGAGCGCAAGGAACCCGTGGATAAGGTCATCCAGGACCTCCGCGAGCAGTTGATGGAAGTGACGGGCCTGCGCACCTATCTGCAGAACCCGCCCACCGTCCAGATCGGCGGCCAGGTGACCAAGAGCCCGTATCAATTTTCGCTGCAATCGCCCGACCGGGAAGCCCTGTTCAAGGCTGCCGAGGAGTTTACGAATGAACTGGCGAAATCGGAAAAACTGCATGATGTCACCAGCAACCTGCAAATCCGCACGCCGCAAGTCAACGTGAAAATCGATCGCGACAAAGCCGCCGCGCTACAGGTGAACGTCGAGCAGATTGAGAACGCCCTCTACGATGCCTTTGGTCCGCGCTGGGTTTCCACCATTTACAGTTCGACGAATGAGTACAAAGTCCTGCTGGAACTGCTGCCCGAAGATCAGCGTGATCCCAAGGCGCTCTCCATGCTCTATTTCAAGGGCGGCGGCGACCGCCTCATCCCCCTCGATTCCGTAGCGAAGATCGATGAGGACATCGGCCCGCAAACCATCAATCACTACGGACAACTTCCCGCCGTTACCGTCTCGTTTAATCTGAAGCCGGGCGTGCCGCTCGGCGATGGCGCAAACCAGGTGTTCGAAACGGCCGCGCGCATGTTGCCTCCCGAAGTCAACACCGCGCACCAAGGAGCGTTGCAGGCTTTCCAAGGCTCGCAGACAAATCTGTTCGTTCTGTTGCTTGTGGCGGTGCTGGTTGTGTACATCGTGCTCGGAATTCTCTATGAGAGCTACATCCACCCGTTGACGATTCTCTCCGGCCTGCCTTCCGCCGGCTTCGGCGCATTGCTGACGCTCATCCTCTTCCGCCTCGATCTGAATATTTACGGTTTCGTCGGCCTCATCATGCTCATCGGCATCGTTATGAAGAACGCCATCATGCAGATCGACTTCGCGCTGGAAGCCGAACGCACCGAGGGCTTGTCGCCCGAGCAGGCCATCTTCGACGGCTGCCTCACGCGCTTCCGCCCCATCATGATGACGACCATGTCCGCTTTGTTGGGAGCGGTGCCCATCGCGCTAGGTTATGGCGCAGGCGGCGAAGCCCGGCAGTCGCTAGGCTTGGTCGTAGTGGGCGGCCTCATCTTCTCGCAAGCGGTTACGCTCTACCTGACGCCGGTGGTCTACACCTACATGGCGGCGTTGCAGACCTGGACAAAGAGCCGCAAAAAGAAACCCGTGACTACCCCGTCTCCTGTCGTTGCGGCTCGATAGTGTGCGGAGATCTACTGCGATTCCCAAATGGAATATGCTAACTCTTGGCGGAGGCAAAAACTGCTGCCGTGGTCGAGGCAACGGATAAACTGAAACTGGCTCGGCGTCATTTGGACCGGGTTCTGGCCGTGGAGGCTGCCGCTCTGTTCAAGGGAATGGAAACTTCGCGAAAACACTGGGAAAAGGCCGACCTTGCACGCGCATTGAATGCTGGGCACGGCCTTCCGGACATTTGGCAGTTGCTTCGTGATCTAAATGAGGCCAGGAAATCCGCGGCGTATGGGGATTGTCCCGCTCCGGATCTGGATGCCGAAGACGCCGCATTGAGAATCGAACAATATGTTGAGGCTGTTGCTAAGCTTGTGGAAGGGGGGACTCAGAAATGATGCGTATCGGCACAGTGATGGACAACGCACTTTCCGGGATTCTTCGCTGGCCGACGGATGAATCCAAGCAGTGGGTTGCCCAATTTCTGAACTTGGCACATGCCGATTCCAATATCGTTGCGGTGATTGCGATCGGCTCTGCTGTCAGACCTAATGTTCCAAGTGCCGACGTCGACCTGCTGGTGATCGCCGAGGATCCCGTTCTTCATACAGGCAACCGTCCGCTGGAAGTGGACTTGCGTGCATATGCTGTCGCCGAAGCCAATCAACAAATAGCCAACGGTAACGACATGCTCGGCTGGGCGATCAAGTTCGGGAGGCTGCTATTCCAGCGCGACCGCTATTGGACCAAGGTCGTCGAGTCGTGGCGGCATCGACTTCCTCTGCCTTCTGCTGAACTCGCAAGAGAGAGAGCTGCAGGCTCTCATCGGCGTCTTGCGACCGTATCTGAATTCGGTGATGCGGACGCGGCACGCGAGCAGGCTGGAGCCTACTTGACTCACTTGGCCCGGGCGGCCCTGTTGGAGAATGGCGTTTACCCAGCATCACGACCCGAGTTGCCTTCTCAATTGCGGAAAGTGGGCAAGCATCAACTCGCGGATTGGCTCGATGGCGTTCTGACGATGCAGGTTAACGAGCACAAGCTCATTCGTGAGGTGATGCGTTTGTCCGCTTGAAAAACGGGCGCCCCACCGGCCTAAACAGGGCGCGCCATTTCCTTCGCCCACTGCGTTCCCTGTTGTTGCTTTAGCGTGTGACTGTCTCTTCCCGGTCGAGCCCGGCACGCAAGAGCATCTTGATATAGGTCTGGTAGCCGATCCCTTTGCCGGCTGCCAGGCGTCGCGCGCGGTCGACGTCGCCGGTCGGGATCCGCAGCATAACCTTCTGCGACGGCGGCTTCCGCACGGTCTCCGTCTTCTTCGAAAGGGTAATGCCAATGCTTTTTCCGCCTACCCGCAGTGCGCCATCTCTTTCAGCCTGCTCGAACAGTTTCAGCAGCCGGCCTTGATTCTTTTCAAACCAGCGGGCCTCTTCAGCTTCAGTCCTCATCTCCACCAGCTCTTTCTTAACCATCGTGCTCTCCCTTGATGCGCATCCACCAAGCGCGCCATTTTCGATTCGCTGGAAAGGCGGTCACTACAGTGGAGTAACGCCGTGCCTCGCGACGTGTGCCTTTGTTGGCGGCATCCCAATCGAATGCAGTAGAAGGCTCTGCTTCTGGCATCTTATTCTCGTGTATACCCAATGTCCATACGCATGGCCAGGATGACCACCCGTACGCGGAAACCAACAAAAACGCGCCGCCGGGCTGAACCGGGGCGCGTCATTTCCTTCTCCTACTGCTCTTTTTTATTGTTTAATTCTGTAGGTTCCGTCGGGCAGCTTTTCGCGATATTTTTCGTGGCAGCTTTTGCAGCTTGCTCCCATCGCGCTCGACGCGGTGCGCGCGGCTGCCGCATCGCCCGCTTCGGCGGCCTTCGCCAAAGCCATCGCCGCGGTATGGCCGTCCTTGCTCCACTTCACCGCTTCGTCATTCTTCCGGTCCGCCCAAAAACTGTCCGTGCCTTCCAGCGCCGACACCATCGCTTTGGCATGCGCCGCAACGTCCGGCATCGCGCCAGCACCCATTGACTTGCGCAGGCCGTTCATGTGCTCGCCTGCCGCTTTCATCTTCTTCGTCAGCTCTTTTTCATCCAACGCAACAAGAGAGGCGGCGCCGATCAAAAGGCCCGCCAGCCCCACTGCCAGCAATCTCTTCATCCTCAAACCTCCCATGGATATTTTCCAGAAGCGGAAAAATCATTCTACACCATCACAGGCCCGGGTCTCCACCTCAGGAAGAAACAAACAGCGACTCCTTACAGACCCTCCAGCAAAAACTCCCGCGCCTCCTTGAGAAAAAACTCCAGTTGGTCGTGATGCACCCAGTGCCCCGCGTCCGGCACACGCACCATTCGATAGTTCTTCAACGTCGCCGTCCGGCCGTCTTTCTCCGGATCGGGCGCCCAACTCAACATCCCCCAAAAGAGCAGTACGGGACACGTAATGTTTCCGATGATCTCCTGGAAATCCTCCAGGCTGTTTCCGAACGGCGGAAACAGGCGCGCGTAGTTATCGAACTTCCAAATCAACGATCCGTCCGATAGCCAGTTCGTCCCGTGCAAAGTCAGATGCCGCGCCCACTCATCGCGCAAATGCGGATTCGCTTCCTTCATCCGCGCCACGGCGCTGTTCAGATCGGGATAACTGTGCGGCTCCCGCTGCTCCGTGCTGCGCACCTTTTCAATCCACTCGCGCAAACGCCGCACGGGAGGCGCGTGCCACTTCGAATTCGGCGGGAACCCCATTCCTTCAATGGAGATCACCTTCTTCACACGGTCCGGATAGATACCCGCATAGGAAAGGGCAATCGATCCGCCCAGCGAATGCGACACCAAATAGACCGGCGACTCCTTGATCACATCGAGCAGCGCCGAAAGATCCAGCACATGCTCGGCGACGCTATACGTTGCGCCGGGAGCGTACGCGCTGTTTCCGTGCCCGCGCAGATCGAGCGCGTACACATGGAAATGCTCGCGCAAATCGCGCGCCACCCAATCCCAATTCCGCGCGTGATCCAATCCGCCGTGCACCAGCACCAATGGCGGCTTGCCTTCCATGCCCCAGTCCCAGAACTGCAGCTTGAGGCGATGCGAGTAGAAGAAGTGCGACACCGGCTCCATCATCGGACGCCGCTCCTTTCGCGCACCGCCAGCAGCGGATCGCCTTTGCGCCACGTCGGCAGTTTCTCGCTATTTGCAACGTCCATGCCGATGGTGAATCCGAACTTCGCCATCTCGATCATCCCCGCAAAATCCCATGATTCGCTGTATTGATCGGAGGGTTGGTGGTAGTGGTTGTCGTTGTAATTGTTGAATACTTTTTCGCCGAACTCGCGCGGCTTCCCTGCAAACGATGCGCCCATACTCACGGAAAACGCGGGGACGCCTGCCTGCGCCAGCGAAAAATGATCGGAGCGGAAGTAGTGCCCCTGTTCCGGATGCGGGTCTTCCCGCACCGTCAACCGGAAACGCTGCGCGACATTTTCCACTAGCGTCCACAGAGTAGTTCGCTCCGCGCCGTCCACGGACACATCGGTGGTCCGCCCGAACGGATAGAAAGCATCGAAGTTGATGTTTGCGGCGGTGCGGCCCAGCGGAACCACCGGATGCGCGGCGTAATACTTCGATCCCAGCAGTCCGCTCTCCTCGGCGGTGACAAACAGAAACATCGCCGAGCGTCGCGGCTTGGGATTCAATGCCTGCCATGCGCGCGCCAGTTCCAGCACCATCGCGCAACCCGTCGCATTATCCACCGCTCCGTTGTAAATGCCATCGCCCTTCACCGCCTCACCCATTCCCAGGTGATCCCAATGCGCCGTGAAGATCACGTACTCCGCTTGCTTCGCCGGGTCGCTGCCGGCGATCGTCCCAACAACGTTCTTCGATACGCTGTCGCGCACCCGCGAAGGGAAGCTTCCTTTCATCCGGCCCGGCAGTTTCACCGGCCGGAAGCCTTTCGTGTCGGCGAGCTGCAACATCTGGTCCGTAGCTTTGCCGGTGGCCGCGAACAAGCGGTCCCCCGCCTTACCAGTAATCCAGCCCGCAAACGACAGCGCATGCGCGCCCGGTTCCACGCGTACTTGAATGTCCTCGCGGCCCCACGAGCTTCGCACTACCTCCCACCCATAGCTCGCCGTCGCCGTGGTGTGCACAATGATGCACGCAACCGCTCCGCGCCGCGCCGCCTCTTCAAACTTGTACGTCCACCGCCCGTAATAGGTGAGCGCCTTGCCGCCGAAAAAATTGGGATCGTTCGACGGCGGTTCGCCCGTAAACAGAACAACCACTTTGCCGCGCACATCGGTATCGCCGTAATCGTCCCAACCGTATTCTGGCGCAGTAATTCCGTGCCCAACGAAGATGGCCTCGGCGTCGATGCTCGAATTCGTCTGCCGGTGCGAAGAACCGGCGAGATCTTCCAGCCATTCGAAAGTTTGCACTTCGCCGCCCGCCTGATACGACAGCGTAGTCGCAGGCAAGGGCCTCACGCCTGTCAACGGTACGCGCTGAAAGTAGGTTCCGCTGTCGCCGGTCGGCTTCACGCCCATCACTTCCAGTTGCGATGCCAGATACTCTGCCGCCAAATCGCCGCCGCGCGTGCCGACGCCGCGCCCTTCCAGCAAATCACTCGCCAGAAACTTCACGTGCGCGCGAATGCGCGGTCCGGCAATATCCTGTCCGTGCAGCAATCCGGTGACGGCCGCAAGAGCCCATACAATTCTCATTGCTTGAGTGTACTAACAGAGGTGGCCGCAGCGATAACCGCTATTGACACAAACAGGAACAGGTGCCGTTTGGACTATAAATGGTCTTGCAGTGCTTGCGAAAAGGCCAAGCTCCACTGCAATGTTGCCCTTCCGACGCCGCGCAATATGTTCCGCCCACTGGGCAGTTCGTGTCGATGCCTGGGGGCACCGTCATCGGAACGCAAGCCGCGGGCGTCGACCAGGCAATCCCGAACAGCGCCACGATAACGATGGCGAAAACAAAGAGGGCCAGTTTCACTTTGGTTTTCTTCATACAGGAATCCGGCACCGATTATACATCCGCGCACGCTGGAAAACACGAAACCCCTGCTGAGCGCCTTCGCAGGACGTCTCAGCAGGGGTTTCTAGCCGTTTTGGGAGATGGCCAGCGGCCTATCAACCCTTGCACAGCGGTAGCCGGTCCACAGGAACGTAGGCTTCGTCACTGGACGAAACCAGCTACTTTAGAACAGGCGACTCAACAGTCGGCCACCTCGTGCGTGTATAGTCTACTACCAGTAATCATTAGACTGGACCACCTCCTTTCTCAGTGATAATTTCATACTATTCAGGAAGTGGAAACCTGTCAACGAAAAAAGTAGTCGCGCTACAACATTTTGTAGCCCCAGTGTTTGCGGCTACAGTTTTCGGCTTAGAAACCGGCACATCGCCAGCCCGTCCATCCAATTGAACGGGAACCGGCCGGTTGTGTAGTGCGCGCAGGGCAGCGTGAACACCTCGTGGGGATAATTGCGCGTCTGGAAGCTCTCGATCACCTGCTTGGAGAACTCCGGAAGGAAGGTCGTGTCATATTTCGCCCACACCAGAAGCGCGGGCATCTTGCGGCCTTCCAAATGGCCTAAAAACGTAGCCGGGCTGATCAGCGCCCAAAGCCGCCGAAGCTCTTCCTGCGATACCTGGCTTTCCAGCCCCTTGCGCACGTGCTGCGTGGATAGGCCCGTCCACACGACGTCGCTGAAATACATCGACACGTGATTGAAAACGCCGCAGCGGATGCGCGCATCGTGCGCCGCGGTGATGAACGCCATGCAGGACCCAAGACTTGTCCCCAGAATCGCCAGCCGTTCATACCCCTGCTGCTGCAGCCAAGTCAGGCACGACCGGATATCGACAATGGTCTGCCGCGCCGCATGGATGGTCCGCCCGATGTTGCTGGAAACGTGGTAATCGGCGCGTTGCAGCTCCGGAGGCATGCGCCGGTCGTGGTAGGCCATGCTCATGCGCAAAGCCGTGATGCCGAATTTATTCAATAACTTACAGAGTCCAACGTGCCCCCCGGCATCGGAATTCCATTGCGGCAGCACCACCACGGCACGGCCTTTGTCATTCTTCGCTCGATAGAACCCGCCGTGAACCGTATTGTTCTCGGTATATGGCGAATGAATCGGGCTCGTGAAGGTCAGATGCTCGCCTTCCAATCGATAATCCGAAGGCGTTTCCGCCGAGTAGAAATCCGCCGACTTCGCAATCGCCTGCTCCACAAACCGGGACATGGCGGCCCTCGTGTCGCCGTTATACGATCTGTCCAGCAGCCAATCGTCCCCCCATTCAAATGGACGCACCTTGCGATTGGTGTCCTTGGTGGCTAGGTCGTATTCCCAACGATCGATGAACTTTGCGTAATAACCGAACATGGTGGGTGGCTCTTAAGGCAGGAAATGCCAGTCTACCAAATAATAAAGGCCCGGCGATCAACGACGAGATCGCCGGGCCAACAGGAGAACCGCAATTCCGGAGGCAACCTCACCACCGAAGCGGACCCAGCCTCTTTCAACCCTTAGCTCCCTTAGTGCACGCCAGTGGCCAACTGCTAAGTTGCTGAAATCCCATGGCGGCGAAGGGCGGCTTTCCCGAATGCCGGAACCTACTCTTCCATATCCCGTAATGCCCCGTGAGGCCGTACCGGAGTAGAATAACCCAGAGTGACCATGCCTGCCCCCGCTTATCAAGGATCCGTTTGGGGAGCCGCCGCCCGCTATGCCATGGGCGGATTCTTCCTCTCGGGCCTGCTCATGGCGTTCCTCGGCGCGATGCTCCCCGCCTGGGGCTTTCACGTACAATCGAACTACACCCGCATCGGCTTCTACTTCCTGAGCTTTAACGCAGGATTGATCCTATCAGCGCCCCTGGCGCAATACCTGCTGGGCCGCAAAGGGCTGCGCTTTCTGATCACCCTGGCGTGCATCCTGGCGGCCTCGTCCATCCTCTATCTGGCTGTAGTCACTCCCCCCGCCAGGCATCTCTTGCGCATCGCCGGGCTGTTCGTTCTGGGCGCAAGCGCGGGCATCCTCAACCTCGCCTCCTTCACCGCCATGTCGCCCGTCTATCGCCGCGATCCCGCTGCCGCCGTGAATCTGGGCGGCTTGATGTTCACCTTCGGATCGTTGATTGCCGCCCTTCTGGTTTCCGGTACGTTCTACATCTACACAACCGGGGCCATCCTAATCCTAATGGCCGTCCTGCCCTCCTACCTGGCCATCTTCTACGCCCGGTCGAAGTGGAAATCGGAACCCGCGCCTCCCCACGTTCCCCTCAAACAGGCGGTTTCGGAATTTCGTAATCTGGCGGCGATTCTCTTCGCCATGCTGCTCTTTTTCCAGTTCGGCAACGAATGGGTGATCGCCGGATGGCTGCCACTGTTTTTGACGCAACGCCTCGGCGTGAGTCCCGCCAATTCGCTTCTGCTTCTCGCTCTGTATTGGCTTGCACTCTTAGTGGGCCGCATCCTGATGCAGGCCGTTCTTCTGCGCACGGGCCACGGCAAGGTGCTCATGGGCAGCGTCATTTCGGCCATGATGGGATGCTTCATCCTCTCCTTCACCGACAACGTCTTCGGCGCCGGCACGGCTCTGCTCATGACCGGCGGCGGTTTCGCGGCCATCTACCCGCTGGTGGTGGAAAGGATTGGCAGCCGCTTCCCCGCCTATCATCCCGGGTTGTTCAATGGCCTTTTCTCCATCGCCGTCACAGGTGGAATGTTAGCCTCGGCGAGCGTTGGATTCTGGGCTGAACTGTTCGGCGTTCGCGTTGCGATGTGGCTGCCGCTGGCCGGATCGATTGCCGTGTTCGTTCTTTCGGTCCTAATTTGGCTGGAAGCGAAATTGACCCAGGTTTAGCTCTCTAGAACCTTATTAGGGTGTGTGAGATCCCGTCACGGCCGTCGCGCGGCCGCTTCAATAGATTGTGATCACTTTCAGCCGAGCCGGTGTGGAGACCTGCCCACGGTATAATGCCGTTATGGATCTATCCCGCCTTCTGTTGGTGAAACAGAATTTTCCCGATCGCGGAATCAAGGACATTCCAGGTGAAGTTGCGCGGCAACTGGGCGCGTCGCCGTTTGCGTCGCGCGTAAAGCCCGGCGGCAAGGTGGCCATCGGCGTCGGCAGCCGCGGCATCTCGAATATCGCCACCATTGTGCGCGCCGTCGTGCAGTATTTCCAATCGCAAGGCCTGCATCCGCACATCTTCCCCGCCATGGGAAGCCACGGAGCCGCTACCGCCCAGGGCCAGGCCGACGTGCTCGCGCATTACGGGATTCGCGAATCGACCATGGGATGCCCGGTCATCAGCCAGTTGGACGTGACGCCGCTGGGAAAAACTCCCGAAGGCATTGAGGCGTTCATGGACAAAACGGCCTACGATAGCGACGGCGTGATGCTGATTGGCCGCGTCAAGTGGCACACCGACTTCATGGGCAAGATTGAGAGCGGCTTGTTCAAGATGATGGCCATCGGTTTGGGAAAATTCGCCGGCGCGCAGCGTTATCACACCTACGCCTACAAGATCGGCCTCGAAACGGTGATCCGCAGCATCGGACGGCAAGTGCTCGCGTCGGGCAAGATTCTCGGCGGACTGGCAGTGTTGGAAGATGCCTATCACAACACCGCGCAACTGACGCCTGTGTTGGTGGAAGAGATGGAGCGCAAGGAAGAAGAACTGCTGGCGCTGGTGAAAACGTGGATGGGCAAGATCCCGGTGCCGGAGATCGACATTCTGATTCTGGACGAGATCGGCAAGAACATCAGCGGCGCGGGCATGGATACCAAGGTCGTGAATCGCGGCGTTCACGGGCAATACAACCCATGGCCGGACACGCCGAAGATCCACCGCATTTTTGTGCGCGACATTAGTTCGCTCTCTTACAACAACGCCGTGGGATTCGGAATGGCCGACGTTACGACAACGCGCCTGGTGAACCGCATCGATTGGGTGCCGACGCGTATCAATTCTCTGACCGCATCGACGCCCGCCGCCATTCGCACGCCGATCCATTTCCCCACGGATCGCGAATGCATCGAGACGATGGTGCCGACCGTGGGCAAATTCGATTCGAGGGAAGTCACCATTTGCCGGATCCGCAACACCATGGAGCTGTCGCCGGTTTTGCTGAGTGAAAACCTACTGCCGGAGATCCGCCGGAATCCGTTGCTCGAAGTAGTGGGCGATGCCCGCGATGTGGAATTCGACAGCGGTGGGAATCTTGTCGAGATGATGGCTAACCCGGAACTCGCCGCCGCACACTAAGTCATCGGGATCATGCGAGAGATGCCGCGCCGCAATTTCCTGGTCCTCGTTCTGCTGTCGTTGCTGCCGCTGCATGCGGCGACTTCAGTCGAGACGCCGTTTGCCGGTATCACGCACATCACGCGCACGGAAACATCGCCGCGCAATGTGTCCCTGCACATTGTCAAGATCGACCTGACCACTCCAGGTCTGCGTTTCAAACTAACCGAACCGGGCGGCACACTCGAGACAGTCCGGCAAACGACGCTTGCCTTCCTGAAACAGGAACAGGCACAGATCGCCATCAATGTGCATTTCTTTCTTCCTTTTCCGTCGGCGGAACCGGACGCCTCGTTGATCGGTTTGGCGGCGTCCAACGGCACCGTCTACTCCGCATTCGAAACTCCAGTGCAATCCTACGCCATTGTGACCAATGCTCCGGGCCTCAATATCGACGGGTCGAACCGCGCGTCCATCGTGAGAATGAATTCCGAATACGAAGACCGGCTGCACATTCTGGAAGATGTGATGCTGTGGAATGCCGTATCCGGGTCGGCGCAAATCGTCACCGGCGGCGCAAAGACCATTCCGGGTTACAAGGACGACGAGCATCCGGACGGCCTTCTCACGCCGGGCGGCCCCGCCAATTATTCCAACGCGAATTCCTGGTACAACTTGCCGAACGCCAGAACGGTCATCGGACTTTCCGAGGACAATCAGGCGCTGTTTCTGTTTACCGTGGACCGCGCGGCAGGCAGCCTTGGGATGACCTTGGATGAGGTGGCAACTTTGCTCATCAACGAATATGGTGTCTACAATGCACTGAATCTCGACGGCGGCGGATCCACTACTCTGGCCATGGAGAATCCGAAAACGCGAGAGAGTTCCATTGTGAACATCTCTTCCGACAACCCTGCCGGAAGATCCGTAGCAAGCAACCTTGCCATCTTCGCCATGCCCGTGGTGGACGCGGCCATCGACAAGGGAAAGCGCCGTTAGCTCCTCACCACTCGGTTATACTGGTCATGAAACAAAGGGGAACTATGAGCAAACCGATTCGTACTCTGTTCATTGGCGCGGCATTCGTAAGCGCCGCGTTCGCGCAAACCACGGCCACCATCGTCGGCGCCGTCACTGACCCGAGCGGCGCGGTGGTATCGAATGCAACGGTGACCGTAACCAATCAGGACACGGGATTGAAACGCACGGTCCGCAGCAACGATAGCGGCAACTACGTCGCGCCCGTGCTGCCCGTGGGCACCTACACCGTGGTTGGTGAAAACGCCGGCTTCAAGCGCAAATCCGTTACGGGCATCGTTCTGCAAGTGAATCAGGAGGCGCGCATCGACCTCGCTTTGGAAGTTGGCGCGACCACCGAAACCGTTACGGTCAGCAGTTCGGCTTTGCTGCTACAAACGGAAAACGGAGTTGTGGGGCAAGTGATCGACAACAGCTACACGACCCAGATTCCGCTCAACAATCGCGACTTTTCGCAGTTGATCCTGCTCACGCCCGGCGCGGTGACGCGCCCCGGCGGGACGACGCTTGCCACGGGCGCGGCCACGGGCAGCAACGGCTCCGGCGTGGCCATCGGCGGCCGCGACAACCAGAACAATTTCATGATCGATGGAGCGAATAACAATGCGCGGCAGTTCGGCAACATTGCCATCAAGCCGTCCATCGACGCCATTGAAGAGTTCAAGGTCTTGTCGAATTCCTACTCCGCCGAGTTTGGATCGGCCGCCTTCGGCCAGGTGAACCTGATTACGAAATCGGGTACCAACGGGCTGCACGGCGCGCTGTTCGAATTCCTGCGCAATGACAAACTGGACGCCCGCAACTTCTTTCTTCCCAAGAAAAGCAAGTTGAACCGCAACCAGTTTGGCGCGGCTGTCGGCGGACCCATCCGGCGCGATCACACGTTTTTCTTCTTCAACTACGAAGGTAATCGGGAACGGCGCGGTGTGGAGAGCTTCCGCTCCGTGCCCGTGGAGGCGTGGCGGAACGGCGACTTTTCCGGCATCGCGAACCTTGCCTTGCGCGATCCCGCCGGTACGGGTCCGTTTGCCGGCAACCGCATCCCCACCAGCCGCTTCGTCAAGACGGCGACTGCATCCATCGCTCTTTGGCCAAAGCAGGATTTCGGCGGAGCAACGCAGATTTCGCAAAACCTGTTGGTCACCAGCCCGGACCAGTTCAACGACGATCAAGTCACGCTCAAGATGGACCACGACCTTACGTCGAAGGATCGTCTGAGCGGGCGTTACTCGCGCGCCGCGCGTGAGGAGATCACCA
Organism: Candidatus Solibacter usitatus; assembly: GCA_016191645.1. Lineage (GTDB taxonomy): Bacteria > Acidobacteriota > Terriglobia > Bryobacterales > Bryobacteraceae > CADEFT01. The sequence goes on from JACPVQ010000238.1 coordinate 43,121, forward strand.
CGCCCTCCCTGCCGTCGTTCGAACAAACGATTCCACCCCGCAATCAAGTGGAAGCGCTCACGCACACCCGCATCTGGAATCCGCGCGTACTGAGCGAACTGCGTTTCGCTTACACGCGTTCGGAGTTCGTGCAGCGCAGTCCAAACACCGGAAAGACCGGTTTCTACGATCAATTCGGCATCAACAACCCGCTGGCGGGATCGCAATTCGAAGGCGCGCCAACACTCACCTTCACCAACATCGCCCTTACTTCTTTCGGCGACGGAGATTTCAACACGCAGCGGGACATCTCCAATGAGTTTACTTACGCCGGCAGCCTCTCCTGGACGCGCGGCAATCATGCCATCAAGGGTGGATTCTCGTTGACCCGCTATCAGCAGAACACGCCTGGACCGGTCACCGGCTTGCGGCGCGGCAGTTTCAATTTCCGCGGCGATTTCACGGGCCAGGCGTTCGGCGATTTTTTGTTGGGGATTCCCTTTACTGCTTCGCGCGTGGTGGGCAAAGGTGTGGAGACTGGACGCTCCTGGTGGCACGGCTATTACTTTAATGACGATTGGAAAGTCTCCCGCAAACTTACCGTCAATCTTGGACTGCGCTACGAATACGTCAGCCCCTTGCTCGATGTGCTCAATCGCCGCTCCAGCTTTTGGCCGCTGTCAAACGACTACAACACCGGCCAGCGTGGACAAGTCGTGGTTGCCAATAGCCCCGAAGCGAAGAGCGTTCTCAATTTGAGCGGCGTTGGATTACAGTCCGTATATGCGCCGGACCGCAACAATTGGGCGCCGCGTTTTGGGTTTGCCTACAGCCTGAATCCGAAATCGGTGGTGCGCGGAGCGTACGGTATTTTCTACACCAACTCGCAGAACTTTGTGAACAATTTCGTGATCAACCGCCGCCAGCCGCCGTTCGCCGAAACGCAGCAAATTACCTCGTCCACGGCGCGCCCCGAAATTAACATCGCGAATCCTTTTATCAACGCCGCCGCCGCATTGGTGATCGGCACGCAGAACATCAATCCCCGTTTCAAGGAAGGCTACACGCAGCAGTGGAACCTGGTTTATCAACGGCAGTTCGGAGCGGGCATTAATGTGGAGGCGGCTTATGTGGCGTCGAAGGGTACGAACCTGGGAGAGTTGGTGTTCTACAACATCCCGACTCCCGGCCCCACTGCCACCATTCAGGCGCGGCGTCCGTTCCCGCTTTGGGGAACCGCGCTGAGCCTGGATGCCTACGTAAACTCCAGCTACAACACACTGCAGATGAAGGCCCAGAAGAGGTTCGCCGGCGGCTTGTCTTTCCTCGCCGCTTATACCTACGGCAAGTCGATTGACCTGTCGAGCGAGCGCGGTTCGGGCGACCGCGGCGGCGGATTCGACAGCAGCGGAAACGTCCGCGACTTGCGCGCATCCAGGGCGCTGTCGGGATTCGACGTTCGCCACCGGCTTGTCGTCAGCTACGTCTATGCGCTTCCCATCGGGCGCGGGAAAAGCCTTCTTCGCGACATCGGCCCCGCAGCGAACCTGCTCTTCGGCGGTTGGGAGATCAGCGGCATTACGCAGTTCCAGGGTGGTTTCCCGTTCACGCCCGTGATGTCCGCCGATATCAATGGCGATGGAATCCCGGACCGCCCGGATCTGGTGGGTCCGGTGACCATCAATTCGCGCGACCCGCGATGTTACATTGTCGATCGGCGTAACGCCGCCTGCGGTGTAAGCACTTCGTCCTTTGTCGATCTGCCCGCGGGCAGCACCCGCTTTGGAACCTCCGGGCGAAACATTCTCATCGGCCCCGGAATGAGCCTTTGGGACATGGGCATTTCCAAGAACACGCGTTTGCGCGAGCGCATGAACTTGCAGTTTCGCTGGGAGATGTTCAATATGTTCAACCATACGAACTTCAATCAGCCCGCGCGAACCGTGAACATCGCTTCGCCTGCCTTTGGCGTGATCACGTCCGCGCAGCGGCCGCGGGAGATGCAATTCGGCTTGAAGCTCGGATTTTGAGATTCCCCGCCGCGGTACTCCAAGCCGTTGCCCGCGTCCAATCTGCAAACGCGCGACGTAGGACCTCGAACAACTTCACCGGGACGAAGGGTCATGGATCCGCGACTCGTAGACCGAGTTTTCATCGGCGTACGCCGCTTCGAACTGCCCGCGTCCGACCAGTCACCACGTGGCATCTTCCACGCAACGGCTACTGAAACCCGACCAGCTTCGTCGTCGTGTCGGAGTACGTCAGCAGAAACACATCCAACCCCGGCACGTTCGCGCGGACCTGGTCGTCGCCTTGCAGCCACGTAGTTACATTGAGCGCTCCGGTCGCGATGCCGAACGTCGATGCCGACACGGGCAGCAGAGACAGCACATCCGCCGGCACGGTAAACGATCCGGCGGAAGCGCGTTCGGTACAGCTGAATCCTGCGCCGGAGCCCGCGGTGGGGTAAGAGAATCCTGTGATTGCCACGTACTGATTCGCCGTGCCGCCGGTCCAGGTAATGGTCAACGGACGCGTTCTCGGAACGTTCGTGATCGCCGCCTGATTCGACCACGTAACGGGAGCGGCTATCTGCATGCTCGCCGTGAATGAGCCCACCGCTGATCCGCCACCGCCGTTGTCTACCGTGTAACTGCCCGGAACCAGGAAGTCCGGCAGTGATTGTCCTGCGCCCGGCAGTCCTGGCAAATTCGGAGGCGTGCCGCCGAGCGCGCCGTGATAGACGCCCGCGGGTCCGGACGGCGTCAACGGCTTCGTGGCAACCGGTCCCTTTACGTTGATCGCCGCTCCGGCATCCAATCCAGGCGCGGTGGTCACCGCGTCGATCGATCCCGTCGTCCGCGACGGAAACACGGTGCACGTTCCGAACGGCGGAATTCCGAATCCCTCCGAAACGCCGCGCGCGGCGTTGAGCGTATCGGCATCGTAGCGAAGAAACGCGGCGTCTCCCGTATCGTTGTTGCCTGCAAGCGATCCGAAGATGGGTACCGTAATCTGCAAGCGGCTGCGTCCCAAGGTGACCACGCCGACGTTCAGACTGCCGCCCGAGGCAAGGCGATCCAGATCCGCCGCCGTGAAACTGCCCGGCACGGCGCAGCGCGCGGACGAACTGGAAATGGCCATGCTCGTGAAATTGCTCACACCGCCCGCTGTGCGAACGGTCAGTGGCAAATAGCAGCCTTCCTGCGCATCGGAAGGAACCACGAAACTGATCTGATCCAGGCCCGGAGCAGGGCGGCTCTTATGAATCACACGCGCCGTCTTGTCGCCGATGAGCACCGTCACGTCAACGGGAAGATTACGCGTCGTGGGTTGATCGCCCGCCAGCGCGCCGAGTCCGGTCCCTGTGATCGTGTACACGCCGCCGGGTTTTCCGGATGTGGTCAGCGAGTTGTACGGGCCGGGCATCGGCGTCGCCGCCTGCGCGGTCCACGCGGGCCCGCCCCCCGATCCGCTGCGCGTGAAAATGCCGAAGGCTGCTTGCACCACTTGAAACGACGACGCCGCGCTGGTTTGGCCGTTGAAGGACACCGTCACGGTCGCGCTGCCCGTGGGCGTGGCGGAGGGAAGGAGCGCGGCTACTCTTGTCGCCGACGCATACAACACCGGCACGGTAACCGTGTTCCCCTGCGCGGTCACTCGAACGGAAGTGCCGCCCAACTCATTGGAAAGCGACGCCGCTGCTGCCCGCACGGCTTCCGCCGGACCGAGACCCGTTCCAACGATTGCCAGGATCGATCCCTGCGCGATGCCGGAATTGGGCAATGTGCCGTCCGTCATGCCGGCCGCATTCACGACGCCGCCCGGCGAGATAGTGGGCTGCGCCCATGCGGAACCCACAGCCAGTGCAATCAACAAAGAGAGTCTGCCGGACATAGATGCCTCAACCTTCATACCGCAGCGCCATCGCTGTAATGTCGTCGCTCTGAATGGCGCCCGCGCAGTGTGTTCCCACGTCTGCTAAAACATCGCCCACCATCCGCTCGACTGTCCCATTCTTCGCATTCTCCAGCACACTGAGCAGCCGCTCATCGGAAAACGGATTCAACTCCTTGTCTTCCGCCTCGGTGACCCCGTCAGTGTAAAGGAAGATTGTTTCACCGGGCCGCAGATCAATGGTCTCCGTCATGAACTGAGCTTTTTCCAGGATGCCCACCACCATCCCGCCTTCCACGTCCATCACTCGCGCGCCATCCTTGGCGGAGACCAAATAAGGAGGGTTATGTCCGCCGACGCTGTATTCCAACTGCCCTGTCTTCGTATTGAGAATGCCGTAGAAAATAGTGACGAACATGGACGGATCGCTCTGGCGGTAGAGCACGGAGTTGGCGTATCGCAGGCAGTCCGCCGCCGCGCCGCCCTGCATCGCGGTAGCGCGGATGAGCGTGCGGCTGACGGCCATGAAGATGGCCGCGGGAACGCCCTTTCCGGAAACATCGCCAATCACGACGCCCAGGCGGTCGTCATCAATGAAGAAGAAGTCGTAGAAATCGCCGCCCACGTGGCGGGCGGGCGTCATCGATGCATAGATGGAAAACTCCTTTCTGTCCGGAAAGGGAGGAAAGACGCGGGGCAGAATGGATTGTTGAATGCGCGTGGCCACGCTCAACTCGTGCTGAATCGCCGTCAATCGATGGCGAGCCTGTTCGCCTTGCTTGATCTCGTCCAATGCATTGCGGGTTTTCCTGATGGTGACTTCGAAATCGTCGAAGTCGATAGGCTTCATCAGAAAGTCATACGCGCCGCGATTCATCGCCGTGCGGATGTTCTGCATGTCCCCGTACGCCGACACGATCACGGTCTTCAGCGGGCGGTTCACATCGCCCAGGCGCAGCAGGAAGGTAAGGCCGTCCATCACGGGCATGTTGATATCGCTCATGATGAGGTCGATGCTCTCATCTCCGCTCAGCTTGTCCAGCGCCTCCTGTCCGTTGCCGGCGAAGACGAACTCGAATTTTCGTTCTTTCAATTCCTTGCGGAATCTCTGACGGAGCAACAGCTCGAGATCCGGCTCGTCATCCACTACCAGAATCTTGAAAGCTTCCATCCTCTAAACCTCCCTCGCGGCCGGCGAACCAGGCGCGCTCTCTTTGGGTAATTTAATAATGAACTCGGCGTATTCGCCCTCCACGCTCTCCACTCGCAATTCTCCGCGGTGGGCATGAACGACGATGTCTTGAGTAATCGAAAGGCCCAGCCCGGTTCCCACGCCGGCGGGCTTCGTAGTAAAAAACGGATTGAAAATCTTGTCCAGGTTTTCCTGAGAGATGCCTTTGCCGTTGTCGCGAATGCGGATCTCCACGTAACTGCCTGCATTGCGCGTGCGCAGCGAAATCTCCGGCTGGTACTCTCTTCCCAACCCTTTGCTCTTCTCATGCACGGAGTGGCAGGCGTTGGTGACAATGTTCAGGAAAACGCGGCTCAACTGCTGCGGCACGGCGGTAATCTCTCCAATCGCGGCATCCAAATCGTTGCGAATGGTGCAATTGAAATCGGGGTGCTGCGCGCGCAAGCCGTGATAGGCGAGGTTGACATCGGAGGAGAGCAGCGCATTGATATCGGTTTTCTGCTGGTCGCCCGCCTGCCCCCGCGAATGGAGCAGCATCGCCTTCACGATGCTGTCGGCGCGCTTCCCATGCTCCTGAATCTTTCCCACGCTCTGATCCAGATTGGCGAGAATCTCCCGCACATCCTCCGTCAGTTCCCCCACCTCTTCGCGCAGTTCCCCGGTGAGGCTGAGGGCCACTTCGGCGAAGTTGGTCACGAAGTTCAGCGGATTCTTGATCTCGTGCGCGATGCCCGCGGACACCGCCCCCAGGGATGCCAGCCGCTCCTGGACAATCAATTGATCCTGGGCCATTTTCAACGTGCGTAGCGCTTCTTCCAGATCGGCCGTTTTCTTGCGCTCCAGGTCGCGCAGACGTTTCTTCTCGATACAAGCGCCCACGCGCGCCTTGAGCAGCACCGGATCGAACGGCTTGGGCAGATAGTCTTCCGCACCCATCTCAATGCATCGCACGACGCTTTGAATCTCATCCAGAGCCGAGATCATGATCACCGGAATGGCGGCCAGCGCTTCGCCGCTCTTCATCGCCGCCAGCACCTGGTAGCCGTCCATCCCCGGCATCATGATGTCGAGCAGCATCAACTCAATACCGCCTTCGCGGGCAATTTCCAGGGCCTGCTCGCCGCCGGATGCCTGCACTACGCGATAACCTTGACGCTCCAGCCGGCGGCTCAGCATGTCGCGATTGGATTCATTGTCATCCACCACCAGCACGCGCTGCGATTCCTGATCCAACTCGCCGGCGAGTTTCTCCTGCGGCTGCTTCCCTTCCGGCGGCGGCGGCTGCTGCGGCCGTTCCATCATGCGCGCCGCAAGCTCCATCAGCCGCGCCGACGCCGCGCGAATCGTTTCCAGGTCTTTCTTCGCGCCCTCGCCGCACGATTCCAGCAGCGCCGCGGCATCGCGCGCAATGCCGTCCGCGGGCCCGCGCAAATCCTCGCGCAGCGCGGCGAGATCCTCTTCCGTGACGTGATGCTTATGCGGCGAGAGCGTGTTTTGAATCACCGCCACCAGTTCTTTGGCCGTATCGACGACGCGCTGCATTGCCCCGCCGAATGCCGCATCGCCGCGATCCTCGGCATCTTCCATCAACATCTCGCCGTAGCCGATGATGTGGTTCAAAGGCGTGCGTAAATCATGGCGCAGTTCGGCGATGGCACGTTCTTCGGAAGCGTGCTCGCCGCCGCTCATGATGCCGTCTTGGGAAGCAGGTTTTCGATCTTTTCCAGCAGCCGGGGAAGTTCGATCGGCTTCGTGTCGTAATCGTCGCAGCCCGCCTGCATCGCCTGCTCGCGATCGCCGGCCATGGCGTGCGCGGTGAGCGCAATCACCGGAATCGCTTTTGTGACCGGCTCCTGCTTGATGCGCCGGGTCGCTTCCCAACCATCCATCACGGGAAGACTCATGTCCATGAGAATCAAATCCGGACTCTCGGAATGCGCCTTCGACACGCCTTCCGCGCCGTCCACAGCCATGACCACCTGATAGCCTTTGCGCTCCAACCGGCGCGACAGCATGTCCCGGTTCATCTCGTTATCTTCCACCAGCAGGATTTTCGGCACGTTCCTCGTTGCAACCTAACCCTAAAAGTGTATCTTAAGCGCGAACTGGAACTGGCGAGGGTCGAACGCCGACAGGAACGAGAGCGGATCGGAAGGCCGCCCTTTCGTGCCCACAATCGGGCGCGGCAGTTGATCCACCGTGACTTGTCCTACCACGTTGTTCAAGCGCCGGAAATTCGTGTGGTTCAGCATATTGAAGCCCTCGGCGATGAATTCGATGTTGCGCGCCTCGATCTTGCCCCATTGAATACGGCGGCTGAGGCGAAGATCGACGTCGGCGTAAGCAGGTCCGTGGCCGATGTTGCGTCCCGCATAGGCAGGCCGAGTATTGGGGTCCTGACCGATGAGCAGGTTGAACGGACGCCCAGTGTTGGCCAGCACCAGCGGCGACAAAACGAAACCGCCGAAGATGGTTTGCATCGGACCGTCTTTGCGTTTGCCGCTGCCCGGCAGGTCGATCACCGCACTCGCCACGAATCGGTGGCGTTGATCGAACGTGGAGAGTCCACGGTCTTGCCGCGGATTCAGCGAGTTGTTGGGAATGAACTGAAGGTCCGTACTCTCGTCTATGGATTTGGAGAGTGTGTAACTTGCGTTCAAGACAAGGCGGCGCTCCAGACGCCGCGCCACTTGCAGGATCAGCGCGTGATAGAACGAGTTGGCGGCGCTCTCGGTGGCAATCAACTGTGAAATGAACGGATTGCTCGGGACCAGTCTTGGGACGCCTCCCAATCCGGGAGGCCCATATTGAAGATTCGTATCGCGCAGACGCGGCAGGTGCGCCGCGCGATTGAAGTTATAGGCCGCCGAGACGGCAAAGTCGCCGATGGCTCGCTCGATTTCCAAGCTCGTCTGCTGCGAGTAGGCGTTGACGAAATTCGTGGGCTTCAGAAACAGAATCTGGAACGGAAAGTTCGGACCGGGAGTGATGCCGAACTGCCGCAAATCGGCGGCATTGATGGCGCGCGTGCCGATCACATTCTGAGCCAGAAGCGTCTGGTAGACATCGGCGGACGTCAGCGGCTGCCCTGTGGCGGAACTGTTCACGCCCGGCAATCCGGTGAGCGGCACAATCACCTGGTTGTACTTCTTGCCCGATTGCAGGTCGATGGCCACCGCGTTCTGCGCGTTTGTCCTCAGGTAGAACATTCCGTATCCGGCCCGAACCACGGTCTTGTGATCGTCGAAGGGCGTCCAGGCAAGGCCAAAGCGCGGAGCGAAGTTGTTCGCATCCGTGGACAGCGGATCGGGATTCGACTCCAGGTCGTAGCGCAGTCCCACATTCATCGTGAGCTTTGGGGTAACGCGAATGACGTCGTTCACGAAGAAGTTGTAGCGCTTAAACCAACCGTCCCATGTCGGGTTGCCGAACCCTTGGATGTAGAAAGCGGGCACCCCCAGATTGAATGCCTGCAACGCGCTGATGGGGTCGTTTAGATTCGGCGCAAGCCGCGCGCCGCCCAATTGCCGCAGCGTAGCGGCCAGCGAGTCCGCCGCCGTAGCATCGCCGGTGAATTGATTGTACAGCTGACCGAGCGGAAGATATTCGCCGAAAGAGAACCGCCCGCCAATATTCGTTTCCACTGTCACCGCGTCGCGAACGGGGTTGACGTCAACGCCGAAGCGGATGCTGTGCTTGCCGGTGGCATAGAACATGTTCTGCTGGAACTGTCCATGCCATTCGTGAAGTCTGCCCGGCAGCGTCCAGTCCTTGCCGAAGTATCCAAAGCCGTTGATCTCGATAGACGGTCCCACGCGGTCGCGATTGGCCACGTTGTAGCGGTAGCGGTTGAAGGAGAGCCGCGATTCGCTGACTAGCTTTGCGTTGATCACGAAGGTATCGTTGATCATCAACGTTTGGTCGCTGAAATCGGAAATCACTCCCCGATTGAATCCGTTGAGTCCTTCCGCATCCGAGTTCTGGCTATCCCCGTTCCCCGCATTGAATCGAAGAAACGCATTGTGATTGTCGGAGAAGCGGTGATCGATGCGCAGCGAGCCGAGCGTGTTGCGTTCGCTGAATGGAAATGCGCCGCTGTTGGCGTTGAATAAGGCGACGGTGGCGGGAAAGGTTGTCGTGGTGAGACCCTGGCGCGAAAGGCTTGCCAGCGCTTGCAGAAAAGGCTGATTGGTGGCGGAGAGAAAACTGACCAGATCTTCCTGCGACTTGGTGAGACGCGTGAACACGGATCGGTCGCGCAGAATCCCGACATAGGTGGTCTCGGCGCGCTGCAAGCGTTCAAACGCGGCGAAGAAATAAGTCTTGTTTTTCATGATGGGCCCGCCCAACGTGCCCCCGGATTGGGTTCGTGTGAACGCACCTTTTTCAGGCACGAAATAGTTCCGTGCTTGAATCGAACGGTGCCGCAGGAACCCAAATGCGTTGCCGTGAAAATCGTTGCCGCCGCCCTTGGAAACGATGTTCACGATGCCGCCGATGCCGCCGCCAAACTCCGCCGAGTAGTTGCTGCGGTCGACGCGAAACTCGGCCACCGCTTCCTGGCTGATGGAAGGCCGCACGCCGCCCGAATTGATGTAGTTCTCGCCGCCATCCAGCCAGAAGATATTTCCGCGTCCGTTATTGCCGCCGAAACTCAAACCCGATTGCGGCGCTTGTACCAGCGGGGCATCCGTGATGCCGACGTAGTCGTTCACTTCGGCGACGGCGGGCGTCAGCGTGGCCAGGTTCAGATAGTTGCGACGGTTGATGGGAAGATCGCGCACCTGCCGCAGCAGGATGGTATCGGCCTGCTGCACGCGTTCCGTATCCACGGCCGGAATCCGCACGACATCCCCCAGCGTTTCCTGCTTTGCCTCCGGCCGCATCACCGTCGCCGGCAGACTGAGGACCTGTCCCGCGGCGATTGTAATGGATTCCAACTTCGCCCCCGTGAAACCGGCCGCGCTGAATTCCATTTGATACTTGCCCGCTGCAATCCCGCTCAAACGATACACGCCGGCAGTATCCGTTTCGCCGCTTGCCACCGGCTTCGACGCCGCATCCGACACAGTCACTTTTACACCGCTCATCGCGATGCCAGACGCTCCGGAGACTGCGCCTGACACTCCGCCCGCACCGCCTTGCGCCAGGCAACTCACAGCGGCAATCACTATCAATAATGGACGTAAACGCAACATGAACCGTCCCTACATTCGGAAATCGAACTTCATCGGAGCATTGACACGAACCGGCTTTCCCCCAGCCTGGAATGGATTGAACCGCCACCGTTTCACGGCGCTGACCACGGCATTCGACAGCAGCGAATTGCCGCGCTTCACCGTGACTTTTTCCACGACGCCCGCCGCGCTGATTGTCACTTCCACTTCCACGTCGCCGGTCAACCGAAGCTGCCGCGCAAGCGCGGGGTATTCCGGTTCAATCTTCGTGGTGACGGCGCGCCGCACTTCCTCTTCGGCCAGCCGCATAGGGGCAGGATCCTGACCCGAAAGGATAAATAGCGAGCACGCAAGGAGACCAATCCATTTGATGCAACCAGAAGGAAAGGCCATGTCTCGTATCGCGGGCAGATAGAAAAGTATAGCATTCTGGTTGCAGACTTCGTCGCCAAAAGCCTATCTTTTGCTATGGGGTTGCCCCCCAAAACCGTGCGGTCGTAGACTCGAAGGAGATCTCAAGCGTTTTCACTATGACTAAACAGCAAATACTCGGCGAAATCAAGCGGACTACTGCCGTCAACGGAGGATCGCCTCTCGGGAAGAGCAGGTTTTACACAGAAACGGGCATCAAGCAAACAGACTGGTATGGAAAATACTGGGCGCGATGGGGTGATGCGGTTAAAGAAGCGGGCTTCGTTCCGAATCAGTTGCAAGTAGGCATTGAGGAGGAAGCAGTCCTGCTGAACGTGGCCAATTTGGCGCGCGACCTTGGACGTTTCCCTGTCGCGGGTGACTTGCGGCTAAAATCGAGAATCGAAAAGGCCTTCCCTTCCCACACCACCGTACTGAGTCGTCTTGGAAGCAAAGCTGACCGGATTATGAAAGTACTCGAGTACTGTCAAACGCACGAAGGATATGACGACGTGGCACGCATTTGTGAGCAAGCCCGTGATCATCACGTAGAATTGATAACAGTCAAAGACGAAAATGGAGAGAACGACGAAGCCGTCGGAACCGTCTACCTACTGAAGTCTGGCCGAAACTACAAGATTGGCAGAAGCAATGCCGTGGGTCGGCGCGAATACGAACTCGCCATCCAGTTGCCGGAAAAGGCCGCTCTCGTCCATGAAATCCGAACGGACGATCCTGTGGGCATTGAGGCGTACTGGCATGGGAGATTTAAGCCGAAACGGAAGAATGGTGAATGGTTCGAACTCGATGCGCAGGACGTGAAGGCGTTTCGTCGGCGAAAGTTCATGTGAGAGTTCATCTGCTATTCCCGGTGCGTAAATGCGAATGCCGAGGGGCGAAAGCGCCATCATTGACCTTACGAAACTTCGAGACTATTGTCTGAGCCGGGTCCATCCTCATGGCCGGCATAAGGCTCGCGTATTTACGTCCGCCCTTGGCATCACGCGGATGGACGCCGAATTCCTGAGAGGGGCGTTGCGACGCGCGGCGAGAGATGGGGATGCAACCAAAGGCCAAACGGACGAATTTGGCGAACGGTACATCATCGATTTCGAACTCGTGCGAAATGATCGCCGCGCCACGGTACGAAGCGCTTGGATCATTCGCCGAAGCGACAGTGCTCCACGACTGACGAGTTGTTATGTACTATTGGATTAGAAGGGCCATGGCTGAAATAGAATTATTATCTGTCGTCGCTGTGCTCGAAGACGTGCCGCACAAAGGGTTGATTCGGGGGCAGGTAGGCACAGTTGTGGAAACCCTTGGGCTAGGCGTGTACGAAGTCGAGTTTAGCGACGACTCCGGACAGGCGTACGCCCTAACAGCACTGCGTGCCAGCCAGCTAATGCGCCTGCACCACCAGCCTGCCGAGCAGACCGGTCCAAGCCCGATGCTCCAAGAAACATAGAAACGTTTTGCGGTTTTCTTCGTCAAATGAGTGCAGGCATGCTTGGAGTTCATCCATCACGGAAGGCAGTTGCCCTGTTCGCGGCGTTTCTCATGTTCGTGTGCGCATCGGTCTGCCAAGCCGAACCGAGAGTTGACTCGCAGCGCCACCAGGGCTGCCCGCATCACAAGAAGCCGGCAGCGAAAACCCAAGTCGGTTGTGCCATCCGCGGGTTCGACGTTCCGAAGCAAACGGCTTTCGAATTCGAGCTAGCCCCCATTCCGGAACACAGCGGGATTGCGCAGGAGCCGGCGTGTTCCCCCATCACGACGGCTTCGTTTCCACACGAGGATTTGTATCTCCGTCTCCGCGTTCTGCGGATCTAAGAACCATTCCTTTCTCCATTCGTGCGGCGTCGTCTGTCGAGTCGCGCAAACGTCAATCTGAAACGAAACAGAAAGGATACGTGTGTTTTATGAAGACTCTACTGAAGAATGTTGTTGTGGCCCTGGCCCTTGTCGTGGTTCTTGGCGGCGCCGTGAAAGCCGCCGAGGACTGCTGCGACATGCCGTGCTGCAAGCAGGGTTCCTGCCCTCGCAAGTAGACGTGCTGTAATCAAAGCGGCGGCTTCCACAACGGAGGCCGCCCGCTTTTCGCATGCGAACGCTGCTGCTTTATCTTTCCCACCGCCCGTGGCTGCGAAACTGGATGCAGAATTCGCACGCCGCTTCCCGATTCACCCGCCGCTTCATCGCCGGCCGCACTTTGGACCATGCGCTGGAGGCGTGCGCGCGGCTGAAAAGCGAAAACATCGCGGCCACGTTGGACCGCCTCGGCGAAAACGTTACCTCACTTGCGGAGGCCGAAGCCTCGCGGGACGCCTATCTGAATGCCCTCCGTGGAATCGCCGAGAGACAGCTGGGGGCAACGGTCTCCGTCAAGTTGACCCAACTCGGCCTGGACATCTCCGAACCGCATTGCCGCGAGAACGTGCGGATGCTGGCGGAATGCGCCGGGCAGACCGGGACGCGCATCGAAATCGATATGGAGTCGAGCGAGTATGTGGAGCGCACGCTCGGAATCGTTACCTCGCAGCACACGGCAACCGGCAACGTGCGCGCCGTGATTCAGGCATATCTGCACCGCAGCGGGGAAGACGTAGACATGCTTTGCCGCGAGAAGGTTCCGGTACGTCTTTGCAAAGGCGCCTACGCCGAGCCCCATGGCGTAGCGATTGCGGACAAACAAGGTGTGGACGCGAATTACTCGCGCTTGATACGGAAACTGATGGCCGATGGAGTCCACCCCGCGTTTGCAACCCACGATGAAAAAATGATCCGTGAGGCCATTGCCGCGGCGCGCCAGCGCAATCTGCCGCCCGAGGCGTTCGAGTTTCAGATGCTGTATGGCATCCGGCGCGATCTGCAGCGGGAACTTGTGCGCGAGGGATTTCGTCTAAGGATATACGTACCGTTCGGCGACGCCTGGTATCCGTACTTCATGCGGCGTCTGGCCGAGAGGCCGGCGAACGTGTGGTTTCTGCTGAAGAATTTGCTGAAGGCGTAGGAGGCCAAGAATTGAAGTATTGGGCGTACTTCGCTGGAAAACTCACAGCCATCGGCTTGTTGCTGGCGGCGTTGTGGTTCGGCGCACGGCTGGTGGTTCCCCGCGCCGAGCATGCCTTTGTCGATGAGCGGCTGAACTACGACATGAAGAACGTCACGCTCGCCTACGGTTTTTGCCTTCTTGCCGCGGGCTTGCTCTACACGGCTGTTTGGGATCAGCGATACCGCTGCCGAACCTGCCTGCGACGCCTGCGAATGCCTGTCGAGCGTGGCGACTGGGGCCGAACACTGCTGGTGGGCCGTCCTCACATGGAATACATCTGCACTTACGGCCATGGGACACTGAAGGTTCCGGAACTGCAATTCGCGGGGAAAGAACCAAACGATTGGGACCAGCATCAAGACATGTGGAAAGAACTGGAAACGCCCAGGCGCTAGCGCAGGCTGGCGTTGCGCGATGGCGTATCGCGCTGGGAACGGCTTTGCTTGCCGCGCTTCTTCTGTTCTGTGTCGCGTTGGCGAAACCTTATTTGCAGAACTGGAAGCTGCAGACTTACGTCGAACAGATCGCCTTC
>JACPVQ010000239.1 GCA_016191645.1 Candidatus Solibacter usitatus
CATTAAAAATTATGCGTGAAAAGTTTTTGCGCCGAATCCTAATAATTTATTTAAGAAATGTATAAATAAAGCTCGAATTTACCGCAATGATTGAACCCAGTGTTACGCCTTCAAAGCGCGCAAATGCTCGGCAAGATCTACTTCGGCGCCATCAACGACGACGGCGCAAAGCAAGTGGCGCGCGAATATGCCGCGGACATCTTGAAACTGCTCGGCGTGCAGGGACTCTCCGGGTCGAAGATTTATTTCGTCAGCAATCGCGGCGGCGAAAAACAAATCTGGGTCATGGATTACGATGGCTCCAGCCAGCGGGCATTTACGAAATATCCGGATTTGTGCACCATGCCTTCCCTCTCGCCCGATGGCTCCAAAATCGCCTTCACGCGCTTCTCGCCGAACGGGCCGCAAATCACCATCCACGCCACGGAATCGGGTCGCCGTCTTCCCTTCCTCAATCCCGCCGCGTCCTTCAATTCCAACCTTTCCTTCTCGCCCGATGGATCGAAGGTCGCCTTCGCATCCAAGGTCAGCGGATACGCGCAGATTCACGCCGCGGGCGCGGATGGCAGTGGTTTGACGCGCCTCTCCAATTCGCGCGCCATTGAAGTGGAGCCCAAAATCAATCCCAAGACCGGCGCGGATATCGTCTTTGTTTCCGGCCGCGGCGGCGTGCAGCAGATCTACCGCATGAGCATCGACGGCGCCGATGTTTCCAGGCTCACCTCCGGCGAAGGCCAGGCCAGCAATCCGGCCTGGCATCCCAACGGCCGCTACGTCGCCTTCTCCTGGACGCGCGGCTTGGAACCTGGAAACTGGAATATCTTTTTGATCGATGTTTCCACCGGCGGCATCGCCCAACTCACCAGCGGGCGCGGACGCAACGAGAACCCTTCGTGGGCGCCGGATGGGCGCCATTTGGTATTCGCATCCGACCGCAATGGACGTTCCATGCAGATTTTTACCATGCTCGCCGACGGCAGCGAGGTCCGCCAGTTGACGAATTCCGGCCGTAACGAAATGCCCGTCTGGGGAAAGTAGAGCGGGAGTTCCCGTTGCGGTTTGTTTTTTGGTATGAAAGAGTATTAGTATTTCGTTAAGTAGCGCCTTCGCAGCCTACGGGGAGCGAAGGCCCATGGAGGCAAGAATAAAAAATGAGCAAGCGCCACATCAGTGCACTACTCCTCAGCATCTCTTTGATGTTTTTCGCGGAAGGTTGCAAAAAGAAAGGGCCTGCACCGCCCCCGCCACCGGCACCCAAGGCCGCACCGGCCCCGGAACCGCCGAAGCCGAAACCGGCCGCTCCGATCATCGCGAGCCTGACCGCCGATCCGTCCTCCATTCAACGCGGACAATCGTCGCTGCTTCGCTGGTCCTCGCGCAACGTCACCGCCGCCACCATTGACAATGGCGTTGGCAGTGTCGACGCCAATGGCAGCCGTTCCGTTTCGCCCAGTTCCACCACCACGTATACGCTGCGCGTCAGCGGTCCCGGTGGAAGCGCGTCGCAATCGGTCACCGTCCGCGTCACCGATCCGCCGCCTCCTCCGCCGCCGCCCGCCGTTGCCAAACCGAGCTTCAGCGAACGCGTCGCGCGCGAAATTCAGGATGTCTTCTTCAATTACGATAAGAACGACATTCGCGAGGACGCACGCGCCACGCTGCAACGCAATGCCGACGCCTTGAAGGCCATCTTCCGCGATTTCAATTCCGGAACGGTCAGCGTCGAAGGCCATTGCGACGAGCGCGGCTCCGCCGAATACAACCTCGGATTGGGCGACCGCCGCTCCACATCCGCTCGCGATTTCCTGGTGCAGCTTGGTGTACCCGGAGACCGTCTCAAGACCGTCAGTTACGGTAAGGAGCGGCCTCAATGCACCGAGTCCAATGAGGCGTGCTGGCAGAAGAATCGCCGCGCGCACTTTGGCGCGCAGTAACCAATAACCGCGGGACCGGGGTCGCGCCCTTCGCGCCTCCGGTCCCTTTCTGTATCTGGAGGAACGCATGGCTGTTATCCGGCTCTTGCCGCCGTTTTTGCTGCTTGCCGTTGCCCCGCTGTTTGCGCAAAAAACGAATGACCTGATCCGCGAGGTGCAACGCGACCTCGCCGCCCTTCAACTCGACGTCAAAACTCTGAACAGTAAGTTCGATGAGAAGCTTGCCGTCATGAACACGCTGCTGACACAGGCGCTGGACGAAGCCAAAGGCGCGGGCCGCGGCGTCGCCGTGCTCGACCGCCAGCTCAAGGACAGCCTGCGCGAACAGCAGGGTGTCGTGCAAGCCCC
>JACPVQ010000240.1 GCA_016191645.1 Candidatus Solibacter usitatus
ACCGTCTTGCCGCGATCCTCGGTGACGAAGAAGACGCGCTTCGAATCCATTTGCCAGGCGAAGCCGTTTACGTTGCGATCCAGGTTCTCGGTCAACGAAGTGGTGCGTCCCGTCGCGCGGTCCAACAGCATCAATCGCCAGCGGTCCGCTTCGTAACCGCCGCGCTGTTGTTGACGGAAGGCGATCCACTTGCCATCCGGAGAATAAGACGGCGAGTTGTCCGCGCCCGGATTGATGACGATCTTTTTCGGATCGCCGCCTTCCATGGGCACAACGAACAACTCGGCGTTGGTGCTGGTGGCGGCATCGGCATCGGGATTCATGACAAAGCAAAGTTCCTTGCCGTCAGGCGAAACGGCGTAGTCGTCCGGGCCTCCCAACGAAAACGGCGGCACGTGGCGAGTGCCTGGTGTAAGGTCGCGCGCGGTTCCGCCGTCCAGCGCCATCGTAAGAATGTGGCGGCGCCGCGCACCCTCAAATTCATTCCAGTGCCGGTACAACAGGGTTGTATAGATGCGCGCCTTCACCGGATTTGCTTTCTCCGCATCCAACTTTTTCTTGTTGCAGTCGTCGCTATTGCAATCCGGAAAGACATCGCTTGTGAAAACGATCCCCTTGCCATCGGGATTCACCATCACGCCGGCAGCTTCCGTGGAGAGGTTCGTAATCTGCCTGGAGTTGCCCCCCGTAGGGTCCATGGCCCAGATTTGCGATGAACCGGAGCGATTCGAAACATAGACGAGGCGTTTGGAATCGGGTGTCCATCGAGGTCTGTCGTTGACCGTTCCGTCCTTTGTAATCGCGTGAGGTTCGCCACCGGCCACCGGTACAATCCAGATCTGCCGCGGCTTGGAGTTCTTCTCCAGATCGATGGTTTGGACCGTAAACGCAACCCACACGCCATCCGGCGAAACCTGTGGATCGCTGACGCGGGAAAGCTTGAACAGAGCATGCACGTCGAAGGGCAGTTTTTGTGCGTGCGCAAACGACACTGCCAGCAGCAAGAGGGCGCAAAACCGCATAGTCATGATTGTAACCGCCTATTTTACTTGAGGCTCGCGCCGGGGGTGATTACTTCGGCATTCAAATAAGGGCGCAGCCCTTCGGGAATCACCACGCTGCCGTCGCGCTGCTGGAAGTTCTCCACAATCGCCACCCACGTTCGTCCCACGGCCAAACCGCTTCCATTCAGTGTATGGGCGGGTTCGGTCTTGTTGCCGATCTTCGTACGAATGGACGCGCGGCGCGCCTGGTACGCTTCATAATTCGAACAGGAAGAGATTTCGCGATACGCGTTCTGGCCTGGCAGCCAGGCTTCAATGTCGTAGGTTTTCGCCGAGGACGGACCCATGTCGCTGGTGCAAAGTACGACGGTTCGAAACGGCACGCCCAGTCTCACCAGAATGTCTTCGGCATCGGATGTGAGCTTTTCCAACTGCTCATGACTTTGGTCCGGACGCGTGAACTTCACGAGCTCCACTTTCTGAAACTGATGCTGCCGGATGATTCCGCGAACGTCCTTGCCGTGCGAGCCCGCTTCGCTGCGAAAGCAGGGCGTGTAAGCGCAGAGGCTGATGGGCAGCTTCTCCGCGTCCAACGTTTCGTCGCGATACAAATTGGTCACAGGGACCTCCGCCGTCGGCGCAAGCCAGAAGTCGGAGTTTTCGAGTTTGAAAAGATCCGCGGCGAACTTGGGAAGCTGCCCCGTGCCATACAGACTGGCGGAATTGATCATGAACGGAGGCAGCACCTCGGTGTAGCCATGTTCGCGCGTATGCACGTCGAGCATGAAGTTGATCAGCGCGCGCTCCAGCTTCGCGCCCATTCCCATGTACACGGCAAAGCGCGCGCCGGTGATTTTGGCCGCACGCTCAAAATCGAGAATGCCCAATTCGGGGCCGAGGTCCCAATGCGCCTTGCAAGGAAAATCGAAGGAGCGCGGCGTGCCATGGCGGCGCACTTCCACGTTGTCCTCGGCGCTGGTGCCCGTGGGTACGGATTCGTGCGGCATGTTGGGGATACCGGCCATCAAGGTGCGGAACTCCTCATCGACGGCCTTCACCTGTTCTTCCAGCCGCGCAATCTCTTCGCCGATTCCGCGCACCTTCGCCTGTTGCGCGGCCGTGTCCACACCCGCTTTCTTCAGCTTGCTGATCTCCATGCTTTCGGCGTTGCGCTGCGCGCGCAAGCCTTCGACTTCCGTCAGGGCCGTGCGCCGCTTCGCGTCCAAGTTGCGAAAACTGTCGAGATCGAGCGCAAAACCGCGTGTTGTCAGACGCGCGGCAATGGCATCGAGGTTGGAACGAAAAAAGGAGAAATCGTACATAGGTGGGGAAACTTCTATCTTACGCCGTTGGCGCGGGTCGAGCCAATCGTGGAGGCCACCTGTTATGGTTATCTGTATAGTTAACCATGCGAATCCTGGTGATTGAAGATGAAAAACGAATCGCGGATTTCGTGAGCCGCGGACTGGAGAGCGCGGGGTATGCCGTCGACATCGCTTACGACGGACACGGCGGAATCAATCTTTCTCGCGACACCGCCTACGACCTGATCATCCTCGATCTGGGGCTGCCCGACATTGATGGCCTCGAGGTGCTGGACAAGATCCGCAGCCGCAAGAGTTCTCCGCCGACTCTCATTCTGAGCGCGCGCAATGCCGTGGACGATCGCGTCAAAGGTCTTGAATTGGGCGCTGACGACTACATGGTGAAGCCGTTCGCGTTCGTGGAATTGCTGGCCCGCGTGAGGGCTCTGCTGCGGCGCGGCCAGCCCACGCCGGAGCGGTTGCAGATTGGCGATTTGGTTCTCGATTGCATTCGCCGCAAAGTCACACGCGCCGGGCAGAGTCTGGAACTGGCGCCGAAGGAGTTCAGCATTCTTGAATACATGATGCGCAATCCGGGGCGTCCTCTGAGCCGCACGATGATTGTCGAGCACGTGTGGGACATGGACTACGACGGTCTCACGAACATAGTCGATGTATACATCCGGCATCTGCGGTCGAAGATCGACGACGGGCAGGAGACGCGTCTCATCCACACGGTTCGCGGCATCGGTTACATGATGGAGCTGCCGGAGCGGGCAGCCGAACGGTAATCGGATGCGACGGAAGCGCGGCCCAACATCGCTGTTCCGCGGATTGCGCTTCCGCCTCACCATCACCAACGCAATTTTTCTCATCGGCCTTCTGGTCGCGCTTGGTTTCTTTTTCCGCGGCGTGTTGAGCCGCATTCTGGAAACGCAGATGCGCGAAGTGTTGGAGGAAGAGTGGGGCGCCGCGAAGAGCTACCTCGTCATTCACAGGCGTACCGTGGATTGGCAGTGGGATCACACCGATCCCGAGGAAACGGCCGCGGTGCAGCGAATTCAGCTGGTGTTTTTCGTGGCCGATGCCGGCGGCAGAAAGCTGGCTTCCTCACCCGTCTACGATTCTCTGGGCCGCCACACTCCCGAGGAAATCCAGCGTGTGTTAACGAAGAAAGAGCAGTTGTGGCAAATTCGCACCACATCCGACGGCGAACCATATCAGGTTCGCGGTGGAATCTTCATTGACGATAACGACCAGACCTTCTTCGTCGCCATCGGCAGGTCTCTTGCCGATAACCGGAGCACGCTGCGCATTTTCACGAAGGACTACTTCTCGCTTCTTCCGATTCTGATTCTCAGCGGCAGCTTGCTCGGCTGGTTCATGTCAGGCAGGGCGATCAGTCCCGTGCATGAACTGGCGGAAACCGCCGGGCTCATCTCCAGTACGAACCTGAGCCTGCGCATTCCGAGGCGCGGATCGGGTGACGAGTTGGACCACCTGATCGACACGTTCAACAACATGATGGAGCGGCTGGAGCAAGGGTTCCGCATGACACGTCAGTTTTCCACCGACGTGTCCCATGAGCTTCGCACGCCGCTCACGGCGATTCGCGGGCAGATTGAAGTCGCGTTGTTTACGGCGCAAACGAAAGAACAGTACCGGGAAGCGATGTTGAATGCGCTGGAAGATGTGGAGCGGCTTTCCCGAACCATTCGCGCCATGCTGCTGTTGTCGCAAGCGGAGTCCGGCCAGTTGGTCCTGCAGAAGGAGACGTTCGATCTGTGCGATGTCGCCGAGGACTTTGTCGGCCAATTTCAGATTCCCGCGGAAGAGGCTCATTTGAAAATCAGCCAGGAGTTGACGCGGCCGGCATGGGTGGAAGCGGATCGCGTGCAAATCGACAGGCTCATTTCGAATCTGTTAACCAACTCGTTGAAATACACCGCCGCGGGAGGCACCGTTGTCGTGCGCGTTCGGCCTGGGGAAGACTCGGTAGTGCTGGAAGTGGAAGACTCAGGGTCGGGAATTGAGCGCGAGTATCTGCCGCACATTTTCGACCGGTTCTATCGCGTGCCCGGCTCGTCCAAAGATAAACAAGGCTTGGGATTGGGCCTGAGTTTTGTCGCCTGGATTGTGAAAGCGCACGACGGCACCATCGACGTGCAAAGCGAGAAAGGGCGTGGCACGCTCTTTCACATTACGTTGCCTGAGGCCGCGCCCGCCGTCGCGGTGATCCCGGTTGCGGAATCGCCTGCCGTGGCTGATTAAACCGGGATCCGGTAAAGCATCGCGTCGCCTTCCCAGCCATCGTTATGCGCGAAGAGGCGGGTCATGTGGAGGGCGATCGATTTAGCTTCGCGATCTTCGCGGGCGTAGAAATTGGAGAGGGTCAGAATCTCATGCTCACCCGGCTGCCGGTCATCCACGTTGCGCACGGACGCGCGGATCAACAAGCCGGTGCGGCGATCGACTTCGCCAATCACAAACGGATAGCGCGGCCTGTTGCCGCGAGGGTTCGCAGGATTGATGTTCCCTAACCAAAACAGACGGCCTGAAGAATGTTTTAGAAGCTGCGAACAGGCGCTAGGCGAAAAAAACGGTTCGCCGGAACTGTACGTCCATGGCTCCGGCTTCGTCCACTTCCAGCCGCCATCGGCGGAATACGACACCCAGCGATACGAAGGCAGCGCCGGGTTCTTGTCATTGGAGCCGCGCATGATCATCATGAGACGGCCATCGTCGAGAAACGCGATGGCCGGTTCCACCATGCCGCGCGTGCTGCGCGCCGGATCGCCAATCACGCGCTCGCCCGCCTTCCAGCGAAGTTTCGCGCCGTCCCAACGGCCGTGCAAAACCATGGCGTCCGTGTAGGTGTATCCGCCGGTGGGATTGTAAGGGCGGCCTTCGGCGTCGATGGGACTGATCTCCACAGGAACCAGGATTGCGCCGTCTTTAGGCGACGTAATGGGCGTGCTGGTCTGATCGCCCAACATGATGGCGTTCTTTCCGATGTATATTCCCGGCATGGGATGCTGTTCGGAAAACTCCGCGCCTTCGTGCACCACCACGTTCGACGCGCCGCCGTCAATGCGATAGTAAAGGTTCCAGCGGCTCGCGAGAAAATTGGCTGGCATCTCGTGGAACTCGATCCTGCGAACATCACCGTCCGCTTCGCGCGCGAAGGCGTGATGCTCGACCTCGGCGCCATTGGCAAAGGTTACGCCATCGAGCGCGCCGCCGAAATCCTGCGCGACGACGGCGTGACCAGCGCGATCCTCCACGGCGGCACCAGCACCGTCCAC
>JACPVQ010000241.1 GCA_016191645.1 Candidatus Solibacter usitatus
AGAAAGTGAGCCTGCGGGGGTTGGTGCAGAGCGGACGACAGCGGAGTTTCGGAAAGAAAAATCTGACTCCAAAGGGCGTCAATCAGCAGCGCTACATGGAGGCCATTGAGCGCAATGATCTCGTGTTCGGCATTGGTCCGGCGGGAACAGGAAAAACTTACTTAGCTGTTGCAATGGCGGTGGCCGCGTTGCTGACCAAGCGCGTTAGCCGCGTGGTGCTGACCCGTCCGGCGGTGGAGGCGGGGGAGCGGCTTGGCTTCCTTCCCGGCACCTTGCAGGAGAAGATCGATCCGTACCTGCGGCCGCTCTACGACGCTCTTTTCGATATGCTGGAATCGGAAAAAGTGGAAAAGCTCATGGAGCGCAACACGATTGAGGTAGCGCCGCTGGCATTTATGCGCGGCCGTACGCTCAACGACAGCTTCATCATTCTGGACGAAGCGCAGAACTGCACTACCGAGCAGATGAAAATGCTGCTCACCCGTCAGGGCTTCAATTCGAAGACTGTGGTTACCGGCGATCTGACGCAAATCGATCTGCCGTCTTCCCGCCGTTGCGGGTTGATGGAAGCAACGGAAGTGCTGCGCGGCGTGGAAGGAATCACCTTCGTTCATTTCGACGAGCGCGATGTAGTCCGCCACAGCCTGGTGCAAAGCATTGTCAGGGCCTATGAAAAGCATCACGAGAACACGGCCGGACGCCAACTAACTCTCAAACTCGGCGAAACGGACAAACCCGCCGCCGAACAGTCGCGGGCCGAGTAGTTGCCCCCGTATGTCTTTCGATCCAGGCTCCGTTATTTTTGATCGTTGTCCGCGCGGCATCGACAAGCAGGCTCTCCAGGCATTTCACGGTATGTTGCTCATCGAGGTCACCGGCGGCAGCGGCTTTGATTGTCTGATTGCGCGCGACAAGCGATTGCTGAAGTTGAATCGCGAATTTCTCGGCCGGGAGTATCCGGCGGACGTGCTTTCCTTCCCCTCCCGCACGGGGGGAAAGATCGGTGAGATTGCCATCTCCGCGGACCGCGCAATCGATCAAGCCGCCCAATTGGGGCACGCGGCACAGCAGGAGATCGAGATTCTGATGCTGCATGGCGCGCTGCACTTGATGGGAATGGATCACGAACGCGATCACGGGAAGATGGCGCGGGCGGAAGAAAAGTTCCGGGAAATGTTTGGGCTGCCCAACGCATTGATTGCGCGGTCGAAGAAAAAAGCATGACCATCCTCCTCATTGCAATTCTGATCGGCTTGAGCGGGCTGGTGATCGCTGTCAGCTTCATTCATCTGTTGTGCCGGGAAAGTCTGCACATTCACGCCCGGGAATTGCCATCGCTGGAATTCTTCAAGGACACGCTGCAGGAAAAACTGGGCATGGAGCCCGAAGATGGGGCTTTGGCTTATAGTTTGGTGCGGCATTTCGGCCTGCTGGCTTTGGCGATTGTCACGCTCGCCGTTACTCTTTCGCCGCAACGGGCGGAATGGCTTGCGCTGCTGGAGGCATTTCTTTTTTCCTCGGCGTTGATGCTGTTCACCAGCTACCTGGCTCCGCGTTTTCTTTACCGGCGCACCGGCGGCCGCTTCACGTTGGCGTTCCTTCCCGTGCTCCGTTTACTTGCGATCGCGGTGCGCCCCGTGATCGCTCTTCTGGACATGCTGCAGAGCATTGCGGAACTCGGCGGAGAGCACCGCCGGAGCGAAGAGAAACCTACAACCGAGGAGCATATTGAAGCCTTGATTGAAGCCGGCATGGAGGAAGGCATCCTGGAGGATACGGACAGCGAACTGATCCAATCCGTCGTCGCATTCGGCGACAAGACCGTGCGCGAAGTGATGACGCCTCGTCCCAACATTGTCGCTATCGCGGCGGGGGCGTCGCTGGAAGAACTGCGGGATCTGGTGATCCACGAGCAATACTCCCGAGTGCCTGTATACGAAGGGAGCGTCGATAACCTCGTCGGCTTTGTGCATGTGCGGGATATGTTTGAACTCGATCCGGAGGAACGCGCGGGAAAGCAAGTCCGGTCTATGCAGCGGCCGTTACGATGTGTTCCGGAAACGAAGCCGGTAAGCGATTTGCTGCGCGAAATGCAGCGCGAGAGCGTCCATATGGTGGGTGTCGTGGATGAGTACGGCGGAACGGCCGGTATTGCCACGATGGAAGATCTGGTCGAGGAGATCATCGGCGAAGTGCGTGACGAACACGAACCGGG
Organism: Candidatus Solibacter usitatus; assembly: GCA_016191645.1. Taxonomy (GTDB): domain Bacteria; phylum Acidobacteriota; class Terriglobia; order Bryobacterales; family Bryobacteraceae; genus CADEFT01. The sequence goes on from JACPVQ010000241.1 coordinate 2,216, forward strand.
CATCGACGCCGAACCCGAAGCCGGCGGCGCCTATGTTGTGGCGGGGAATTACGACCTGGATCATCTGCGGCAACTGCTGGACTTTACGCCGGAAGAAGAGACCGAGGCTACCACGGTCGGCGGATTGATGACGGAATGGCTGGGGCGTGTACCCAAACCCGGCGAGGCCGCCGAACGCGGCGGAATTCGCCTGGAAGTCATTGCCTCCGACGACCGGCGCGTGGAAAAACTGCGCATCAGGAAGGCACAAGAGCAAACGACATGACCGAACCCGGCCCGAATCATGTTTCCGGATTTGTCTCCATTGTGGGACGGACGAACGCGGGCAAGTCGACGCTGATGAACGCGATGCTTGGCACCAAGCTTTCCATTGTCGCCAACAAGCCGCAGACGACGCGTACAACCATTCAAGGAGTTTCCACCACGGCGGACGCGCAAGTGGTTTTTCTGGATACGCCGGGGATTCACGAAGGGAAGACGCTGCTGCATGAGCGAATGCTCAGCCGCATTCGCGAGGCTCTGGAAGGGCGCGATCTGATTCTCTTCCTGGCCGACGCGGCACAGGCTTTCTCTGAGAAAGACGAGCAGGCATTGCAATGGGTCAAGGCGCTCACCGTGCCTTCGTTGCTGGTGCTGAACAAGATCGACCTGCTGCACTCCAAGAACGCTCTGCTCCCGCTGCTGGCCCGTTATCGCGAGGCGCGGGAATTTCAGGAGTACATCCCCATCTCCGCCCGGACGGGAGAGGGCCTCGATTCGCTGCGAGCGGCGATTCTGGCCCGGCTTCCAAAAGGTCCGCGCTACTTTCCCGAGGACTATCTAACCGATCAGCCGGAGCGGTTTCTGGCGTCGGAACTGATACGCGAGAAGATTCTTCACTACACGCGTGAAGAGGTCCCTCATTCGGTGGCCGTATTCGTGGAACGTTGGGTGGAGGAAAAGAGCAAGAAGGGCGAAGCCCTGACGCGCGTCCTGGCGACCATTCATGTGGAGCGCGACGGGCAGAAGGCGATTCTCATCGGCGAGCGGGGAGCAATGATGAAGCGAATCGGCACGGACGCGCGCACGGAGATGGAGCAGCTCTTTGCCAGGAAGTTTTATTTGGAACTCTTTGTCAAAGTCACACCCGACTGGCGGCAGCGCGGGCAGTTTCTTGCCGAGATGGATCAAAGCGCCTTCGGTCAGCGAGAATAGACCCAATGCACGAAAAACTGAAACTGGCGGCGCTGCGCGCAATGATTCCGCGCATGCCGTTCAACAAGACGCTGGGGATGCGCGTGGCGCGCGCCCACAAGGACGGTGTGACCATCGAGATCCCGCTGCGCGAAGAGCTGATGAACGTGGCCGGAGTTCTGCATGGCGGCGTTACCGCGACCATCGCCGACGCCGCGGTCGGTGTCGCCATCTGGCATCACTTCGGAGGCAGGCGGCGCGCCACTACCACCGAACTGAAGATCAATTATTTCCGCCCCATTGAGCGCGGCAAGGTGGTGGCCCGCTCACGGCTTCTGCGTGTGGGAAAGCATTTGGTTGTGGGAAGTGTGGAAATAACGGACGCCGACGGCAACTCCGCCGGCTTCGCCACGGTGACCTACATGCTGCTGGACGCCGCTCCGGCCCATCGGGGCGGGTAAGATAGAAGAATGACTCACCGGGAAACCATGGAGACGCCGCATTCGGCGTTTGGGTTTCCGGACGCCATTTCGCGCATCTCGCGGCTGGAAGAAACACTGGGCACGGCCATCCGCGGCAAGGCGGATGTGTTGCGGCTGAGCATTGTCTGCCTGCTGGCGCGCGGGCATTTGTTGATTGAAGACGTACCCGGAGTGGGCAAGACAACGCTCGCGCAGGCTTTGGCGCGGTGCGTGCAATCCTCCTTCCACCGGCTGCAATTCACCTCGGACATGCTTCCCGGCGATGTTCTGGGCGTCACCGTGTACAATGCGCGTTCCGGTGAATTTGAATTCAAGCAGGGGCCGGTGTTTACGAATTTCCTGCTCGCCGACGAAATGAACCGCGCCACGCCGAAGACGCAATCGGCGCTGTTGGAAGCCATGAATGAGCGGCAGGTGACCATCGATGGCCGGTCGTATCTGTTGGCCGACCCATTCATGGTGATTGCGACGCAGAATCCCGTGGAGCATCACGGAACCTATCCCCTGCCCGAATCGCAACTGGATCGCTTCCTGATGCGCGTGCGCATGGGGTACCCCGATAGCAGCAGCGAACGCGAAATTCTGCGCGGGGCGCATTTGCATCCGGCGGGCATTCAACCCGTTCTGGAGGGAGACGAGATTGTCCAACTGCGCGCTCTGGCGCCGCGCGTTCGCGTGGACGAGGCGCTGGTGGGGTACATGCTCGCCATCGTGGACCGCACGCGGCACCACGATTCTCTGGCATTGGGCGTGAGCCCGCGAGGCGCACAGGCTCTTTTTCGCGCCTCGCAGGCCTTGGCGTTAGTGGAAGGCCGGGATTATGTGATCGCCGACGACATCAAGCGGCTGGCGGCCCCAGTATTCGCTCATCGCGTTGCTCTGAACGCGCGCGTCGCGCCGGGGCAGCGAACCTCCGGACTCGCCGAGCGCGTCCTGGAAGAAATTCTTACCTTTGTGGAAGTCCCTTTATAATTCATGAGAACAGCAATCATCGGCTTGCCCATGACCGGCAAGACCTCGCTTTTTACCATCCTCACCGGCGTGACGGAATCCGCGCGCGTCGGTTCCATGGAAACGCGAATCGGCGTTTCCAAAGTGGCCGACCCGCGATTGGACGCCTTGGCGAAAATCTTCGACCCGCCCAAAGTGACGCATGCGGTGGTGGAGTATGTCGATTTTCCAGCCATCTCGAAAGAGGCCTTGCGTGACCCGCAGTACCTGGCAAGTCTGCGCGTGGTCGATGCCCTGGCCCATGTTCTACGCGTGTTTGAGGACCAATCCGTTCCTCATGAAGAGGGATCCGTGGACGCCGTGCGCGATCGCGACGATGTCGATATTGAGTTAATCCTCAGCGATTTGGTGGTGGTGGAAAAGCGCATGGAGCGCCTGGAGAAGGAACGCAAGAAGATTAAGAATCCCGAATTCGATCACGAGTTCGAAGTGTTGATTCGTTGCAAAACGTTCCTGGAAGGGGACAAGCCGCTGCGTGAGATGGAGTTGACCGCCGATGAGGAGAAGCGCATTCGCGGCTTTCAGTTTCTTTCGCAGAAGCCGATGCTGTACGTGTTGAATGCCGGCGAAGAGTCGGCGGCGAATCTTGCGCAGTTGGAGAGCGAGTACAGCGCCAAGCTGGGAAGGCGGCCGCGCACGGCGGCGGCGGCGGTTTGCGGCAAGATCGAAGCCGAGCTGGCGGAATTGAGCGCGGAAGAAGCAGCGGAGATGATGGGGAGCTATGGTCTGACGGAGCCGGGGCTCAAGCGAATCATCGACGCCACGTACGCGCTGTTGGGCCTGATGAGCTTTCTCACCGCGGGCGAGACGGAAGTGCGCGCGTGGACCATTCCCATGAACTGCACGGCGCAAAAGGCCGCCGGAGCCATCCACAGCGATTTTGAGAAAAAGTTCATCCGCGCCGAAGTGGTTCAGTGGAAAAATCTGGTGGACCTCAACGGCTATCCGGGGGTTCGTGAAAAAGGCCTTCTGCGGTTGGAAGGCAAAGAGTACATTGTGAAGGATGGCGACGTGCTTGTGATTCGCCACGGTTAATACAAAACCAAGGAAGTACTATGAAGCGATTGTTGTTGATTTTTTCCGCCGCCGCTTGGATGCTGGCGGCGCAGCAGGCGGCTCCACCGTTTGTTCCGAATCTCGAACAGATCGGCGAGATCAAAGTCAGAATGGCCGTGCTTGGCGCCAAGTTGGAAGAACTGGAATCCAAGCACGCCGGGACAGATGTTTTCGCCGACGTGGTGATCTTTCATAAAGCCGCGGAGTGGATCCTGCGGCACCCCGAAGAATTCTTCACCAAAGCCTATCTCGACAACACGCTCAAAGCTCTGGAAACCGGTGCCGTGCGGGCCTCGGAGTTGCAAGAGGGCAAAACCAAATGGCCGAATCGCAAGGGCCGCGCGGTGCGCGCGTATCTTTCTCGCGTGGACGGCAGCGTTCAGCCTTACGGCGTGATTGTTCCGGAGAACTACGACGCACGCACCCCAATTCGTCTGGACGTGATTCTGCACGGCCGCGGCGCGCGGCTGAACGAAGTCAGCTTCATTGCCGATAACGAATGGGCGAAGGCTGCCCCGGCGCAATCGGATCGCTTGGAACTGCACATATTCGGACGCACGAACAATGCCTATCGCTGGGCCGGCGAGACCGATGTGTTCGAAGCCCTTGCGGCCATGCGAAGAAACTACAGTATTGATCCGCAGCGCATCGTGTTGCGCGGATTTTCCATGGGCGGAGCGGGAACCTGGCACATCGGTTTGCAGCATCCCGCACGTTGGGCGGCCATTGAAGCCGGCGCGGGCTTCAGTGAAACGAAATCGTACGCCAAGCAGGCCAATGCGCCGGAGCATCAGCAACGCGCCTGGGCCATCTACGATGCGTTCCTCTACGCTCGCAACGCTTTAATGGTCCCAACAGTTGGCTACGGCAGCATCGACGACCCGCAATTGCAGGCTTCGGTAAACATCAAGGAGCAACTGCTGCGCGAACGCATTCAGCCGGAATCGATTCCGGCTCTCTTTTTGGTGGGGCCGAAGATCGGGCACAAGTATGCGCCGGAGAGCAAAAAGGTTTCCGAAGATTTCATTGCCAAGGCTTTGGCCTCACCGCGCAATCCGGACCGCGTGCAATTCCTTACGCACACCACGCGCTATTGGGATGCAGGATGGGTTCGCGTCGACGGGTTGGAAAAGCACTATGCTCGCGCGGAAGTGGATGGGACGCGCTCCGGCAATACCGCCGAGATCAAGACAAAGGGTGTCACCCACTTGGTTTTGCGCGGCATCGACAGTGCGCGGGTGGATGGTCAAAACGTTACAGGATCTCCCTCCTTAATCGAAAAGCGCGACGGCAAATGGGCCACGGCGAAAGCTACGCCGGGCGTGCTGCGAAAACGTCACGGTTTGCAAGGTCCCATCGACGACGCCTTCATGGGATCGTTCCTGTGCGTGCGTCCCACGGGAACGTTTCGCGACTCAGCCGTGAATCTTCACGCGCTGACGCGTCTGAACTCATTCCGCTCCAATTGGGATAAATATTTGCGCGGCGACGTGCGGTTGAAAGACGACAACGACGTTACGGACAAAGACATTGCCAGCCATCACCTGGTTCTTTTCGGTGAGCCGTCCAGCAACAAAGTAATGGCGCGCGTCCTGCCCAAGTTGCCCTTCCGCTGGGAAAACGGCAAGGTGGAAATTGCCGGCAAGACGTTTCAAGCCGCGAGCCTGCTTCTGGTCGCCATCTATCCCAATCCGCTGAATCCCGAAAAATACGTCGTGCTGAATTCGGGCCACACATTTGGAGAGGCCGATTTCAAGGGAACGAATGCACTGCTCTTTCCCAGGCTGGGCGATTGGGCCGTCCTGGACAGCCAGGGCAAGACGCTCGCCGCGGGTTTCTTTGACGAACGTTGGAAGTAGGCATGAAATACCGTTACGAGGAATTCACCTGGCCGGAGATTCGCGCGGCCGTTTCCGACCAACGCGTAGCCGTATTGCCCGTTGGCACCATCGAACAGCACGGGCCGCATCTTCCACTGGTCACCGATGTGCTTACGGCAACGGAAATGTCGCGCCGCGCCGTGGAACAGATTCCAGCGGAGGCGGTGTTGCTGCCGTCCGTTTTCTACGCTTTCAACGAGCATCACCTCGACTTTCCGGGAACCATCGCCATTGAAGGAAATACCTTCGTTAATTACGTCACCGACATCGGACGCAGCTTGGCGCACCACGGGTTTCGTAAGATTCTCCTGGTGAATGGACACGGCAGCAACGTGCCGTTCCTGGATGTGGCTGCGCGCAACATTACCAACCAGACCGATGCCATCTGCGCCATGGTGCCGTGGTGGAATCTGATTCCGAAACCGTTGATTGCGGAGTTGCGGGAATCGGAAGCGCCGGGAGGAATGGCGCACGGTTGTGAACTGGAAACCTCGGTGCTGCTGTATCTTCGCGGCGACCTGGTGCAAATGGATAAGGCCGAGAAGGACATGCACTTTCAGAAGTCGGAATTCTTCTTCTGGGATTTGCAGATCTCCTCGCCGGTGTTCTTCCAGGAGTGGTTCAGCCGTTATTCGAAGACCGGCACGGTCGGCGATCCCACCAAGGCCACGCTATCGAAGGGCCAACGATTTGTCGAGGCCGTCGTTGTCCGTATGATCTCGTTGATCCGCGATTTCCGGCAGCGCGAGATTCAGCCCCGCGTCGACCACCATTAGTATTATTTGCGTTCCAATAGAAACGCGCAGTTCTCGAGACGGCTTTTTCCACCGTCGTTGACCGCGAACTGGCTGCGCCGCAATTCGCCCCTGCGCGTCCGGCCATTCCATAATGAAGCGGAACCATACTCGCCGTCTTTGCGCAAGGCATAGAAGTTGATGTCGAACTTGCCGAGGCGCGCCAGATCGTTATCGTAATTCCTGGCCACGCGCTTCAAAGCATCGAGACATGCCTCCTTCGGCGACATGCCATGGCGCATGTTCTCGACAATGGTGTGCGCGCCCGCGACGCGGATGTTCTCCTCGCCGCGGCCCGTGGAGCCGGCTCCGCCCACTTCCTGATCCACGTACAACCCCGCGCCGATGATGGGCGAATCCCCAACGCGGCCGGGAATTTTCCAGGCGAGTCCGCTCGTCGTCGTGGTGCCCGACATCTCGCCTTTCGCGCTCAGTGCGAGGCAATTGATGGTGCCTGTTGGAGGATTCATGGCGCGGTCCCATGCGTAGGCGAGCAACTCATCGGAAGCGCCTGGGAACATCCGCTTCAACTCGGCCGTGGGTTTCTTCGTTGGGGCGTCCAGGCCGTCCGTCCAGTTGTTGTGGCCGGAAGCGTCGCGCAGGCTGCGCTTCCAAACCATCCATGCGGTGCGCGATTTCTCCGTCAACAGATTCTCTTCGCGGAATCCATATGCCTTGGCGAATCGGCACGCGCCCTCGCCTACCAGCATGATGTGGTCCGTCTGCTCCATCACGAGCTTCGCCACTTTGGAAGGCGTTTTCACGCCGCGGATGGAAGCCACGGAGCCCGCTCGCCGCGTCGGCCCGTGCATCACGCTGGCGTCCAGCTCGACGATGCCCTCCTCGTTAGGCAATCCGCCGTAACCCACAGAGTCGTCATCGGGATCTTCTTCGTTGATGTTGACTCCGGCGATCACGGCGTCCAGCGTGTCCGCTCCGTTTTTCAACATCTCCATTGCCTTGGCGCAGGCGCGCAGCCCGTTCGCCGATGAGATTACGATTTGTTTGCCCGGCGCTCCCTGGGCCGATTGTTGCGCCGCCGCCAACGCTGCCGGAGCTGCCAGCCAATGTCTTCTGGAAATCACGGGTACCCCCTTGCGAAGTTTGCACTCAGACAACGTAAACTGGAGGGAATGCGTTCTCTGGTTGTCTCGATCCTACTTGCATCATTGTGCTTCGCCGCGCAGAAGAAAGGCAAGCAGACGAAACCGCCCGAAGTTGCGATTACCGAGGTGAACTGTCACCGCGAAGGCAGCGACGTCATTGTCGACGGGCGCGTTACGGTGACCGGCGACAGGCCATTGAAGAAGCTGCAACTGCTCATCGATTTTTTGGGTTCGGACAAGCAGCTTCTACAAACCAAACGCGGGGAAGTGGATGACGGCATCCTGAAACCGGGTGAGGAGGCGGAGTTTCACATGCGCGTTTCCGACCCCATTCGGGCCGTGATGTACAGCCTGCGCGCCGAGGAAGGCGACGGGCGCGAACTACGTCTGGACAAGGCCGGTCCTTACGCCATCGAATAGTTTTTTGCATCCAATCGCATCTTTTCCTCATTTTTTACAAACGTTACGGCACGTTTTTGCGTCTCTCCCGTATTAGAAGAATAAAACCAGTTCTTACCGAGGCGCTCCATGACACTCAGCAGCACAGTTTATAAAGACCAGCACCTGGTCTTCGACTTCCACAACTCTTCGGCCTATGTCGATTTGCGCGAGATCATCCTGACCCGTAAAGAGCACGAGCTAATGGGCTTGCTCGTTAACAACACTGGGGAAATAGTTCCTCGCGATGTTCTGTTGGAGCGAATCTGGGGTTACGGAAGGGACATCCGCACCAGGACATTGGATGTCCATATCCGGCGTCTTCGCAAGAAGCTGTTCCCCTATGGCGATTCGTACATAGAGACCGTGTTTGGAGTTGGATACCGTTTTTCGCGCTATCGGGAATTGCGGCGGCATTCCAACTTCGTCCCGGAACTCGTCGCCGTTTAGCACGCTGCTCAACACCACCTCGCTACAATAGATGGTTTCCTCCATGGTCGAAACCATCCACCCGGTTACCGCACTCGAAGGCTCCATTACTCTGCCCGGCGACAAATCCGTTTCCCATCGCTACGGGATGCTGTCAGCGATCGCCGAAGGTACTTCTCAGCTTCACAACTATTCGCGTGGCGCGGATTGTCACTCCACTCTGGCCTGCATGCAAGCCCTCGGCGTGCGCGTGGAAAAGAATGGGACGGATATCACCGTTCACGGAGTCGGTTTGGATGGCCTGTGCGCGCCGGCAGGTTCGCTCGACGCTGGAAACTCGGGTTCCACGATTCGAATGTTGAGCGGAATTCTGGCCGCGCAGCCGTTCGCCACAGTCATCGGCGGCGATGAATCTCTCAGCCGCAGGCCGATGGGCCGCATCATGACGCCGCTGGCGCAGATGGGCGCGCGTTTGCAGGCACGCGACGGAAAATTTCCTCCCATCGAAGTCACCGGCGGAAAGCTGCAACCCATCGATTACACGCTTCCCGTGGCGAGCGCACAAGTAAAATCCTGCGTTCTGTTCGCCGGACTTTTCGCCGAGGGCGTGACGACCGTTCGAGAGCCGATGGTCACACGGGATCATTCCGAAATTGCGTTGCAGGAATTCGGCGCGGAAGTGGAATCGCTGAGCGGCACAATTACGATACAAGGGCGTCCGGCTCTCACGGCTCGTGAATTGATCGTGCCGGGAGATCTTTCCTCGGCGGCATTCTTTCTGGTTGCCGCGCTGTTGCGGCCGGGATCGCGCATAGCGATTCAAGGAGTCGGTCTGAACCCGACGCGCTCCGCGCTGATGGATTTTCTGGCGATGGGCGGAGCGCGCATTCGAATTGTGAACCTGAATCAGAGCTCCGGCGAATTGGTGGGCGATGTCATTGTCGAGCATTCGGCCTGGCGCGGCGGCCTGTTGGAGAAATCGATGACCGCGTCGCTCATCGATGAGATTCCGGTACTGGCGGTACTGGGCGCCGCTTCGGAAGAAGGCCTTTCCGTGCGCGATGCGGCCGAATTGCGAGTGAAGGAAACGGATCGTATCGCCACCGTCGCCGAGAACCTGCGGCGCATGGGCATTGCGATCACCGTGCGCGAAGACGGCTTCGACGTGCCCGGCAAACAGAAATTCCGTGCCGCAAAGCTCGATTCGTTTGGCGATCACCGCGTTGCCATGGCTTTCTCCGTCGCCGCGCTGGCCGCCGATGGGCCGTGCGAAATCGAGGACGCCGGCGCGGCCTCCGTTTCCTTTCCGGAGTTCTACACGATGTTGCGGGGCTTGTCCCGCTGAGTTGTACTCGCTAAGATAACCCGAGTCGTATGCCCCACCGCGTTGAAGAGGACCTTACCCTTCCAGGACTGGTCCACGACCTGCTTAACGTGTTCCAAACCCTCTACGACGCGGCCGACCTGTTGTCTGAGGACGCGCGATGGAATTGGCTATCGGCCACTATTCGACGCAGTGCCGAGCATGGGGAAAGGCTCACGCGGGGAATCTCCGAATCGGCGCGCGATACTTTTTCTTTTGAGGAGATCGCCGCCATCGCGATTCAATTTGCCCGTGACTTTCTCAACGCCAAGCGCGGCCGCGAAATAGACTTTCATCTGGATATTCCGCAGGGCTTCGGCATCGGCGGCAGCGCGATATCGTGGGAGCGCATCCTGGTGAACTTGATTCTGAATGCGGCCCAAGCGATGCCCGGCGGCGGACAAGTCCGAATCTCGGCCTCCACGAGCGCATTGGGCGCGGAGATTCGGATAGACGATAATGGCCCGGGGATTCCGGACGATGTTCTTCCTCGCGTGTTCGAGCCGCGATTCTCCACCCGGCGCTCGAATTCGGGCCTGGGGCTTCACATCGTGAGATCGATGGTGCATCTCAACGGCGGTACCGTAACGGCGCACAACCGGCCGGAAGGCGGAGCGGGATTCGTAATCCTGGTCCCGCCTCAAGATGCTATTCTCACTGCCGATGAAAAAAGTTGAATGCGTCGCGTCGCGCCGATGTACTACTACTCGCTGTGTGGGGCAGGTCTCCAGACCTGCAGCGGGATCTCCAGATCCCGCATGGCCTCGCCAGAGGCCATCGGCTGCGTTGCAGCCGTTCGGCTGCGTTGCAGCCGTTTTCGGGCTGTCAATTACTGCGGGCATGGCGTTCTGCGACGTTTCCTCATTGCGGCTATGCCGCTCTGCAGGACAGCGATGCCATCCGGCAGAGCCGGTCTGGAGACCGGCTCGCAGTTCTGGAGAACTGCCCCACAGAGCAGCACAGCCGCAACCAAAGTAAATCTTCGCGGCTTGGCGAGATTTCAAAGTCTAGTACAGCCGCAACCAAAGTAAATCTTTGCAGCCTGGGAAGATTCAGAGTCTAGACGTCTATTCTAAG
>JACPVQ010000242.1 GCA_016191645.1 Candidatus Solibacter usitatus
CGTTGGCGGGATCGTCCGAAGGGCCCGGCACGTCCATCGCTTTCGCCAATCCGAAATCCAGCACCTTCACCACGCCCTGCGGAGTGACTTTGATGTTGTCCGGTTTCAAGTCGCGATGCAGAATGTTCTTCTCGTGCGCGATCTCAATCGCGTCCACCAGTTGGCGCAGAATGGGCAGCGCATCGTCCAGCTTGAACTTGCCTTGCTGCATGCGCTGGGCCAGCGTCGGCCCTTCGATGAACTCCATCACCAGGTAGTCCGGGCCGACGTCGTAGAGCGTGCAGATGTTGGTGTGATTCAGCGCGGCAATGGCGCGCGCCTCGCGGCTGAAGCGTTCGGAGAACTGCGCACGTCCCACTTTGATGGCGACAAAACGGCCCAGACGCGGGTCCAGCGCTTTATAGACGGAGCCCATGCCGCCTTGGCCGAGCAGAGAGACAATCTCGTAGGGGCCCAGAGTGTCGCCGGGATTCATGTTTTTGGATTGTATCGTGTTTCCAGTGTGGCGCACTCGCAGTACGCGTTCTTATGACGCCGCGCTTCAGGAAAGGGCGGCACGAACGTAGGACAACCTTACCATCAGTGTCATCGGCTCGCGTCGAAGCCAAGCGTCATATAGAACCTCTTCACCTCCTCCGATATTGCGTGAACATCGATGCCGCGAATCCCGATCGACTGGGCTGCCTGCTCCACGCGGCGCGCGGCGTCCCGGAACAGGGCGCGACCGAGGCCCCGTCCCTGCCAATCGCTATCTACAGCCAGTCGCGCCGGCACGGCTACCGGGATGGGGTTCGGCAGGTTCCGCCTAAAGCGGCCTGCAGCGCTTCCCACTGTCACCACCCCCGAAGCCAGCGCATAATAGCCAATCACACGCTTTTTTTCGCAAAGGACATAGGTACGGGAAGCGCCGCTCACTTGATCGGCGCGCGCCCGGCGCTTCAGCCAATCGTCAAGCGAGGCTTCCCCGGATCGAATCTTCTCGAGGTCGTGGCGATCCGCCAGCAGATCGGGTGGCAATAGACCGCTTATTTCTCCCATGGCGCAGATGTCTGCATGCTGCGGCGCAGCCGGACATTCGGGCGCGGCGGCGCATCGAGGCGAGCCAGGAATTCGGCATAGGCTTTGGGGTTGACCACAAATACCGTGCGGTCCACGAGCGCTTCCTCGGCCGCGGCACGAGCGGCGTCGAGCACGCAGTCAGTCAACCTCCGCCTCAAGCCGGTACTGCGCGGGCTTATCGATCGCGCGGCTGAGCTGTTGGGCAAACATCCTACCCTGTCATCGCTACGGCCGGCCACAAAGAGTACTACTGAGCTAAAAGTCGAAATTCGCGCGGAAGTCAATTCTCCGCAGTTGCGCAAACGAGTTTCCTGAGACCGCGAAGCCGGAGAAATCGTGGTGGTCGCGCCACGCCCACTGAAGCCCTGCAACTGGAAGTTGCGGCGAGGGTCGAAGATGTGGAGTAATTCTGAAGTCATTGCGTGGTGACTTGCCGCCCGGGTGTTGCGATAATGGGAGAGCTATGCAAGCCGCGAATTTTGAGCGCATCACGGTGAATCCCACTGAGATGGGCGGCGTGCCCTGTATTCGGGGCCTGCGCATCCCGGTTGCGACCGTTCTCCGGATGCTTGCCGGCGGCATGACCGAAACGGAAATCCTGGCTGACTATCCCGATCTCCAGACGGAGGACATCCGCGAGTGCCTCCGCTTCGCCGCAGCCTCCGCCATGGAGCGTGAACTCGCGGTTCCCTGATCCGCGTGAGATTCCTCATCGACAATGCGCTCTCGCCGGAACTGGCGCGGCGTCTCCGAGACGCGGGCCACGACGCCGTTCATGTTCGCGATTACGGTCTTCACGATGCCGAAGATCCGATGATCCTGGAGCGAGCCGGAATCGAGGAGCGGGTGATCGTTTCAGCGGACTCTGACTTTGCAATGCTTCTGGCCGTTTCCCGCCGCAGCAAACCATCATTCATACTCTTCCGGGAAGCCGACATTATTCGCGCCCAGGACTATGCAAACCGAATTCTCGAAAGTCTGCCGTCTTTCGAACGCGAGATCGAGGCGGGTTGTGTGGTTACATTCCGGCGTGGACGGATTCGCGTGCGAAGTTTGCCGTTTGCCGGCTCCCAGTGACAGGCCAACACGTCGGCGGGCTTCTGCCCGGCGACCAGATTGGCGGCCGGCGCGTCGCGCTCCAATCATTGTCATCGAAATCAGCGGCTGAACGATTCGATGGCGGCATCAATGATTTGTGAAGTTTGGTGGGCCTGACAGAACTCGAATCTGTGACCTCTACCGTGTCAAGGTAGCGCTCTAACCAACTGAGCTACAGGCCCGTTGAGGCGGGGAACCTTCATAATACCATAGGGCTTTGTGCGCTCCTCGCGTCTACGATAGTCTGAGGGAGATGAAACTTTTCGTCTTCCTGATTGCCTGCGCCTCCCTTCGCGCCGAATTCCTTTCCATTGAACAAAAGTTCGGCGCGATGGATTGCGCCTCCTGCGCGACGTTCGTCGAAAACAAACTGGCGCGCAATCGCGGCGTGGAATCGGTGAAGATCGACGCGGCCGCCGGAGTGCTTACGGTCAAGTTGAAATCGGGGAACTCCGTGCGCTATTCGCAAGTCCGCGACTTCGTGCAGCAGAGCGGCTACAAGCCGGAGGCGGCCGCTGTCGTCGTGCGCGGCGTCGTCTCGAAAACAGAGAGCGGTTGGACGCTGGAGATTTCCGGGAGCAAGGAGACATTGTCTGTCGAAGGCAATCTGCGTGACTCGGCGGGCAAGGACGTGGAACTCGCAGGCGCCATCGAGCGGGCGGCCGGCAAAACGGTCGATATCCTGAGGGTGGCTTTCGTCCGGTAAAAATACAGAGTAGAATGAGGCTACATTGCGTAGCGGGAAACGGCATGGGACATTGCGGCTCACGCCTTTGCTGGGCGCATGCATTCTTGCGCTCTTTCCAGCGGAGAGATTGAGTTGCGCCGAAACGCGGCTCTCCGGACGCGTCCTCAACGAAAACGGTACGCCCGTTGGCGGCGCCAAGATTACGCTGCGCCATGACGCATCGCACATAGTCAGTCCGCTGGTTTCTTCACCCGGCGGCGATTTCACCATTGCCGTTCCCACGCCCGGCGATTATTACCTGGAAATCGAGCGCGAGGGCTACTTCCTGCTCACCAGGCGCAAGCTGACCTTGGCCGAGGGCGTCAATGAAGCTCAGTTCACGCTCAACAGCGTGCGCGAATTGATCACTGCCATCGATGTCAATGCGAACCCCGGCGCGGTGGACATGGATCGCACCACGCCGCGCATCACGCTCAACAGCAACGATCTTCTCAATGTCCCCATCGCCGCCACCAACACGCTGCGCAATGCATTCCGCGTCATGCCGGGCATGGTGCAGGACAGCCGCGGCGACGTGCACCTGCATGGTGGAACGGAGTCGCAGACCCTGTACACGCTGGAAGGCTTTCAAATTAACGATCCAATCACAGGCCGTTTCGAATCGCGCATCGGCGTGGAAGGCGTCCAATCGCTGGAAGCCAACGGAGGCCGCCCCAGCGCGGAGTATGGCAAAGGAACCGCCGGCGTTCTCGCCATCCGTTCGCGTTCCGGCGACGACAAGCTTCGCTACACCGCGACGAATTTCTTTCCCGGCATCGAACGGCAAAAGGGCTGGCTGATTGGCGGCTGGACGCCGCGCGCAAATCTCTCCGGCCCCTGGAAACGCGGCAGGGCGTGGTTTTCCGACAGTATCGATCTGCAATACAACAACACCGTCATCCCCGAATTGCAGCGCAGCGAGGATCGCGCGTCGGCATGGCGCATCAACAACCTGATGCACAATCAGGTGAATCTGACGCCTTCGAATATTCTCACGTTCGGATCGCTGGTGAATTTCTACTTTGCGCACCGCACCGGGCTGAGCGTTCTCGATCCCAGGGAAACGACAGTCGACCGGCGGCAGCGGCAGTTCTTCACTTATCTGAAGGACCAGATCTACTTCTCCTCGGGCGCGCTGCTGGAACTTGGCTACGCGAACAACCGCACGTGGGGCCGCGAATCGCCGCAGGGCCAGGACTCCTACGTGTTCACGCCCTTCGGCCGCCGCGGAAACAGCTTCATCGATGCCGACCGGCGAGCGGGCCGCGATCAGTGGCTGGCCAATCTCTTTGCGCCGGCGTTCCCGTTCCTTGGCGAACATCGCTTCAAGACCGGGGTCGATTTCGACCGGCTCAACTATCGTCAGGATGTCCGCCGCGGCGGCGTCGAGTTCCAGGACTCCAATCTGGTGCTCCGCCGCCGCACGCAGTTCTTCGGTTCGGGAAAGCTGGACGCCCGCAATTTCGAAGCCGCCGCCTATGTGCAGGACAGCTGGCGCCCGCGTTCGAACCTGCTGTTTGAACTTGGTCTGCGCGGCGAATGGGACAGTCTGCTCGACAAATGGAACGCGTCCCCGCGCATCGGCTTCGCCTGGATGCTGCGCGAGCGTACGAAGATTTCCGGCGGCGCGGCCCGCATTGTCGATTCCACCAACCTCCGCGTATACACGCGGGCGCTCGATCAGTATTCGGCCAGCACCTATTTCGAAGACGATGGCAGATCCGTTCGCGGACCGGCTTTCAGCGTCTATCAATTCGATGCGGAACGGCTGCGCAGCCCGCGAAGCAACACGTGGAACCTGACGCTGGAACACCAATTCCCACGCTTTCTGCAAGCCCGCGTGAATGCCACCGGCCGCGACGGCAATCGCGGCTTTACCTACATCAACTCGCTGGACGCCTCTCCGCCGGCGAACTTCAACGGCGCGCCAGGCGCGGTGTTCGATGCCATCTACAGCCTGAGAAATCAGCGCGAAGATCATTACCGGGCCGTGGAATTTACGCTGCGCCAGCCCATTCGTCAGCGATACGAATGGATGGTCAGCTACACGCGCAGCCGCGCGCGTTCGAACGCCGTGCTCGACCGGCAAGTGGACGACCCGTTGGTGGTGGAACACAATGCGGGAGTGCTGCCGTGGGATACGCCGAACCGCTGGATCAGTTGGGGCTATCTGCCGTTGCCCAGCCAATATTGGGCGGTAGCCTATCTCGCGGAGTATCGCACCGGCTTCCCCTATTCTTTGCAGGACGCGCGGGGGCACATGGTGGGCGACGTCGACGCGCAACGTTTTCCAGCTTTCTTCGAACTGAATCTCTTCCTGGAGCGGCGTATTCTTTTTCGCAAAAACTGGTGGGCCGTGCGCTTCGGCTTCAACAACATCACCAATCACAAGAATCCGAATGTGGTAAACAATTTGTTGGGGTCGCCCGAGTTTCTGCGCGTGTACGGCGGCCAAAGCCGCGCGTTTAACATGCGCATACGATTGTTGGGAAAACCTTGATTTCCATTCTCGCCTTACTTTCTCTGCTGCCATTGGGCGCGCAAATCCGATTTGAAGAACGCACGCTGGCCACCGATTTGAAAAGCGGCTATCAGGTGATCGCCGTGGACGTCAACCACGACGGCCGCCTCGACCTGGTGGCGCTGGCCAGCGGGATGAAGGATTTGTACTGGTTTGAAAACCCCGGCTGGCAGCGTCGCGTGCTGGCGGCGGGGTTCAACCGCATGATCAATGCCGCGCCGCTCGATGCCGATGGCGACGGCATTCCGGAGTTTCTGCTGGCGCACGAGTTCGCCAATGTCGCCAAAAACAGCATTGGCATCGTCTCGCTGCTGGAACACGGAGCGAATCTCAACGAGCCCTGGAAGGCGAGAGAGATCGACCGCATCCCGACATCGCATCGCCTTCGCGCCATTCGTCTCCCTGGCGGCGCTGGTATCATCAACGCGCCGTTGACGGATGCTACCGCCGCACCTCCCGATTATCGCGGACACGTCCCCATCGTTCTCTACCGCCCGCCGCTGTGGAAGCGTGAGCCGGTGGATAGTTCCATTCAAGGTGTCATGCATGGGATCTTTGTTTTCGATTGGGACCGGCAAGCGGGCGAAGAATTATTGACTGCGAGCTTTCAAGGGTTGCATCTGCTGCATCCGGCAAAAAAGGGCGCTGCCCCAAAGCGGTTGAACAACGGCGATCCGGCGGCGTGGCCCAAGAGCGGATCGAGTGAAGTTGTCGTGGGAAGATTGGGGAAGCGGCGTTTTCTCGCCAGCGTCGATCCGTGGCACGGGAATCAGATTTCGGTTTTCACGCAGCACGGCGCGGAATGGCGCAGACAGGTGATCGATTCGTTTGAAGCCGAAGCGCACACGCTGCATGCCGCCGATCTGGATAATGATGGCCGTGACGAGATCATCGCCGGATTTCGCGGAGCCGGCCGAAGCGTCTTCTATTACCGCGCCACGGCGCAAGGAAAGTGGGAGCGTTTTGAGGTGGACCGCGGCGGCATTGCGGCGTCCGGATGCGCGGCGGCGGATTTTGACGGCGACAAACGCATCGACATCGCCTGCATCGGATCGGCTACGGCGAACTTGAAACTCTACCGCAATCGCGGAGCGCAGTAGATTTCCCGTGCGGCATCGACGCCGCTTGCCTTCGGCGCGAAACCCTCGCCGGCCAACGCTTTTTCCAAACCGGCAAGCAACGCGAGCACATGCTCTTCCGTCGCCAGCGGTCCCATAATGCCTACGCGGAACACCTTTCCCGCCAAGGGTCCGAAGCCGCCAAGGATTTCCATATCGGTAGCCGCAAGCAGGCTCTTCCGTACTTTGAGATCGTCCACGCCTTCCGGCACGCGCGGAGTGTTCAAGCTGGTCAACCTGCTTCCCGGGCTTACCAGCATCGGCAACCCCATCGCTTCAATGCCGGCGACGAATGCTTCGTGCGCCGCCTTGTGTCTGGCCCAACGGTTTTGCAGACCCTCTTCGTGAATGCACAACAGGCCTTCGCGCATGGCATAGAACAAGCTGATGGGCGCGGTGTGATGGTAGCGGTGCGCGCCTTCGTAATAATCGGCCAGGAGTTTCAAATCCAGATACCAATCGGCGGGCGTCGTCTTGCGGCTCTTCAACCACGCCATGGCACGCGGAGAAACGGTGACCGGCGAAAGTCCCGGCGGACAACTCAAGCCTTTCTGCGTGCAGGAATACGCGACGTCGATGCCGTTTTCGTCCACGTTCACCGGCATCGTCCCCAGCGACGTAACGCAATCGGCAATCACCAGCGCGCCCACTTCGTGCGCGGCGGCGCAGATGGTTTTGGAATTCTGATAAACGCCCGTGGAGGTTTCGGCCTGCACAAAGGCCAGCACTCTTGGCCGTTCCCGGCGCAGGAAGGAGGCCACGTCGTCCTCATCGAACGCTTCGCCCCACGGCTTCTCCAAACGTACTACGCTTGCGCCTTGCCGCTTACCCATTTCCGTCATGCGGTCGCAGAAAAAACCGTTCGCCAACACCGCCAGCTTCGAGCCGCGCTCCACAAAATTCGCGATGGCTGTCTGCATTCCCGCGCTTCCGGTACCCGACATTGCCAGCGTGAATTCGTTCGTTGTTCCGAATGCCTGCCGCAACAGAACGCGGCAATCTTCCACCACCTGGAAGAAGTACGGATCCAGATGACTGACCACGGTTTTCGTCATCGCCTGATAGACACGCGGGTCCACCATCGTCGGGCCCGGGCCAAAAAGTAATCGCCGGGGTGGGTTCAAAGGAGCGAAAGTATTCATGAATCGGTCTATTTGCCTTTTGTTTGGGAATGTTCGAGGAGCCAGTTGGACATCAATTCCAACGCCTCGGGTGCGATCGTTTGTTCCAGGTTCGCGTACTCGCCGACATCGCCGCGCTTGGCAACTTTTTTTAAATTTTTTTAAATAATATAATTTCTAAAAGAACATGATCAAATCTATTTAATTTACATTGTTGTTTTAATAGACAATTGTTGATAAATATGCCAAAGAATTTATCAAATTTCAGTTAACTATATATTTTTTACTTTCAAATTCAAAGTCAAATATAGGAAAC
>JACPVQ010000243.1 GCA_016191645.1 Candidatus Solibacter usitatus
GCTGCAAAGCAGCCGATGCGGCTGCAAAGCAGCCGATGGCCTCTTGCGAGGCCATGCGGGATCTGGAGATCCCGCTGCAGATCTGGAGATCTGCCCCACATCGGTTTTCATCACGATTCGTGGGCCCCGAGGCCCATAGGACAGATCTGGAGATCTGCGTCCCGAAATCGCATATACTGTTCGCAAAGGTGATTTTATGAGACCCATCTCGATTCTCGTCCTTGCATTGACCGCGGGCGTTGCGCACTCTCAGGAATCGCGCGCAACCATTATTGGACGCGCCACGGATCCAACCGGAGCCGTCCTCAGCGGAGCCAACGTCAAAGCGACGAATACGGCGACCAATGCCACAGTCGACACGATGACCAACGACAGCGGCAGTTTCGATATGCCGTACCTTTTGCCAGGTGTTTACACAGTGACTGTCGAGATGGCCGGCTTCAAAAAGGCGGTTCGCGAGAAAGTACAACTGCGCATTGGAGAGCGCATGACGCTGGACTTCGCGCTCGCCTTGGGCGATGTTTCCGAGTCCGTGAAGGTGACGGCCGAAACACCCATGCTCGAAGCGTCCTCGGCGGACATGGGTCTGGTCATGGAGCAGCGCCGCGTTCAGGAGCTGCCGGTTGTCGGCGGCAATCCGTTCTACCTTACGCGGCTCACCGCGGGCGTGCTTTCCAGCGGCGGCCGCAGTGCCGGAAATCCCATGGATAACGGTGGCGCGACAGGCATCATCGTCAACGGCACGCGCAGCAATTCCAGCGAGGCCACGGTGGACGGCTCTCCCGTGATGACCAATCGCAACGCCTCGTTCTCGCCGCCGCAGGACCTGGTTCAGGAGTTCAAGGTGAACACCGCTACCTACGATGCCTCCATCGGCCATGCGGCGGGGGCGATGACGAACGTCAGTATGAAGTCGGGGACAAACACCGTGCATGGAACTGCCTTCCTGGACCGGTCCACAACGCGCGCGGTTCCTTGGTTCACGAACAGGTTTCTCTATGATCCGAAGAATAATGTCAAACCGGAGGATCGCGACAAACAGATTCCCAGCTGGCTCCATCGCCGCGGCGGAAACACGATGACCGGCCCCGTCTGGATTCCCAAAGTCTACAACGGCAAGAACAAGACTTTCTGGACATTTGGATTCGAAGATTTGCTGATTCAACGAAACCTGTCGTTCACCGGTACGGTGCCGACGGAAGCGCAACGCAGAGGTGATTTCTCCAGTCTTTTGAAGCTCGGCGCAACCTACCAGGTCTATGACCCGTTCACAACGGTTCCCGCGGCCAATGGCCGTTTCAGCCGTACGCCGCTTGCCGGAAATATGATTCCAGCCAGCCGGCTGGACCCCGTGGGGGCGAAGATCGCCAGTTTTTATCCGGCAGCGAACCAGCCCGGCCAAAACGCGGAAGACAGAAACAACTACTTCATCACGCAGCTGATCAACCGCGAGAACTACACCCTCACCAGCCGCGTCGATCACAACTTCTCCTCGAAAAACCGTTTGTTCTTCCGCTGGTTCAACCAGCAGCACGATAACGACGCGAACCGGCTGCTCAATCTCACTAACATCGAGCGTTTGGATCGCACAGCCTGGGGCGCGGTGATAGACGACGTTCACGTCTTCAACCCTGGCCTTCTTCTCAATGTCCGCTATGGAATCAATTTTGAAAACAACACCAACAGCACCGGCAGCCAGGGCTTCGATCTCACTTCCTTGGGATTTCCTTCCAGCCTGGTGACTAACATCCTGAACAAATTGGGACCCAACGGAATTTCTTTTCCGGACATTCAGGTGGATAGCAACGCCTACACCGAGATGGCCTCGTTTCGCAGCAATTCCACAACCACAAACTACAGCACGGCTTCCGCGACGCTGACCAAGTTGTCGGGCAAGCATAGCACGCGTTACGGCGTCGAATACAGGCTGATGCGCGAGACCGCTTTCAACTATGGCAACGTGGCTCCGCAATTGGTTTTCGCCGGCACCTATACTCGCGGGCCGTTGGACAATACGCCATTGGCGGCGATCGGGCAGGGAATGGCGTCCATGCTGTTGGGTATCGCCAGCGGCGGCACCATCAACAACAATGCATCCAGCGCCCAGAACAGCAAGTATTGGGGGTTTTTCGTGCAGGACGATTGGCGGCTGACGACAAAACTGAGCATCAACCTGGGGCTGCGCTATGAGTACGAAAGCCCCGTAACCGAGCGCTACAATCGCACCATTCGCGGCTTCGATTTTTCCACCGCGAATCCCGTTTCCCAGCAGGCATTGGCGAATTACACGCGCAATCCGATTTCACAGGTACCCGCGGCCGCATTTCGAACCGCCGGCGGATTACTTTTTGCGGGCGTGGGTGGTCAACCTTCCGCCGTTTGGACTGCCGATAAGAATAATTTTGCGCCACGCATCGGCTTCGCCTATCAGTTCAACCAGAAAACTGTTCTACGCGGCGGCTACGGAATTTTCTACGATGTGCTTGGAGTGGACCGCAACGATGTGAACCAAGGCGGCTTCAATCAACCCACCAGCCTGATTCCTTCTTTGGATAACGGGCAAACCTATATCGCCACGCTGAAGAATCCATTCCCCGGCGGCATTGATTCCGCGTTGGGCGCGGCAGGCGGACTGACGACATTTCTCGGACGAGGGATCAGCTTTTTCAACGAAAGACCGCTCAACCCCTACAATCAACGCTGGTCGCTTTCGGTGCAGCGCCAGCTGCCGCAGAGAATCCTGCTGGAGGTTTCGTATGTGGGCAATCGCGGAACGAAGCTTCCGGTGACGCGGGAGTTGAACGCAGTCCCTTCGCAATATCTTTCTACCGCTCCCGTTCGGGATCAGCCGGTGATCGACTTGCTCACGCGGCAGGTGACGAATCCCTTTTTTGGCATTTCCCAATTTTCCGGAACCGGTCTGGCAAATCAGTCGGTTGCACTTTCTCAATTGTTGCGGCCGTATCCTCAATTCACCAGCGTACAAACCACGGTTCCCGCCGGCTTCTCCTACTACCACTCCATGCAAATGGCTGCCGAAAAGCGCATGAGCGGCGGGCTGAGCTTCCAAATGAGTTGGACTTATTCGAAGTTCATGGAGGCCACCAGCTACCGGAACGATACGGACGCCCGCCCGGAGAAAGTGGTTTCCAATAACGATTTCACCCACCGCTTCGTACTCAGCACTATCTATGAGCTGCCATTCGGGCGAAGTAGAAAATGGCTGAACTCCATGCCCTTCGTGACCGACGCGATATTCGGCGGCTGGCAGCTGCAAGGCTGGTTTGAAGGGCAGACCGGCGATGCTCTCGGTTTCGGCAACGCCATCTTTAACGGTGATCTGCACAACTTGGAAATCTCCAAAGATCAGCGGCGCGCCGAACGTTGGTTCAATATCGATGCCGGTTTCAATCGCAGTTCGGCGCAGGTATTGGCGAACAATATCCAGGGCCTCAGCACTCGCTTCAACGGCGTTCGCTCAGACGGGATCAACAACTTCGATCTGTCTTTTTTTAAGAACATTCGGATCAAAGAAAGAGTCACGGCGCAGTTCCGGCTGGAAAGCTTCAATAGCTTGAACCACGTGCAGTTCGACGTCCCAAATACGAATCCGGTAAACGCCGCGTTCGGATCTATCACGGGAGAAAAGGGACACGGCCAGCGCCAGATCACCGTTGGTGTCAAAGTGTTGTTCTGATTCTGCAGTCGTGGTGGCGAGGGCACTCGTGTCCGCCGTCCCCCATGTTGATTCCGTTGACCTCCACTTGCAATGGTGGGAGCGGTCGTCGTCGCATCTATCTATCCCAAGAAGCGCGTTCCTCGCGGAGGTATTCATCTACGTCAATGTTTTGCCATATTTCTTTCCCCAAACCTTGCAGTTCCAAAAGGCTGCGTGTGGGCCGGGGGGAGTCATGGATGGAACCGGCCAGATGAGTGATCACCTCGGCTACCAGGCGAAGCTGGTCTGAAGGGGGCAACGATTGAATGGTCGCTTTGGCGTTTTCGTATTGCGTTTCCGGCATGGCCGCTCACCTTCCTTCATTCTATCGCAATTCTTCATCCAAACCCTGCTAAAATAGAGGTTTCACCCCCGAGCGCCGTCCACATCCGGACGGTTGCCGCCTTACCAACAAGGAGTCCGATTTGGCTGACCAACCCGGCAACCCGACCGAACCGCCTCAACCGCCATCCGGCGGCGGGCAGATGTCCTTGGGAGGTGATTCGAAGAATCAAACTCCCATAAACATCGAAGACGAGATGCGCCGTTCGTATCTCGATTATGCGATGAGCGTGATTGTCGGCCGCGCTCTCCCGGATGTCCGCGATGGCCTGAAGCCCGTGCACCGCCGCATTCTGTTCGGCATGTCCGAGATGGGGCTGAACTACAACCGGCCGACACGGAAGTGCGCCAAGATCGTCGGCGAAGTTCTCGGCAAATATCACCCGCACGGCGATACGCCGGTCTACGATTCGTTGGTGCGCATGGCGCAGGATTTTTCCATGCGCTATCCGCTCATCGATGGGCAAGGAAATTTCGGTTCCGTCGATGGCGACCCGCCCGCGGCCATGCGGTACACCGAGGCGCGTCTGTCGAAGATCGCCGCCATGTTGCTGGAGGACATTGACAAAGAGACCGTCGATTTCCGCCCCAACTACGACGACAGCGAGCATGAGCCGGAAGTACTGCCCACCCGCGTTCCGAATCTTCTCATCAACGGCTCTTCGGGCATTGCTGTTGGCATGGCGACCAACATTCCGCCGCACAATCTGAGCGAGATTATCAACGCCGCCATTCTGCTGATTAACGATCCTAGCGCCGGTTTGGACAAGATTCTTCCACTTGTTCCCGGTCCCGATTTTCCCACCGGCGGATTTCTCCTGGGCCGCCAGGGCATTCTCGATTACTACACGCGCGGCCGCGGCAGCCTCAAGATGCGCGCGCGCGCCGCCATCGAAAAAACCGGCAAGGACCGCGAGTCCATCATCGTCACCGAGCTTCCGTATCAGGTCAACAAAGCCCGGCTGGTCGCGGATATCGCCGCGCAAGTCAACGACAAGAAGATTGAAGGCGTCTCCGACGTGCGCGACGAAAGTGATCGCGACGGCATGCGCGTCGTCATCGACGTCAAGCGCGGAGAGCAATCCGAAGTAGTTCTGAACAATCTTTACAAGCACACCCAGATGCAAACCAACATGGGTGTGATCATGCTGTCGATCGTCAATGGCCAGCCGCGGGAGCTTGGCCTCATCGACATGCTCAAGCGCTTCATCGATCATCGCGTCGAAGTGGTGCGCCGCCGTACCGACTATCTGTTGCGCAAGGCGCGAGAGCGCGAACACATTCTGCTTGGCTTCCAAAAGGCGCTCGACAATCTGGACGCGGTGATTCAGTTAATCCGCGATTCCAAGAATCCCAAGGACGCTCGCGAAAGTCTGATCGCGCGCTTCGAGTTTTCCGAACGCCAGGCGCAGGCAATCATTGAGCTCCAGTTGCAGCGCCTCACCGGCATGGAGCAGCAGCGCATCATCGACGAACTGGCGGAGATTCAGCGCCGTATCGCCGAGTACATGGAGATTTTGGGTTCGGACAAGATCACGCGATCCGTGATCGTTAAGGAACTGAAAGAGGTTCAGAAGGACTTCGGCGACGAACGGCGCACACAGATTGTGGAAGAGGCCGGAGAGATCCGCCTGGAAGACCTGGTGCAGATGGAGGATGTCGCGCTCACCGTGACGCGCGGCGGCTATCTGAAGCGCACTTCCGTCGACACCTACCGGCGTCAGTCCCGCGGAGGTAAAGGCCGCATCGGCATGACGACGCGCGCCGAAGATGTCGTCGAGGACCTCATCGTCGCTTCGACGCACAGCTATCTCATGATCTTCACCACGAAGGGCCGCGTTTATTGGGTGAAGATTTATGAGATCCCCGATGCCGGCACTACCGGCAAAGGAAAGCACATCTCCAATCTGGTGAACCTGCAGCCCGATGAACTGCCCAAGGCGTTCCTCTCCGTGAAAGAGTTCACGGCGGACAAGTTCATCGTTATGGTGACCCGTCATGGAGTGATCAAGAAATGCGAACTGACTGAGTTCGACAACCCCATGTCCAAGGGCATCATCGCTCTTTCACTGGATGAGGGCGACGAATTGATCGCCGCCAAGCTGACCAACGGCAGCAACTACATTTTCGGCGGAACGCATCAAGGGAAGGCCATCCGCTTCAACGAAAGCCAGGTGCGTGCCATGGGGCGGCAGGCTCGCGGCGTGCGCGCCATGGATCTGGCTGAGGGTGACTTCATCGTGGGCGTCGAAGTGGTGGAGGAGGAAGGTCTCATTCTCTCCATCTCCGACCGCGGTTACGGCAAGCGCACAAAGCTCAGCGCATACCGGCTTACCGCCCGTGGCGCAAAGGGCGTCATCAATATGAAAGTTACGCCGAAGATCGGCAAGGTCATTCAAGTGCTCTCTGTGAAAGAAGACACCGATTTGATGATCATCACCATGGACGGCAAGATTATACGCCTGGAATCGGGAGAGATCCGGCAGGCCGGACGTTCCACGCAAGGCGTGCGTCTGGTGCGCATGGAAGACAATGACCGGGTGGCGGCCGCCAGTGTGATTCCCGACGCCGAAGAGACCGACGGCCAGGCCGAGCTGCCTTTGGAGTAATCGCGAGTTTCCCCGATCAATCGCTGAGAAAGGCGGTTGATCCGGGATGCTGCTTGCGCTTTGATATCCTAGAATCTGTAATCCTTCCGAATAATTCCTTCGAGGTAACCATGTCAGGCCATTCCAAGTGGGCCACCATCAAGCACAAGAAAGCCGCCACCGACGCGAAGCGCGGAAAGATTTTCACGCGGCTGATCAAGGAAATCATGATTGCCGCGCGCAGCGGCGGCGATCCCGACACCAATTCGCGTCTCCGTACCGCCATCGCCGCGGCCAAAGCGGCATCCATGCCGGCCGATAACATCAAGCGTGCTGTCATGCGCGGCACCGGCGAATTGGAGGGCGGCCAACTCGACGAGATCCTCTTTGAAGGCTACGGTCCCGGCGGCGCGGCTGTAATGGTTGCCGTCGCTACGGATAATCGCAATCGTACTGTCTCTGAGATCCGGCACGCCTTTTCCAAGAACGGCGGCAACCTGGGAGACGTCGGCAGCGTCGCGTGGATGTTCGAACGCAAGAGTCAGATTGTCATTGAAGGCGGCAAAGCCTCCGAAGAGCAGTTGATGAATCTGGTACTTGACGCGGGCGCGGACGACCTGAAAGACGAGGGCGGCAATTGGGTGGTCCTGTCACCGCCCGAGGCCCACGATGCCGTCGTAGAAGTCTTGCGCAAAGCGGCCATCGCCACGGAATCGGCGGAGGTCGCCATGGTTCCGAAAAACCTGATCAAGCTGGAGGGCAAGAACGCCTCCGGCATGATGCGCATGATGGATGTGCTGGAGGATCATGACGACGTGCAAAACGTCTGGGCCAACTTCGACATCGAAGAGAAAGAGTTGGAAGCGATGGCCGGGTAGGTCGCTTCTCTTTTTGCCATGCGTGTTCTCGGAATCGATTGCGGGACGGAAAAAACCGGCTACGGAGTGATCGAATCCGACGGGCACGATCATCGACTGGTAACTGCCGGTGTTATCCGCACCGATCCGAAACAACCTCTGCATCGGCGATTGTTGCTCATTGGGCAGGAACTGCGTCGAGTCATCGCCGATACTTGCCCGGAATGCGCGGCGGTAGAAGAGGTTTTCTTCGCCGTGAACGTCAAATCCGCGTTGCGCCTGGCGCATGCGCGCGGAGTGGCGCTATTTGCCGCTACCGAAGCCGGCCTGACGTTGGGAGAATACTCCGCGCTGGAGATCAAGACCAGCGTCGTCGGTTACGGACGCGCGGAAAAAACGCAGGTGCAGTTCATGGTGCAATCGCTGCTGCGTCTGCCGGAGCGTATCGAATCCGAAGACGCCTCCGACGCCTTGGCCGTTGCCATCTGCCACGCCAACCATTCGTTGATCCGGATGGAGGCCGTGCGATGAAGCTGCTCCTGCTGATCGCCATAACGCTTCCGGCCGTCTGTGCGGAGGTTCCGCGAATCTTCTACTCCAAGAGTTTTCCCGGCTCCAAACCCGAATACGTTGAGATCACTGTCGATCGCTCCGGAAACATGGAGTACCGGGAAGCGCCAAAGGAAGAAGATCCACTCACCGCGAAACTTTCAGAAGCCGAGGCGAAGCAGATGTGGGACTTGGCGGCCAAACTGGAATGGTTCCGCAAGCCGCTCGAATCAGGATTGAAAGTGGCGCGCATGGGCGACAAGACGCTCCGCATGGAGAACTTCGAACACAAGGGCGAAACGAAATTTAACTACACGCAAAACGAAGACGGGCAACTGCTTCACGATTGGTTTGAGAAAATCAGCGAAACGGCAATGCATCGCATGAGTATCGAACGTTCTGTGCGCTTCGACCGCCTGGGAATCAACCAGGCCATTCTTCTGTTTGAGAGTTCTCTGGACCGGAAACGCATTGTGGCGGCGGATCAATTTCTGCCTATGCTCGACCGTATTGCGAAAAACGACGGCTTCCTGCACATGGCGCGCGATCGCGCCGCGAACCTTGCGGACACAATCCGCGGCGCATCGAAAGCGAAATCCGAATGAAGATCACACTCGTTCTTTGCGTGATTCTGGCGGCCGTTCTGCGGGCACAAGCGCCGGACGAGGAGGATGCTCTGCGGGTCGCCATGGGCGAAGCCGGAAACAGCCCGACGGAGATGATCCGCGCGCTGGAGAAACATCTGGCGAAGTTTCCGCAGACGAAAAACCGCGGCGAAATCGAGCGTGCCCTCGTGAAGTCGGCAATCGATGCCAAAGATAACGCCCGTATCGTTCAGTACGGCGAGAAGTTCATTCAGTCCAACGGTGCGGACCTGGTAGTCCTGGAGCGCGTCACCCGGATTCTTTCCGGGCGTGAAGATCGCCCCAGCAATCAGCGGGCATTGGACTACGCCGCGAAGTTCGTCGCCGGCCTGCAAGCACTGGAGAATCAGAAGCCGGATGGCGGCCGCATGGACGCCCAACTGCGTGACGACCTGGATAAGGCATTTAGCCGGGCGTTGATTTTTCAGGCTCGCGCACAGGGACACCTTGGCAATTTCGCCGAGGCGCTCGACCACGCAAAGCGCGCATATGCGTTCTATCCTTCCTCGGAGGCGGCCTCGGAAGCAGCGGCGATTCTTCTCAAGCAAGGCAAAACGCAGGAGGCGATTCCCTTCTTCGCGGATGCTTTCATCACTCCCGACCCGCGTATCACTGAGGAAGATCGCCGTGCCATTCGCGAGCGGTTCGGCCAGGTCTACCGCCAAGCCCATCAGAATGAGACCGGCATGGGCGATGCGATTCTCGCGGCCTACGATCGATACTCCACGGCATCGGAACGCCGCAAGGCGCGTCTGCGGGCCGCCGATCCAAATGCCGGTGAAACAGATCCGCTGGAATTCACCGTTTCCGGACTGAATGGTGAGAAGCTCCAGCTGAAATCGCTGCGCGGCAAAGTGGTCGTGCTCGACTTCTGGGCCACTTGGTGCGGTCCGTGCCGCGTGCAGTATCCGGTCTACGAGATGGTTCGCGAAAAGTTCAGCAAGCGGCAGAACGTCGTATTTCTGGGAATCAATACCGATCAGGACCGTTCCGTCGTGGCCGGATTTCTCAAAGAGAACCAGTGGAACAAGCAGGTCTATTTCGAGGATGGATTATCGTCGTTGCTGCGCGTGACTGGAATTCCATCCACTATCGTCTTCAATCGCAAAGGGGAGATGTCGGCGCGGTTGAACGGTTTCGTTCCCGATCGATTCGCCGACATGCTTACCGAGCGGATTGAAGAAGCTCTGGCGCAATGAAGTTTCGCAGGATCATCTGGATTGTGTTGGACAGCGCCGGCATTGGAGAAATGCCGGATGCCGCCGCTTATGGCGATGCCGGCAGCAACACGATCGGCAATATCGCGCGCAGGCGGTCATTGCATCTTCCCAATCTCAGCGGCCTCGGCCTGGCGAACATCCGGCATTTGGAAGGGCTTCCCGCCGTTGAGTTTCCGCAAGGGGCATACGGCCGCTGTGCCTTGGCCTCGCCCGGCAAGGATACAACCACCGGTCATTGGGAGATGGCCGGAATCCATTTGGAAAAACCATTTCCGCTATTTCCGAAGGGCTTTCCGCGTGAGTTCATGAAAGCGTTTGAAGATCGTATTGGACGCAACACCATCGGCAACTATGCGGCCTCCGGCACGGAGATCCTCAAGGAGCTTGGCGCGGAGCATGTTCGGACAGGTTCGCCCATCATCTACACGTCGGCGGACAGCGTGTTTCAAATCGCCGCGCATGAAGAGATCATTCCTCTGTGGGAACAGTACAAGAACTGCGAAACCGCCCGCGAGATGTTGCGCGGCCCCTTGGAAGTGGGGCGTGTCATCGCCAGGCCGTTCGTCGGAGAATCCGGCGCATGGCAGCGTACTTCCAACCGCAAAGATTTCGCCGTGCCTCCGCCGCGTGGAATGCTTCTGGATCAGCTTGCCGCGCAGCATGTGAAAGTGCACAGCGTGGGAAAAATCTTCGACGTTTTTCTCGGCCGCGGAATCACGGAATATGACAAGACGAAAAACAACGCCGACGGAATGGCGAAAACTTTGGAAGCCATGCGCGATACGCCGGAAGGCTTGATCTTCGTGAATCTCGTGGACTTCGATCAACTCTATGGCCACCGCAACGATGTGGAAGGTTACGCGCGGGCGTTGGAAGAGGCGGACGCCTGGACTTCGCAATTTCGCGCCGCCCTGGGAGATGGCGATCTCGCCATCTACACGGCCGACCATGGGTGCGATCCAACCATGCCGGGCACCGATCACAGCCGCGAATATACGCCGCTGCTGGCATTTGGGCCGGGAGTGAAGCACGGAGTGAATCTGGGAACGCGCGCCTCGCTATCCGATATCGGACAAACTGTGGCGGAGAATTTTGGCGTGCGGATTGCGAACGGGGAGAGTTTTCTAACGTCGCTCTACTGAACCATGCGCGGCGCGTCCGCGCTGAGTTTCGCGCGCATGGCCGCCTGGGCGCGGAACAGGAGCGATTTCACCGTGGGCACCGTGCACGACATGCGCCGGGCGATCTCTTCGTAAGGCAGTTCTTCCCAGATGCGCAGTTGCAGCGCCACGCGCTGCCGCTCCGGCAGTTCGCTCATCGCATCCTCGAGCAGCGATCGCGTGACCACCTGCTCCTGGAACGTGAGTAGCACTTCGTCGGGACGTGCCGCCACATCCTTCGGCTGAAATGGCGTGTGGCCATCCTGCCGCATCCCGATCTCTTCGATGCTCACAGTTTTGTGCGCATTGTCTCGACGCCAGTTGAGAGCCAGGTTTGTGGCGATGTGATAGAGCCACGTGCTGAATCGCGCGCACGGACGATAACTGTCCGCGGCGCGGATCACGCGAACGAAAGCGTCCTGCGAAAGATCCTCGGCCAATGCGCGGCTTCCCACCATCCGTGTCAGATGATTGATCAGACTGCGCTGATGGCGCAGCGCCAGCGTATCCAGGCTGCTGGAGGTTCCCATCTGGAAGGAAAGCATCAGGTCCGTATCGTTATTGTAGGTTTCCGTCAGCACCGATTCGCTCCTGAACTCGATCGTCGCGGGTTCAAGTACACCCGAAACAAAAACAACACAACTTGTTTTACGTGTTCAGCTTATCAGTGATCGGTCATGCGAAGCAATAGGTAAGCGTTTAAGAACCGGTAAAGTTTTGTTAAACGCCCTCCATCGCCTGCGACGCGGCTTGTAGGCGTAGAACCACCTCCAAGCCTTTTGGTGCGCGGTTGTGGCAGGAAACGGTACCGCCGCTCGCTTCAACGCAGGCTTTCACAATAGAAAGGCCAAGGCCGAAGCCGCCCGAATCCGGTGTTCGGACGGTGTCAAGGCGATAAAAAGGCGCAAAGACTTTGTCGAGCGCATCCTCTGGCAAGCCTGGGCCGTTGTCCGATACGGTTAGTACTATGCGGCCCAGTTCCTCCCGCGCCGAGATCGTAATCGGCCCGTGCGCGCCCGCATAGCGAATGGCGTTTCTTACTACATTCGAAAGAGCGCGCGTGATCCCTTCCGGTTCGCCAAGCACGCGCAAAGACGCTCCCGCCACAAATCGCACTACCGACCCGTTTTCCGGTTTCTCACGTTCCAGCACTTTCTGAACGATGTTGCCAATCTCCAGTGGCATCAGATCGGGCGGTTTCGTTTGCAATCCAGCCTTGGAGAAATGCAGCAGTTCACCGACCAGTTCCGACATGTGACTCACTTCTTCGTTCACGGTATCCACATACAATCGCTGATCCGGTTGCGCGCGCTCTTCCAGGATGCCCAACGCCATTCTTGTCCTGGCGATGGGTGCGCTCAGTTCATGCGCGATATCGCCGAGAAATCTCTTCTGGCCGTGCACGAATCCTTCCAGTTGCGACGCCATGCGGTTCAACGCTTGCGACAAATGGCCCATCTCATCCTTACGATTCGTTTGGATTTTTACGTCAAATCTCCCCTCCGACATCTGTTCCGCCGCCGAAGTGATGCCGCGCACGGAAAGCGTCAAGCCGCGAATCAGCGGGATCCAGCAGGCCAGCGTAATCGCCGACAATGCCAGCGCCATAAACAACCACGGCCGCGAGTCGAACAAGAGCGGCTGCAGCAGAATCGATGCACTGCGCGCAAGGAGAGTGCCGCGCACCGGCGCATCATGATCCGGCACGGGAATCGGCGTTCTGATCCCGAACCAATACCCACCTTCGTTGGCGGGCCTGATCAGAAACACGGGATGTTCGCTGCGTCCGGCGCCTTTCTTGGGGCCCTTGCCGTCCTTTTTCTTTGGCCGGGGAGGCCCCTCTTCCGGTGGACGTCCGGCTCGCATTCCGGCTGTCAACTCTTTGTGAACTTCCTCGGGAAGCGATTTCAGACTGCCCCCAAGATAGACGCCGGTGTTCTCGTACAGAGCAAGACGAAGCCCGGTGGAGGCCTCGTATTTCGCCAGAACCTGCGCGCTGTCTTCCCCGCCGCTTTCGCGCAGGGCCCCGCCGATGTCGTCTGCAAGAGTGCGCAGTCTCGACTGTCCGGGTGCAAGCAGGATCGATTCCAGGCCCGTTTCAAATTGCACGCGTACAAAGAAAAACACGGCGAGCCCCAGCAGCGCCAGGTTTGCGAACGCGCATATGAGAATCTTCGCCTGCAATCCGCGGAAGGGAGGGATGCTCGCGCTCATGCGAGATCCTCCGAACCCGGGCGCGGCATCATGTAGCCCGCGGCACGCACGGTTTGGATAAATCGCGGCCGCTTCGTGTCGTCGCCCAGCTTTCTGCGCAGAGAGCTAATGTGCACGTCAATGGACCGGTCGAACACTTCATATTCTCGAGACGACGCGTCGTGCAAAAGTTGCTCTCGCGTCTTCACGCGGCCCAGAGCGCGCGCCAGCGCAAGCAGCAAATCGAACTCCACGGGTGTGAGTGTGAGAATGCGGCCGGCAAGTTTGGCCGTGCGCGATGCGGGATCGATACAGAGTTCGGCCACTTCGATTGGCAGCTCCACCGCCTCGCCATCTTTCGCCTGCGAGGAGGCGCGGCGCAGAACCGCGCGGAGACGCGCAAGTAGCTCCCGTGTCGAAAATGTCTTGGGGAGATAATCGTCCGCGCCTACCTCCAGGCCCACGATGCGATCCGTCTCATCACCGCGTCCGGTCAACATGAGGACCGGGACGCTCGATGACGCCCGCAGCCGCCTCAGCACTTCGAAACCATCCATGCCCGGCAGCATCACGTCGAGGATGACTGCCTGCACTCCTTGCTCCTGCGCGCGTGCCAGCCCTTCCGGTCCGGTATGCGCGAAGTCCACGTCGAAGCCATGCGGCTTCAGGTAGTCGCGCACCAGCCGGCACAGCTTGACGTCATCGTCGATCACCAGCAGTTGAATGGTCCCGGCCATGCATTCCGTACTGTCCATGATAACCGAGGCGATTTCCGTCACGAGAAAAGAATACCGGTCTTCTGTAAAGGAATGATGAGTGCTTGCGTGCGACAATAGCCCTTTACAATGGTCATTCTTGGAATTGGAGGCATCCTCGGCGAATCCGCGTGCGCGGTGCTGAAGGATGGGGTTTTAGCCGGTGCGATCGAAGAGCGCAAACTCTCGCGCACCTATCATGCAGGTGGCCTTCCGGAACAGGCAATCGCCTTTTGTTTGAAACAGGCCAAGGTGAATGCGTCGCAAGTGGACTATGTTGCGCTTGCCCGCCCGTTGGGGGAAAAGAGCGACGTGGGATTGCACCTCGGTCTGCGTGAGCGATTTCCCAACAGCCAGCTGACTCTGGTCGATCACCACACGGCGCACGCGGCGTCGGCCTATTACACGTCGCCCTTTGAAAATGCGTCGGTCCTTACTCTGGATCGGGCGGGAGATTTTCGCTGCGGCGCATTGTGGAAGGCCTCGGGTACCGGGTTGTCGCTGCAGCGCGATCTCTATTTCCCCGATTCTCTGGGCCACTTGTACGGTCGCGTGACTTCGCTTCTCGGATTCGAACCGGGAGCCGACGAGCACAAGGTGCAGTGGCTTTCCGCTTCCGGCGACGGTAGATTCACGAATTTGTTTCTGGAAGTGCTGGGATCCGCCGATGGCGCGTGGCCGCGGATTAACCGCGCCTTCTCCGATGCCGACCGTTTCAGTCATGGAGCGTTCAGCGAGCGGTTCTACCGTCAACTAGGTTTAGCCGCCGGCGAGCGAATCCCGGAAGCCTTGCGGCCACACGTTGCGTCCGGATTGCAACTCGCCATCGAACAGACGGCCATCGCCATGGCCGGCAGCGGCGAAAACCTTTGCCTTGGCGGCGGACTCGCAATGAACGTGCTGTTGGTGGCGGCGTTCGAGCGAAGCGGGAAATGGAACCAAGTCTACGTGCAACCGGCCGCCGGAAACTCCGGAACTTCCATCGGCGCGGCGGCGCATGTGTGGCACGCCGTTTGCCGGCAATCCGGGCGTATCCGTTTGGATAGCCTTTTCCTTGGCCCCAGCTTTGAATCCGAAGAGATCAAGCAAGTCTTGGAAAACTGCAAACTGCGCTTCCGTTACCTTCCGACAACGGGCGAACTGGTGCAGGAGGCCGTCCAACAGATTTCGCAGAACAAAATCGTGGCCTGGATGCAGGGCCGCGCAGAATTCGGCCCGCGCGCTCTGGGAAATCGCAGCCTGCTGGCATCGCCGCTCGACCCCTACTCCACGGAGAATCTGAACACCTTCGTGAAACATCGTGAAGGATTTCGCAAGTTCGCGGCCTCCGTGCCCGCCGAACTTGCCTCTGAATATTTCGACGTTGGCCCCAACGCAAGATTTCTGGCAACGGTAGGCCGAGTCAAGCCCGCGCATCGCAAGACGTTTGAATCGGCTTTGCTTGGATCTGAGATGGTGCGCTTGCACACCGTTGCCGAAAGTGAGAATCCTAACTTTTGGCGTTTGCTGCACACGGCGGGCAAAGCGACCGGCCTTCCCGTGCTTTACAATACTTCGTTCAATCTGTTCGGCGATCCGCTGGCCTGCTCTCCGCGGGACGCTGTTCGCAGTTTCTACTCTTCCGGTGTCGATGCGATGTTCGCGGGTCATTTTCTTCTGACGAAGTAGAGGAGTCCAAATGTTTGCAGCGGTGCGTTGGGGTGTGCTCGGCGTCGCAAAGATCGCCACAAAGAAGGTAATCCCCGCCATGCAGCGAAGCCCGCTCACCCCTGTGAGGGCCATCGCTTCCCGCAATCTTGCCAAAGCCCAGGCCGCCGCGGCCGAGCTGGGTATTCCGAAAGCATACGGCTCTTACGAGGAATTGCTTGCCGATCCCGATGTCGACGCCATCTACAATCCACTTCCGAATCATCTGCATGTGCCCTGGTCCATTCGCGCCATGGAGTCCGGAAAGCACGTGCTGTGCGAGAAACCCATTGCGCTTAGTGTCGAAGAAACGCGCCAATTGATTGCTGTTCGCGACAGAACCGGCATGTGCGCCGCAGAAGCGTTCATGGTCCGCGTCCATCCACAGTGGATCCGCGCGCGAGAGGTGATTCACTCCGGCAGAATCGGTCAGTTGCGCGCGGCCTACGCTCATTTCAGCTATTTCAATAACGATCCCGCCAACATCCGCAATATCCCGCAATGGGGTGGCGGCGGGTTGATGGACATCGGATGTTATCCCATTCATGTTTCGCGGTTCGTGTTTGGCGAAGAGCCGGTTCGCGCCATCGGCGTCATGGAGCATAGACGAGCGGCCCGCCGACGATGAGCGCGGCGATGAACCCGGCGAAGAACCATTGCACGATTCGTGGCATGGGTGGGAGCCTCCGTGCTCTCGGGACGGGCGACCAGCTGCGGATTCTAGCGTATTCGCGCAACCAGGAAAAGACAGGATCAATGCACGCGCAC
>JACPVQ010000020.1 GCA_016191645.1 Candidatus Solibacter usitatus
CGAGGCCATGCGGGATCTGGAGATCCCGCCGCAGGTCTGGAGACCTGCCCCACCAGCGCAGAAACCTTCGAGGCTTGGGAAGATTTCAGAGAGTAGCAGTACAAGCGGTCACATCGCGTCCAAACGTTCCAACACCTGCTGGGCGGCTTTTTGTCCGGCGCTCTTCTTCGAGAGTCCCTCGGCGCGGCTCGATAATTCTTTTCCGATCTTGACCTCGACGGTGAACGTCTTTGAGTGCTCCGGTCCCTGCTCGCGCACAATGGCGTAACGCGGCGGCGGCAGTTTCAATCTCTGTGTGGCTTCTTGCAGCGCGCTCTTGAAATCGTTGACGCGCGAATCGTTCTCCGACCCTTCGGCGATGAACGCCGCCAGAATGTGGCGGTGGATAAAGGCGCGCGCCGCGTCGATTCCGCCGTCGATGTAGATCGCCGCAATGAGCGCCTCCAATGCATCGGCAAGCAGAGCGCGCTTTGATCGGCCGCCACTCATCTCCTCGCCGCGGCCTAGCCGCAGGTAGAGGCCAACCTCCAGCGTGCAAGCGACTTCGAACAGCCGCTGCGCGCTCACCAGATGCGCCTTGCGTTTGGACAGTCCGCCTTCCGTCATGCCGGAATAGATGCCCACCAACTCTTCGGAAATTACAAAGCCAAGAATGGAATCGCCCAGAAACTCCAGCTGTTCGTTGTCGCCTAGAACACCGGGCTCTGAGGACGGTTTTTCGAAGCGATACGACTTATGGGTCAGCGCGCGGTCCAACAGGCGTCCGTCCTGAAACCGGTACCCGATAACGGATTCGAAGACCTCCAGGTCCGCGCTCATGCCGATAATAATTTACTTGGCTCCCTTTGCCTGGATGGCGCGGACGCGCTCGGCCTGCGCTACTTGCTTCACGGCGGGATGAATGTCGGTCATCGCCATTACTTTATCGAAAATGGCGATGGCTTCGTCGTATTTGGCGCTGCTGTTAAGAGCGGTACCCAGACGAACCATCGAGGCGGGGTCGCCGCTGCCATCGGCGGCTTGCCGGAACTCGGCCGCGGCAACATCGTATTTTTTGCGGCTCATGGCAACCATGCCCAAGGCGTCGTGACCTTGCGCATCGAAATCCTTCTTCATCAAGGCCCATTGATCGTCCGGGATCTGCGGATTCATCTTCGGAGCGGATTTCACCAGATCCACCGCCTGTTTTGCCAGTTTTTCCGCGCGCGACAGTTTCTCTTCCCGATCCAAATCATGCTCCCGCGTGCGCTGTGCGATCACCGCCGCCATCGCCAGCATGGCCGTGTAGCTTTTAGGATCTATCTCCAAAGTGCGTTCCCCGTACAGCAAAATCTTCTCGTAATCGTTTTTCATACGCGCGGCATCGGTGGCCGCCATCAGTGCGAAGCCTTTGAATTCGGTATCGGCGAACTTGAGAAGTAGATTCTCCACCGCGGCGATGCGCTTATCCGGATCTTCCGCGTTCTGAATCGCCATCAGCGCGTCCACTTCCTTCTGGCTCTTGGGCTGTGGCACTTTCTGCGCCAGGCAAGTGGTAGCGGCCATGGCAGCGGCTAAGAGGCCGGTAAGAATCTTGTTCATGAAATGACTCCTTTTATTTTTTGCGGAAATCGCCATTGAGGCCCTTAGTCGCCGTATCGCGCGCCAGCTTCGAGGCGCCTTCAATGGCGAGCGCCAGTTTGTATTGCTCCCCGGCCTTGGCCGTTTCGCCCAACACATCCGCCAATCTGCCAAGATACACCAGACACCATGCCTTTGTGGCGGGGTCCGGGTTGAGGTCCAGCGCTTTCTGAAACAATCGCTCGCCGAGTTCCGGATCTTTCTGAATAATCGCGATGCGCGCCAACCCGTAGTAGGACTTGGCATGCGACGCGCTTACATCGATCTGTTTCAGGATTCCGAAGTACTGTTCCTTCGCTTGATCGTACTGCTTGCGATCATAGAGCGCTTCGGCGTCCGATAGCATCTTCTCGCTGACGGACGGTTCCTCAGGCTTCACCGGCGCGACTCTGACCTTGCGTTCCGCCGCGGAGGAGGCGAACTGGATCTTCTCAATACGCTTGTCTTCTTTGCGCAGATCAATGTTCTTGATCATGTCCGGAATGTAGAAGCGCAGCGATTGTTCCTGATTCTCATACGCGGGCAGCGCCTCGGAAAAATAGGCGGTGAGAATGTAGCCTTCCGCCATGGCTCGATCCACCATCTGCTGCCGCCGAGCAATGGAACCGGGCCCGGTGAGTAGCCTGGTTTCGATTGCCTTGATGAGGCTTTTTTCCAGCAACAACAGAAAATCCTGTTTATAGACTTCCGGCAACGGCGCGGGCTGCGCGAAATCTCCCAGCCCCTTTTTCGTATCGACGGTCTCCTTTTGCCGCAGCACCAGCGGCCCCGTCAGGTATTGCAGATAGGCGTGCCGGATATCGTCGATCATCGGCTCCGGCGCGGGGGTCACCACCACGAATGTCTCCGCTCCGTAGCTGCGTGTGTGAACCTGGCGAGGCGCGCCTAGTAGATCGACGTAGATCTGGAAGCGGCGGTCCTGATAGCCGCTGGTAGGATTGCGGAAATACCCATTCGCTTCCAGAACTGCGCGCGAGACCGGCTCGTGATGTGCGGCAAACACCGGTTCGTATGCCGGCTGAACCTGCTTCCACATGGCATCGATGCCCGCCTCTTTGTGGAATTGCTGCATCAGTTCGCTGAACCCCTCCATGGCCAAAACCTCGGGAGGCAAATCGTTCTTGCGCAGGCGGAACTTGAAATTCGGAGGGCCTTCCACGCAGAGCGCGTAAGAGATGAAAAGGCTCAGCGTGCGCGTGTCGGTTTCCTGCTTGCGCTCCCGATAGAATCGTTTGATTGCGGCCAGGCTGGGAATCTCTTTGGCCGCAATCGCTTTCCGCACGGCCTGCCGTAATGGATGATTGGCGGCCGATTGCAGATCGGCGTCATATCCGGCGGCATTGATCGCCGCCAGTACGCTGAAAAGAGCGGCGTTGGAATCCATCGCCGCCGGCTCAGCGGCGGGAAGGAGCCGGGAAATTGCTAACAGGCAGGTCAGGGCCGCGATCACCAAATAGCCTCGGGTGCTTCCAGTGTATCGTTTTTCCGTGAAGGAGTAATGGACAACAAAAAAAATCCGGTATACTATTGACTGTACTTGTCTTAACCGATCTATTTAGCGGGGGATGGTTGCTTCAGCGCAGCATCCCCCGTTTTGTTTGAGTCCGATAGAAAAAGGAAAGGAGTCGAACTAGCAGCACTGGTTCCCGAATGTACCCACCAAGGAATTACCCCCCACGCCGTCCCGTCCGCGTCCGCGAAAATGTCAACGAAGCAATCCGTGTTCGAGAAGTAAGAGCCGTTTTCCCCGATGGCTCGGTCGAGGTGATGCCCACACAGGCCGCCATCCGGCGGGCGCAGGACATGGGCCTCGATTTGATTCTTGTCTCTCCCACTGCCGATCCTCCCGTCGCCAAAGCCATGGACTATGGCCAGTGGCAATATGAGCAAAAGAAAAAGCAGCATGAGGCCAAGAAGAAGCAGCACGTGATTCTGGTGAAGGAGCTCAAGTTCCGTCCGAACACGGACGACCACGATTACGAGTTCAAGAAGAACCACGCCATCCGCTTCCTGAAAGAAGGAAACCGCGTCAAGGCGATTGTCCAATTCCGCGGCCGCGAGATTGCGCACGTCGATCTGGGGCAAAAGCTGCTTCTACGATTCGCTCAGGACTTGACGAACATCGGCACGCTGGAAGGCCAGCCGAAGCTGGAAGGACGTCAATTCCACGTCATGATTGGGCCGGCGAAAGTGAAAGAGCCTGCTCCCGTCAAAAAGGAAAAGCCCGCTTCCGCACCGGTGGCACAGCCCCAACCGGTAAGCTCAAATCAGCCGTAGGTGGGGCAGATCTCCAGATCTGCGAGGCGGTCTCCCGACCGCCTCTGCCGGAACTAATCGAAGTCTCCGATGACGGCTGCAAAGCAGCCGATGGCCTCTGCGAGGCCATGCGGGATCTGGAGATCCCGCTGCAGGTCTGGAGACCTGCCCCACAGACCCGATACACTGGAGCTTTCCCATGCCGGCACGATTGGCTGATGGCTCTACCCTTTTGCACTACCGCATCCTGGGATTCCTGGGGCGCGGCGGCATGGGTGAAGTGTACAAAGCGCGCGACCCGCGTCTGGAGCGCGATGTCGCCATCAAGCTGCTGGACGCCGATTCACTTGATTCTCCCGACCGCCGCGCACGATTCGAGCAAGAGGCGCGCGCCGCCAGCGCCTTGAATCATCCGAACATTCTCACTATCTACGACATCGGCGATTTCGATGGGCGTCCCTATTTCGTTTCCGAATTCATCGACGGCGAAACGCTGCACGCTCTGATTCAGCGCGGATCGCTTGTGCCGAGGAAACTGCTCGACATCGCCGTGCAGATTGCCGACGGACTTTCCGCCGCGCACGAGGCCGGCATCACCCATCGCGACATGAAACCCGAGAACGTCATGTTGACGAAAGAGGGCCGCGTCAAGATTCTCGATTTCGGTCTTGCCAAGATGCCGCTGCCGGGCGATCAAGACGCCACGCTCAAGTTCGGCGCGCCCCGAAGCATTCCAGGATTGATCATGGGCACCATCGCCTACATGAGCCCGGAGCAGGCGCGCGGGCTTGGCCTGGATTACCGCACCGATCAATTCTCGTTGGGTTTGGTCATTCATGAGATGGCGACGGGGAGCCAAACCTTCCGGCGCGAAACTCCGGCCGAAACCATGACGGCGATCATTCGCGAAGATGCTCAGACTCTCGGCGCGAACGTTCCCGCGCCGCTGCGATGGATCGTAGCGCGTCTGCTTTCGAAGGAGCCGGAAGAACGGTACATTGCGACGAAGGATCTGTTCCGCGAACTACGCGCGCTTAAAGAGCATCTTTCGGAGAGCACCACCACAACGACCGTCGAAGCGGCTCCCGAAGTTCCAAAACGATCCGTATCGAAGTGGCGCGTAACGGCGGTTGTTGCGGTTATTGGGATTGCCGCCGGCGCCATGGGCATGTTGCGGATGATTGGCGGAATTCCGTTTCAGGACGAGCTGCGCCACACGCCGATCGCCTCCGAACAGGGCATGGAATCGGCTCCTCTGTTCTCGCCCGACGGCAAGGCATTTGCATATGTAATGAACAACCGTGAACTGCTGGTCCGGACTTTCGACTCCGATGTTCCCTTGAGACTGACGACTCTGGTGAATAGTGGTGGTGTCGGCCACGTGTGGTCCGTTGACAGCAATCAGATCTACTTCAATCAAGGCGGCGACCTGTTCCGCGTTGCGGCATCAGGCGGGGCTCCGTCCCTGGTTTTGCAGGGCGTGGGCCGCGTCGTTCTCACTCCCGATGGCAAGACTCTACTTTTCATCAGGCGGGAAAAGGGAAAGCCCGTCTTAATGACGAGTTCCCCACCGGGTGCGGAACCCAAGCCGGCGCCTGTGCAACCCGCTGGTGCGGACCAATTCTCGCTTGCGTCCATCTCGCCGGATGGGTCGAAGCTCGCATTCACACAAACATTCACTCCAGTTCGTGACTTCGGTTGGATGGTATTGTCTTACCCGGAGATGAAGCCAGTCACAAAACGAAACGCGGGTCGTCTGCACGGTTGGTTTCCAGACAGCCGTCACTTGTTGGTGCAGAAGGGCATCGCGGGCTACCGCTTCTCCATGGTCAGCTTGGATGGAGGCGCGGAGCGAATCCTGACGACAGGGCCTGAGGTGGTGATCTCCGGGCATCTCTCCCCCGAAGGAAAACGCCTGGCCTATTCCACCGGTTTCGCGCACTGGGACATCGCCGAATACGGATTGGACGGGAAGATGAAGGGAAGAGTTGTGGCTTCCACGCGGTTGGAAACCGACCCGGTGTGGTCGCCGAAGGGAGATCGATTCCTGTACTCTTCGAATGTCCTGGGAACGCATGATCTCTGGCTGCGCGATTCCAACGGATGGAACCCCAGGAAGCTAGCGTCCGCGGCGATATCCGCCGGCGCGAGTTTCTCTCCCGATGGACGACGGATCGTCTATTCATCGAAGGAGCAACTCTGGGTGATGCACACGGATGGGGGACGCCCGGTACCGGTAGCGGGCTTTAAGAATACTCTGGGATGGGTGACCTGGATGCCGGATGGAGAATCCATTCTATATGCGGAAAATGGAAAGCTGTGGAAAGTTCCGGGTAACGGCGGGACCCCTGCCCTTTTTAAGGACTCCGCCGCGCAGATGGGCAGACAATGGACGCCGGATGGCAAATGGCTTCCCTGCATTATCAAGGGAAGAATCAGCTTGATTTCCGCAGATGGCAAGGACGTTCGCGATTTTGCCGCGACGACCGTGAATGGGGCATTCAGCGCTGACGGCAAATGGTATTACGAGCTACGTGCCGGCGCCACGACGACAGAACTGGTAACCCGCGAAGTGCCGTCCGGGAAGGAAGTGAAATCCGTGACCATGGAATTCCCGCAATCAGAACGTACTTTGGGCGGCATCTCCTTGCATCCGGATGGAAAGCGGATCCTGCTGACGCTTGGCGAGATCCGCTACGACATTTGGATGATCGAAGGCTTCGCGCAGCCTGCCACGGGTTGGCGAAGATTGTTTGGACAATGGATGCCCGGCGATCCAGGACGGGCGGGCTTGAATTAAGCCTGCGCTGCGAAGACGGCGTCGAGACTCTGCGCGGTGATGGCTTTCAGAAACCAGAATTCGATGGATTCGAAATCCGCCGCCTCAATGTGCCGCTTCGACTGTCTTTGTTTCATAGAGTGGGTCCGGGTGGAGTCGAACCGTTTGCATGACCACTCGAGTATGACAAAAAAACGGCCTCCCCGAAGGGAGGCCGTCGTAGTCAAATTGCGGTTAGAACTCCAGCCGGAGCCCCATGGTGAT
Organism: Candidatus Solibacter usitatus; assembly: GCA_016191645.1. GTDB lineage: Bacteria > Acidobacteriota > Terriglobia > Bryobacterales > Bryobacteraceae > CADEFT01. The sequence continues at coordinate 6,920 of JACPVQ010000020.1, forward strand.
GATGCGCGCGCCGACTTGCGGACCGGTCGGGCGGCCGAAGTTGGCATTCCCAACGGTGCCGACAACTCCGCCGAAGTTCGTACGGTTGAACAGGTTGAACGCATCCGCGCGATACAGCAGCACGATCGGGTTCTTGTCGAGATTGACCAGCGTTGTCCGCTTCACAATGGAGAGGTTCTCCGTGAAAGCGGAAGGTTGCCGGAAATCATTCTGATAGAACGCGGCCGTGCCCATGGTGAACTGCGCGGGCGTGGTGAACGCATTCGTATTGAACCAGCGGCTGTTAGGATTGTTCGGGTCCAGCGTTGTCCTGTCAACGCCCGTGCGGATAGAGCCCGATCCCAGATTTGCTTTGGTGACAGGCGCAAACAACACACCGTTGCCCAGAGGGTTGCCAGGAGTGGTGAGCCAAATGAGCGTGCCCTTGCGATACACCTGTGCCGAAGAGACTGTCCAACCGCTGGCGAGCTTTTGGCCGATCGGGTTGTTGAAATTCAACCAGCGGCGTCCCTTGCCGAAGGGAAGATCGAACGTGCTCAAGATGTTCAACACGTGCGGGACGTCAAAGTTGGTGAAGCTCTTTGAATCCGCCAGGTTGTTGTAATCCTGAGGAGTTGCCCCCGGGCTGCCGGCCTGATTGAACACCTGCCGGTAGCTGCCATAGCCGAGGCTCTTGGACCACGTGTAGTTGACCAGCAGCTGATAGGCGCCGAATCGCCGTTCCACCTTGGCTTGCAGAGCGTCATACCAACTATGTCCGTAGCCCGCGAAGAGGCTGCTTACAGAAAGGTATTGAGGGAACGGCCTCAGGGCCTGAGCGACGCTGAGGTTGCCGGGGAATCCCGCGAAGGGCGATGTGAACCCTGCAGCGGCCGCCGCCGGAGAATCAATGCGCTGCTGCAGCAGGGAACCACGGCTCAGCAGGCTGGCCGGCAACTGGTTCAGATCTACGGTCGAATTGAGACGTGTGCCGCGATTGCCTTGATATCCGATATCGATCAGGAAGTTCTTGATCTCATGCTGCAGATCGGCGCTCCAATTGAAGATACGGCCCGGTTGGCCGGCGGTCGGTCCCTGATATTGCACGCTCTGGTAGTTGACGATCGTCGGATCGATGATCGGCGGGGGCCGATAACCGGCCTGTACCGGAATACCGTTATCCCAATTGAGCACCGCGTTCACACCATCGCTCTGCAAGTCGTTGGTTCCGGCGAAGCCCGCACGGCATCCGCAACCGCCACTCGAAAGGCCCTGATAGTAGATGGACCAGCCTCCACGGAACACGGTCTTCGGACCCACCAGGTAGGCGAGACCGAAACGCGGGCCGATGGCCGACCAATCGTTGGGGTAGAAGCGGTTTACGCCCGTGCGGCCCGGGCCGGTTCCGGAGAAAACAAGAGCCCCCGGCCGCCCGCCCGCGCCCGGATTGGGCACTTTGATATCGACATGAGAGTAACCATTGCCGGACGGAATATGCCAGCCGATCGGCACCTCGTAGCGAACCCCAAGGTTCAGTGTCAACTTCGTTGTGACTTTCCAATTGTCCTGGAAGTAGACGGATGTGTCGTAATACCGGGAGGTGTCGAAGAGCACGGGAGGTACGACGTTGCTGGCAACATCCACCGCTCCCAGCAGCAGGCTGGCGAATTCATGACCTGTGTTGGCAGCGCCGGGAAGCCCCGTCTGCACACGGTTGAACACATAGCGCCCGTTTGTGCCGGCCAAATCGACTCCCAGCGTTTCAAAGCGCCGCCACGCGCCTCCAAACCGGAATTCGTGCTTGCCGCGCAGCCACGTGTAGCCCTGCGAAATCCACCATTGCCTGTTGAATTGCGCTCCATTAGCTACTTTGCCGTCCTGAACCCCGTAAGGAGAAAGCCCGGCGGGGCCTGAGAACTGCACTCGCGGAAGCGCATCGGAGTCGCCCGTAAGATTGAATCCCAGTTTGCTTCCCGCGCCTTTTTGGTTTGGGTTGTCCCATGTTTGCCGCGTGACGGAATAACCGACAGTGGTGTGCATCAACACCGAGGGACGTATGTTGAGATCGTGATTGACTCTGTAGTTGTAGGGCTTCTGAAAATTCTGAAGACCGTTGCCTAGAGCGCCGGTAAAACCAGTCAGGTCGTCCTGCGCCTGAACCTCATTACTGAAAAAGAAGGCGACGCGGTTGGTTGCCGTAATGGCATGGTCAAACTTCAGGCTCCAGATATAGCGGTCAAATAAGGTCTGGTTCACGAAATTGTAATTCCCCGCCAGCCGCGCGACGTTGGGATCTGGAATAAGAGGAACCAGGTTACGAGCACTGCGGCTGAATCGCGCTTGGGGGATGGCATTGCCCGCGAACGGTTGCCGGGCCGTAGGAGTGGAGGCGGACGGATCGTAGATCACCGGAACGCCTGCTTCGCTAAAGTTGCCGGTCTTCATCAAGGCCGTAGGAACCGTCAGCACCGGGAAGCTGACCGTCGCTGGACGAACATCCTTGGCGTAAGTGAAGAACCAGAACGTCTTGTTGCGGCCGTCATAAACTTTCGGAATCCAAGCCGGGCCACCGATGGACCCGCCCGTCTCGTTAAAGCGCTCCTTGGGGCGAAAGTTCGTCGCCGGGTTCGTACTGGCGTTGCGGGCCCACGCGTTGGCATTCCAGATGTCGCGGCGCATGTTGTGGAAAGCCGCTCCGTGCAGCCAGTTGGTGCCGCTCTTCGACACGTAAATCTCAATGCCGCCGCCCACGCGGCCGTATTCCGCCGAGTAGTTGCTTTGCAGCATCTTGAACTCGCCAAACATCTCCGACGAGGGGAAATTGAATACGGCGCTCGATTCCACGTTCAGGGCGCTGCCACCGTCGATCAGCACTTCCTGCGCGCGGCCGATGGATCCCGATACGCTCTGCTCGCCGTTGTTCGTTACGCCGGCCATGTAGTTCACAAAGGCCCGCGGATTGCGGATGCCGCCGGAAAACAGGGGCAGGTTGTCCATGAACTTGGTAGAAAGATTCTGGCCGCGCTCAGACGTGGATGTCTCGAGCAATGGCGCTTGTTCCGTAATGGTGACGGTCTGCTGGACGTCACCCACCTCTAATAGCAGATTCAAATCCAGGCGCTGAGCAATGCGGATTTCCACGTTGCCGCGGCTCACTTTCTTGAACCCTGTTTTTTCCGCCGATATCGTGTACACGCCCGTGTTGAGCGTGGGAAAAACGTACAGTCCGAACTCGGAACCAATGGACGTGTATTGTTGTCCTGTTGCATCGTTCTTGGCGACGACGGACACTCCGGGGACGGCAGCGCCGTTAGGATCCAACACCTGGCCGCCGAGCGAACCGGTGGAGACCTGCGACCATGCGGTCGTAGACACCAGCAAAGACACGAGCAAACACAACAATCCTGCACGGATTTGTTTCATAAGACTAACTCCCTCTCAATGAACTTCAGACCTCAAAGCTTTTCGACTTAACGCGATTATAGCGGACTTGGTGTTACCAGCGCCAACTCGTCAGAATCTATCATAATCCTTCACGCGGCGAAATAGGAGCCAGTTCCCGCGCAGGCCGCATGCTTGTCATTTTTTTAACATCTGAAAAAAGTAACCACAAAGCGGACAGGACAATGCCGCAGTCGGCAAGGACCAACGTCATCCTCACTCCCATCAGAGAGGCCGCATATCCTCCGGCAAGGGCTCCGGCGGGCAGGACACCTTTGGCTAACATCTGCATAAAAGCATTCACTCTTCCCAACAAAGCCGGGTCGGCGACCCGCTGCCGCACGGTAAGTTCCGTGACTTGATAGATGGGAAACGCGAGGTCCCCAACCAGTTGCGAGGCGGACAAGAGAACGGGAGCCCAAAATGGGCCGTTTGCCAAAGGCACCAACAAGAGTTGCAACCCTGTGAATATGGTTGAACCAATAAGGGTTAGTCCTACTGGAAACCTGTTTGCCACGTACCCCGACACGGTTGCGCCGAAGAGATTGCTGACCCCTCCCAGCGAGATAATGACACCGATTGCGGCAGCGCTCAGTCCGAGGTCGTGGACGGTGAATATGAAGTAGAGCGAAACAAAAGATCCGAAGCAGAAATAGGCCGTGATTGCCCTCAACGCGAGGGGTCTGAGTATGGGGTGGCGAAAAATGTATGGAATGCCGGAGAACATCTCTTTCCAACCCTCACTGGGCTCACTCGCTGAAACCGGCTTGGACTCGGGGACGCGCATCCAAAGGATGGACGCCGCCGAAACGAGGAACGAAAGCGAGTCCAGGAGAATTGCGCGAGGCGCCGTGTATAGCTGCACCAAAACTCCCGCCAGCGCCGGCCCAATCACCTCCGCGCCAGACTGTGTCATGGCAAGTTTGCTGTTGCCTTCCAGCAATTGCCTGCCGCCGACCATGGACGGCAGAATCGATTGATAGGCGGCATCAAAGAAAACGGTGAAGCAACTGGCGGCAGCCATCACGGCGAAGAGGACGGGGAGAGAAATCCAGCCCTGCCAGGCGGACAAAGGAATCACAAAGAGGATCGCCGCACGCGCAAGGTCGGTGATCCACAGGACGGGTTTCCGGCGGAAGCGGTCGGCGGCCAAGCCGGCAAAGGGTGAGGCGATGATCGCGGCGAAACCACCCGCGGCCGAGAGCATTCCCATCTGCGAGGGAGTGGCGCGAAGCGTCGTCACCGCCATCAGGGGAAGTCCGTACGTGGTGACGCGCGAGCCGATCTCCGAAATGGTCTGCCCCACCCACAGCTTCAGGAATTCCGGATTGCGCCACAGGCTCATGGAAGCCTAATGGCGGAAATGTCGCGATCCCGCGAACACCATCGCCAAACCGAGTTTGTTCGCCACCGCGATCACTTCCTCATCGCGCACGGAGCCACCCGGTTGAATTACTGCCGTGATGCCGTGCTTTGCCGCTTCCTCCACCCCATCGGGGAAAGGGAAGAATGCGTCGGAAGCGGCCACCGCGCCCGCAATGGGCAGCACAGCCTTGGCCGCGCCGAACTTGACGGAATCGACACGGCTCATCTGCCCCGCGCCGGAACTGATCAACTGCCCGTCACGTGCGTAGACAATCGCGTTGGACTTGACATGCTTGACGATCCGCCACGCGAAGGCAAGGGCGCTCCATTCGCTCTCGCTGGGAACGCGAGAGGTGACTACTTTCGCGGCGGCACGGTCAAGCGGCTTCCAATCGGCCGTTTGCACAAGCACGCCACCGCCGATGGAGCGGATGACAAGATCCGTTGATGCCCCGCCGGAGACGGCCAGAAGGCGCAGATTCTTCTTTGCCGCAAGAATAGCCAGCGCTTCTTCCGAGTAACCCGGCGCGGCAATCGCCTCGATGAATGTCTTCGCGATCTCCTGTGCCGTTTCGGCATCGACGGCGCGATTGAAGGCGAGCACGCCGCCAAACGCGGAGACCGGATCGGCCTCGAATGCTTTGCGATAGCTTTCGGCGAGGGTCGATTGCGATGCGCATCCGCACGGGTTAGTGTGCTTGATGATGGCGGCGGCGGGCGCGTCGAACTCCTGAATCAACTGCCAGGCGGCATCGAGGTCAACCAGATTGTTATAAGAAAGCTCCTTGCCCTGGAGTCGTTTGGCGCCGGCAATGCCTTCTCCACCTTGCGAATAGAGCGCCGCCGATTGGTGCGGATTTTCGCCCTAGCGCAAAGAAAGGCTTCGCGGGAGGCGGACGTTCAAGACGCCTGGCAGCAGCGCGTCTTCCGGCGCATCCACTTTCGCCAACCGCTCGGTGACGGCGCTATCGTAGGCGGCAGTGAGCGCGAACGCCTTGCGCGCTAGCGACCAATGCGTGGCGGGCGATAGCGATCCTCCCGAGGATTTCAGTTCTTCGCTGAGGGCGGCATAATCGCCGGGCGAAACGACCACCGCGACGTCCTGATAGTTTTTCGCCGCCGCCCGGATCATCGTTGGTCCGCCGATGTCGATGTTCTCAATGAGCCGCTCCAGCGTCACGCCTTCTTCCGCGGCGACCTTCTCAAAGGCATAGAGGTTCACCACCACCATGTCGATGGGCGGAATGCCGTGCGCGGCGATCGCTTCCATATGCTCCGGCTTCCCGCGCATGGCGAGCATGCCCCCCGCAATGCGCGGATGAATGGTCTTCACGCGGCCGTCCAGCATTTCCGGGAAACCGGTGACTTCGGAAACATCGCGCACGGTGAGACCCGCCTCGCGCAGCATCTTCGCCGTGCCGCCGGTGGAGATTAACTCCACGCCAAGCGCGGCCAGCTCGCGCGCAAACTCCGCCGCGCCGGACTTGTCGGTCAGGCTGAACAAAGCACGTTGCATTTTTGCCATTGGGGAAGCAATCATTTTCCCACAGCGGCGGCATACACTAATACAGATGAAGAGAACTATTTCCACTGACGCCGCGCCGAAGGCCATCGGACCGTATTCGCAGGCCGTCACGCACAACGGGCTTGTCTATTGCAGCGGTCAGATTCCGCTTGATCCCGTCACCAATCAGTTGATCGAAGGCGACGTCGCCGCGCAGACCGAGCGCGTGCTGGAGAATCTGAAAGCCGTGCTTGCGGCGGCGGGGTCTTCAATGGACGCCGTGCTGAAGACCACCGTTTTCCTGAAAGACATGGGCGACTTCCCAAAGATGAACGAAGTCTACGCGCGCTACTTCACGGCCGGTCCGCCCGCGCGCGCCACGGTGGAGGTTGCGCGATTGCCGCGCGATGTCCGAGTCGAAATTGACTGCATCGCCATCGCGGCTTAGGCCGGCCTCTCTCATTCGCCGCTTTGTTGCAGTAGCTTCGCCACCAGCCCGGTCCAGCCCGTCTGGTGGCTGGCCCCGAGACCCGCTCCGTTGTCGCCGTGAAAATACTCGTAGAACAGGATGTGTTCGTTGAGTTCCGACCCGCCGAAGACGGGCCGGCGACCGTTCGCCTCCTGGAGAAATATGCGCGCCAACCGGATGGACAATTGCTGCGCCACTTCGCCCAGCGTCACGCGATGGCCGGAACCGGAAGGAAACTCCACTTTCAAATCATTGCCGAAATAGTGATTGAACTTTTGCAGCGATTCAATCATGAGGTAGTTCACGGGAAACCAAATGGGACCGCGCCAGTTCGAATTGCCGCCGAACAGACCCGTTGTTGATTCGGCGGGCTCGTAGTCTACACGGTAGACTTGACCATCGATGCGCAGTTCGTACGGCTTGTCTTTGTGCACGTGCGAGACGCTTCGCAATCCGAAAGGCGACAGGAATTCGTTCTCATCCAGCATCGTTTGCAGCACGCGTTCCAGCCGTCCGCGCGGAACAATGGAAAGCAGACGCCGCTCCTCTTTGCCGCCCAGCGTCATGGACGCCACGTTCTCGCATAGGTCCGGCCTGTTCTTGATGAACCATTCCAATCGCCGGCGGAACCCCGGCAGCCGGTCGATCACCGCCGGGTCCAGCGTGTCCACGGCGAACAGCGGAATGAGCCCGACCATGGAGCGCACCTTCGTTGGAATGCGGCGCTGCGAACCATCCGGCTGTTGGAACGACAGAGTGTCGTAATAGAAACCGTCGCCTTCGTCCCATAGCGATGATTCCGAGCCCCGATTCATGGCGCTTGCAATGTACAGAAAATGTTCAAAGAACTTGCTGGCGACATCTTCGTAGACCGGGTTCGTCATGGCAAGCTCGGTAGCGATTTTGAGCATGTTCAAGCAGAACATCGCCATCCAACTGGTACCGTCGGATTGCTCCAAAGTTCCTCCGCCGGGAATCGGCTTGCTGCGGTCGAAGATGCCGATATTGTCCAGCCCGAGGAACCCGCCTTCGAAAATGTTGTTGCCCTCGCTGTCCTTGCGATTCACCCACCACGTGAAATTCATCAGCAGCTTGTGGAACACGCTTTCCAGAAACGCGGTGTCGTTGCGGCCTTGCAGCTTGGCGTCGATCTTGTAGACGCGCCAGCAAGCCCACGCATGAACGGGAGGGTTGACATCGCCGAATGCCCATTCGTACGCAGGCAACTGACCATTGGGATGCATGTACCATTCGCGCAGGAATAGCGCAAGCTGGCTCTTGGCAAACTCCGGGTCGATCATCGCCAGCGGGATCGTGTGGAAAGCGAGGTCCCACGCCGCGTACCATGGGTATTCCCACTTGTCGGGCATGGAAATCACATCTTCATTAAATAGATGCGTCCAATCCCGATTTCTCCCGCGCTTTCTTTCTCGCGGCGGAGAAGGCTGTGTGGAGTCGCCATCCAACCACTGTTCCACGGAATAGTGATAAAACTGTTTGCTCCACAGCAAGCCCGCGAATGCCTGCCGTTGGACATTCTTTGCATCCTCGGACAATCCGGCCGGCTGAAAGGAATTGTAGAACTCATCCGCCTCGGCGATTCGTTGAGCAAACACCGCGGGCGCGTCCACGACGGGAGAACCCGTGGGAGACAGCCGCAAATTTACGGTTCGCTCTTCCCCGGGCGGCACTTCGAAAACGTATTGCGCACAAGCTTTCGTGCCCCAGCCATCGCGGCTCACCTCATGGTCTCGCCCATGAATGATGGCTTCGTGAAACGCGTCTTTATAAAAGCCGCGCCCGTTGGGAAAACCGTACAACCGCTCCGTGTTGGTTTCGTTCTCGGTAAAGAGCAGCTTCGGCGATCCGTCCATCACGAGTTGGTACGCGCCCAGTGAATCCTCCTCCAGATCGATCCGGGCATCCCCTGCCTTGCGCATCTCCGGTTTGAGCTTGCGTCCTCCCCAACTCCACGTATTGCGGAACCAAACCGTAGGCAGCAGATGCAGCGTGGCGGCTTCCGGTCCGCGATTGACGGCCTTGATTCGGATCAACAGATCATCGACGCCGGCCTTTGCGTACTCGACAAAAATATCCCAGTAGCGGTTTTCAGCAAACACTCCCGTATCGGCGAGTTCCAACTCCGGCGCAAATTCATCGCGGCCATGATGAGCTAATTGTTCGTACGGAAACTCCGCCTGCGGATACTTATAGAGGCACCGCATGTAGGAGTGCGTCGGCGTGGAGTCCAGATAGTACCAATATTCCTTCGCGTCTTCGCCGTGGTTGCCTTCCGGACCGGCCAAACCATAGATCCGCTCTTTCAGAATGGGATCTTTGCCGTTCCAAAGGGCAATGGCGAAACAGATCCGCTGATGATTGTCGCAAATGCCGCAGAGGCCATCTTCGCCCCATCGATAGGCGCGGGAACGCGCATGGTCGTGCGGGAAATAGGTCCACGCGCTTCCATAAGGACTATAGTCCTCGCGCACCGTGCCCCACTGGCGCTCACTGAGATAAGGTCCCCACCTGCGCCAGTGTTTCCTCTTCGCGCCGGCCTCGATAATGCGCTCTCGCTCAGCGTTCATGGGTCACAGTTTCACGGCTGATATGGCGTAATCCAAACTCCCAAAGAAACTTTCCCGGAAGCGCGCCGGAAGCTCATCGAGACCGGAAAGCGTTTCTGCGGCAGGATTGACATAGTCTACGTGAATTCGTCCGAATCCATTCTCTTCCAAATAGAAGACAAGCAACGGCGCGGGCACGGGGCGGTTGTGAGTCGGATCGAGGTAGAAGTGCGTGGCAAAAATGGCGAGGCACTCCGGATTCGGAGTTTCGATGACGATTTTTCCGCCTGGCTGCAAGACGTCCGCCGCGAGTTGGATCAACTCCGGAATCCGGTGCGCGGGCAGGTGCTCCACCACTTGACTGCAAAACAGACCATCGAAAGAGGCCGATTCGCAGGTTCGCAGATAGGCAAACAGATCGGCGCGCTCCACGGCCAACCCCTTCGATAGACAGAGCGCGGCGAACTCCGCACTGGAGTCAATGCCTTTCGCGGGAACTCCGGCGTCGCGCATGGCTTCCAGAAATTCGCCGCGCCCGCACCCGGCGTCCAGCACCGCGCTACATCCTTGGAACGCCGCCGCGTATCGGGCGAGGCTTCGCCGCACGTGCTCCTCAGTACCGCGGTAACGATCGGCGAAACGCAAGTAGTCGAGGGCGGGTTCCGCGGCGATGTCGGCGGCGGACGGGGCATTCGCAATCGGCGTCGCCGACACACGCTGCCGCATCACGCGCAGCTCGTTGTGAATCAGCTTTTCAAATTGCCCGCGCACATTTTCCATATCTCGCCACAGGCGATCTTGAATCTCAATCCGCGCCTTGTCCAGGGCAACCGTAAAATCACGATGTTGCGAGGCCGTCATCTCGCGCAGATTCCCCTCCATCAGCGTCACGCGATGCTGGAAGGCGGTCTGCAAATCCGCCGCATTGCGCAGAAACTGAATCTCATTGATGGAGAGCTTCCGCTCCCACTCCTGCCGCCACTCGTTCCAGTGCAGTCGAATGTCCGTCAACTGCCGGGCCTCTTCGGCCTGCCGGCTCATGTCCGTGCGAAGGGCTTCGAACCGGCTCTCCATCTGCGCAGCGAGCGCGGCGATCGCCCTGTTCGTGTCGTTCACCGAATCGAGCAGCGCCTGCACGCAATCCACAGCCGCCCGGTTGAACTCGATCTGATCGCGGATGAACCAGTTCAGCCCGCGCGCCACGGTGCGCTTCACCGCCTGAATCGCGCCGTTGACCAAACCGCCCGCCCGCGGGTTGACGATGCCGATGGCCGCAACTTTCGATTCCGCCCTATCGCGCGCATGGATGACGCGCATCAAATCGGCCAGAGCGATGTTCGGCGTCCCCGCTGCATTCAGCGGGTACTTCTCGCGCACGCGATCCTGGATCTCCCGCATCACCGCGGCAATCTCTTCGGATTTATCGTCCACGACGCCGGCTCCAATGCGCGACGATCTTCGAAAAAATTCCGCCGCGCGGCGCGAACTCGCCTTCCACCGACGCGCTCACCGGTTTCGCCGCGCTCACTACATCGCGCAGCACGCGATTCACGATGTTCTCTTGAAAAATTCCCAGGTTGCGGTAGGCCAGCGTGTACATCTTGAGCGACTTCAATTCCAGGCAATGCTTGTCCGGAACGTAGCGGATGATCAGCGTTCCCGCATCCGGCAGCCCGGTCTTGGGGCACACGGAGGTAAATTCCGGAATTCTGATTTCGATCTCATAGCCCGGCTTCGGATATTGATTGGGCCAAACTTCGATCTCCGGCAGCGGCGCGCGAACGCCCGCTTCGGCATGCTCGTCCGTGTATTGGCGCCGCGCCTTCATGCCGCCTCCAACGACCGGTTCAGCATATCGAGGAACAATCCGACATCGGTCACAACACCCACCGCCTGCCCCGTCCCGCGATCGCTCACTTTCGTCACCACGGCGGGATTGATATCGACGCAAACCAGTTTCACCCAACTCGGCGACATGTTTCCCACGGCGATGGAATGCAGCATCGAGCCGAGGCACAGAATGAGCCCGGCGTCGCGAATGTGCGCCGCGTAGGCATCCTGCGCCGCGTTCATGTCGGTGATGGTATCCGGCAGCGGACCATCGTCGCGAAGGCTTCCCGCCAGCACAAAGGGGATGCCCGCCTTAACGCATTCGCACATCACCCCCGAGGTCAACTTCCCGCTCTGCACGGCTTTCCTGATTCCGCCCGCATGATAGATGGCGTTGATGGCGCGCATGTGATTGCGATGTCCGTGTTCTTCCAACCGCCCGTCAGCAGTGCGCACGCCGAGAGAGGTGCCCAGCAGCGACGATTCGATATCGTGAACTCCCAGCGCATTCCCTGCGAGCAAAGCATCAACGTATCCTTTATGGATCAGCGCGGCCAGCGGAGGCGCGCCCCCTGTATGAATCACCACCGGACCAGCGACGATGACGATCTTCTTTCCTTCCGCCTTGATCTGTTTCATCAATGCCGCGGTTTGCCGCACCGCGGTCTCCACTTGCCGTTCGCTTGACACGCCGTTGCTCATGAAGGCGAACTGATTGCGGTCGCGCTCCTTCGATTCCGGTATGACGCGAATTCCTCGCATCCCCACCACTACGGCATCGCCCGCGCGCAGATCGCGCAACCGCCGGCACGACGCGCCGCCGCCATCCACCACGATGGTCGCGTCCATGCGCTGCTTTTCCACATCCACCCAACCGCCGTTCAGCCGCACCAGCGTGCGCTGATTCGTCGTGGAATAAAAATCCTCGGGCGCGCAGCAATCTTTTTCCACCATTCGGCATTCGATGTCGCCGCCCTCGGTAGGAGAACATCCCAGCCCGATCAGTTGCGCCAGCATGCGATTCATCGTCTCCACCGATGGCGCTTCCACGCGCAACCGGAGCCGCGAAGGCTCGCTGTTGGTGCGCCCGATATGGAAATGCTGCACTTCGAAGCGGCCTTGATATTCGACTACCGTGTCGAAGATCCGCTCCATGATATGCGAATCGATGAGGTGGCCTTCGGCCTCCACAATTTCCTGCAAAGGCGCGGATGTTGCGTTCGAGTTCATGAAGAAAAACGCCGGAGGCGCTTTCTTTAGTGTAGATTATCGACGCCTGCCGATCAGAACAGGAAGCGCATGCTCGCCTGCATGCGGCGCGCGTTGGTGCCGTCCGGGAAGCCCTGTGACGCACTCCCCGCGCCGAGTCCCGCCACCGGGCGCAGCACTCCGTTGCTGGCTTGGAATGCCTGCGTCAGAATCGCCGTATTGGAAATCGTGTTGAACGCGTTGAACGCTTCGAAGTTCAAATGCAGCTTCATGCGCTCTGTGATGGGGATCTGCCGCGTGATGCGCGCATCTACGCGGTAGATCTGGTCCACCAGCAAGCTGTTCCAAGGATAGAAAGGTACTCGATTGGAACCGCCGAAGCCATTCAACGTTGAATTGTACGCCGCGCCGGTGAAGGGCGTTCCGCTCACGCTGACGGTTGCCGTCGCCGGACGGGAGGATGCCATCGTAGTCAGACTGGAGAGCGTCCAGCCGTTGATGAAGTAGCGTGCGGCGGTGGAGTTGCTGGTGGTGAACTTCGGCGTATACATGAAGGTGACCACGGCGCGATGGCGCACGTCCAAAAGCGACGATCCTTTGTCGAAGGAATAATCGCCGTTGAATGTGGAACGGATGGAGTCGAAGAAAATCGCGTTGCTGCCGCCGCCCTGATTCGCACTGTCAATGGCGTGCGACCAGGTGTAGGAAAGCGTGCCTGTGAGGCCTCGCGACATCTTCTTCCGCACTTGGATGGCCAGCCCGTTGTACCAGCTGTTGCCGCCATTCTCGTCCTGCAGGATGCGGCCGAATCGGCTGTCCACGCGATTCGCAAACCGGTACGTCGCCGTCGTGTACGAGCCCACATTGGCGCCCGCGCTATCCAGAATCTGGTAAGTAACGTTCGGCCCCAACGGACCCATGTTGAGATCGCGCGTGGTGAACAGATGGACGCCCCGGCTCCAGATGTAACTCGCCGTTACCCCGACGGTTCTTCCGAACTGCCGTTCCACTGCCAGCGTTCCCTGCTGCGTGTAAGGCTTGCGGAAATCCGGTGCGGCGAAAACCAAGGAGACCGTTCCCGTCGGAAGCCCCGCCGCGGAACTCAGGATGTTCGGAAAAACGGGAGATCCGTTTGTGGCGGGCTGCAACAACACGGAGGGCTGATAGACTCCATTCGATTCGAAGAGCACACCCAACGCTCCGCCGGGAAGCCGGGCGTGAAAGATTCCGTAACCTGCGCGCAGCACGGTTTTCTCGTCGAGTGCGTAGGCCAGGCTGAAGCGCGGAGCCAGGCTCAGCGCCGGACTGTTGATGCGGCCGGTTTGCGGATAAAACGGATTGGTATTCACCGGCTGTGGCACCAGAACTTTTTCCAGCCGCAAACCATAGTTCAAGGTCAGGCGTCGGCGCAACTTCCAGGTGTCCTGGGCGTAAAAGTGGAAGTCCGTGGTGCGGAGGTTCAAAACCGGGTCTCCCGATGCTTGCGTGAAATTCGAGTATCGCTTTCCCTGCGTGGCGTTCCCGGAGAGGTCCGCGGCGAAATTGGAAAAACTCGTGTAGGAGTAGGTCCCAAACTGATTCGGGAGCTGCTTGGAATAATAACTCGATGTGGAAATGTCCACGCCGAATCGCGTGGAGTGCGTGGAATGAAGCCAGCCGAAGTTGTCCACGAATTGATACCGCTGCTCGCTGGGCCGGACGCGAGGGTAGGCGCTCGCCGCGCCGATGTTCGACCCATTCAAAGTGATGCTCAGGGGCCCCGTTTCCTTGGGCCATAACCCGCTGCTCTCCGGGTCCCCTAGACGATCCTTGAACCAGCCTAAGCGCAGCTCGTTTGTTGTCGATGTGGTTGGAATACTCGTCCAGGAGGCTCGCGCGTAGTCGGTGAATACGGTGGAATTGGCGTTGTTTCCCAGCGCCGCGCCTGTGGTCAGCACCGCCTGCGTCTGGATTCCGTTCGGCGAGACCCAATGCAGAGAGTTGAAACTGAAGCTGAAAGTGTTCCGTTCCGCGGGCCGCCAGTCGATCTTCAAAAAGCCAAGCTCGTGGTTGGCCGAGCGCGGCACCACGACGTTCATTTGGCGCGTGAGGAATGCTCTTGCCACGTCGCATTGCGCTTGCGTGGCGGGCGCGGCGCAGGGCGTGTTCAGGTTTCCCGATGTGTCGGTAAAGGCATTGTTGATAATGCGGTTGATCGCCGGAAAGTTTCGGCGCAGCAGGTCGAAGTTCGCAAAGTAAAAGAGCTTGTCCTTTTTGATGGGGCCGCTCAAGCTGCCTCCGGTTTGATGCCGCACCTCCGGCGCGTTGTATCCGCCCGCATAGCGGTCCGTAGCGTTCAAAGTCCGATTACGGAAAAACCAATAGTAGGTCCCGTGGATGCCATTGCTGCCGCTGCGCGTCACCGTGTTGATGACACCGCCCGAGGCGCGCCCGAATTCAGCTGAGAACCCGTCCGACATCACCTGAAACTCCTGCACCGCATCCTGAGAGATTTGCGTGGTGATGCGCGTGCGTCCGGCATTTTCGTTGTAGAAGCTGCCTGTGGTGTCGTTGCCATCGGTCAGAAACGCATTGCCGCCGGCAATTCCGCGGAAACTCACCAGTCCGAAGTCGCCGTCGGGAATCACGGCGGGCGAGAGCAGAACAAAAGAGTCGGCGCGGCGGCCGTTGATGGGCAGCCCATCGATCTGATCTTTCTCAATGACTTGAGAAACTCCGGTCTTGCTCTCATCCACAATGGGAGTCTCGGCGATGACGTCCACTTGTGTAGTCGAGGTGGAAACTTGCAGACCCACGCGTAGCTCCACCGTTTGTCCCACCAGAATTTCCAAATCCTTCACTGTCCACTGCGCAAAGCCCGAGCTGGTGACGGTGACGGAATAGCCCTGCGACGGCACCAGGCCCGGTGCGGCGAACACGCCCGCTCCCGTGGTTTGGAGCGTTCGCCGGATACCCATCGATTCGTTTGCAACCACAACGGATGCGCCTGGAATAACCGCGCCGCTACCGTCGCGAACCGTGCCGGAAATACCACCCATGCCGGCAACCCCTTGGGCGAATGCCGTTGTGTCAAAACTAACAGCGAAGCCAAAAAGAAGAACCAACCTGGTCAGATGCATAAAAGACCTCCTGCACTCTATGACTCAACCATAGCAAAGCGGCTAATTGTTAACAGGCGCTTGATGTAGAATGCGAACAATGAGATTCGCCGCGCTGCTCAGCGTGTTGACCGCCTTTGGCGCCGAACCGGATCGTGTGTTTACTGAGACCATTCGTCCGTCGCTGGAAAAGAATTGCTACGGGTGCCATGGCGTTGGGCAAGTCCTGGCGAACCTCGATTTGAGAACGCGCGAAGGACTTTTGAAAGGCGGAATGAAAGGTCCCGCGGTCACTCTTGGAAATGCCGCGAGCAGTTTGCTCTATCGCGCGATCACAGGAGCAGGGGTTCTGCAAATGCCTCCCGGCGGCGAAGATAAGAAACTTCCGCCGGAGGTCATCGCCGCGATTAAGGATTGGATCAATGCGGGCGCGCCTTGGGCCGTCGCCCAAGCGGAGACGAAATGGGATTCCAAACCGGAAGATCTTTGGGCTTTCCAACCTTTACGAAAACCGCAAGCGCCCGCGGGCAGGAGCGCCATCGACGGATTTGTCAACGCCAAACTCGCCGGCAAGGGCCTGAAGGCCGCGCCCGCCGCCGATAAACGCACCTTGATCCGGCGCGTTACCTTCGATCTCACCGGGCTCCCGCCCACTCCGGATGAGATCGATTCATTTCTCAAGGACCCGCGCGCCGATGCCTACGCTCGCCTTGTGGACCGCCTGTTAGCCTCTCCGCGTTATGGGGAACGCTGGGGACGCCATTGGCTCGATGTCGTTCGCTATGCCGATACGAACGGCTACTCCAACGATTTTGAACGTCCCAACGCGTGGCGCTATCGCGATTACGTGATTCGCAGCTTCAATGACGACAAGCCGTACGACCGTTTCGTCCGTGAACAGATTGCCGGGGACGAGATCGATGCGAAGAATCCGGAATCGATCATCGCCACGGGTTTTCTACGCGCCGGCCCTTGGGAACACACCGGCATGTCGGTAGAGGCAGTGACGCGTCAAATGTTTTTGGACGATGTAACCAATGCGGTAGGCGTAACGTTCCTCGGCCTTACCGTGGGCTGCGCCAAATGCCACGATCACAAGTTCGATCCCATTCCCACCAAAGAGTACTATCAGCTGCAATCCATCTTCGCGACAACGGAATTCGCCAGACCCGAGCTTCCCTTTTTGCCGCGCGAGAACACGGCGGATTTGGCGTCCGGCAAGAGCTACACGAATCGCTTGATCACGGAGACCAAGAACAGTCAGGCGCGGTATGACGACAGCGTGCGAGCTCTCACGATGAAGAAGCACGGTGTTTCCCGCGTGGAGGATCTACCGAAGGGCGTACTGGCCGCCGCCATCCGCGAAAAGGAAGGCATCTCTCCACAGGAGTTCGAAGAGTTCAAGCTTCATCAGAAGCACATGCAGCTTTACCGGGAATCGGTGGATCGCTATGAGCCGAAGGCGTTCGCCGTTTCCAGCGGCCCTGCCGACGGTTTCACTGACGGCGGTCAGAATCTGAGATACGCCGCGCGAAAAGATTACAAGATTCCGGAAGTGCACATTTTGCCTGGCGGCAATATTCAATCGCCCGGTGACAAAGTAGGGCCCGGGCTGCTAAGCCTCGCCGCGCGATACAGCGGATTCCCACTGCCTGAAATTCCGGATACGATCGCCGGACGCCGTGCGGCGCTCGCCAATTGGATTGCCGATGCGCGCAATCCGCTCACTGCCCGCGTCATGGTAAATCGCATCTGGCAATATCACTTCGGGCGCGGTTTGGCTGCGGACTCGAACAATTTCGGAAAGATGGGCCGCAAGCCGTCGCACGCCGAATTGATCGACTGGCTGGCCTCTAGTTTTGTAGAAAGCGGCTGGAGCGTGAAGTCGATGCACCGGCTGATTCTGCTCTCCGATGTTTACCAGCGCTCCAGTTCTCTGACGTCCGCCGCGGCGAAAGAAAAAGACCCCGGCAATCTGTTGCTTTCTTACTTTCCTCCGCAGCGCATGTCCGCTGAGATGCTGCGCGATAGTGTCCTCGCGGTGGCCGGAGAACTAAGTTTGGAATCCGGCGGCCCAGGCGTCTTCCCGCAGATCAATGAGGATGTCGCGCGGCAACCGCGCCACGCCATGGGTTCTTTGCAACCCGCCTATCACGAATCGCCTTTGAAGCGCGAACGCAACCGGCGCACGGTGTACACCTTCCAGCAGCGCAGTCTCGTCGATCCCATGGTCGATGTTTTCAATGGACCAAACCTGGATGTGTCCTGCGAAAACCGTGAGTCATCCACTGTTCCGACGCAAGCCTTCTCTTTGTTCAACGGTCAATTCGCCCACGATATGGCTCTGGCATTCGCGGCGCGGCTGGAGCGCGAGACGAAAGATAAACGAGTACAAATTCGACGTGCGTTTGAGCTTGCTTATGGTCGCGATCCTTCCAGTGATGTTGGCCCCGAAACCCGGGCGCTCGCCGACCTGATGCTGGTACTGCTGAACTCGAATGAGTTTGTATATGTTTACTAAGCACGTGGGGCAAGCTTTAGCTTGCAGCGGGCTTCAGCCCGCTTCCGGAGCGTGCGGCATGCAGACTAGAAGGAATCGCCTGATCACCGCCACCCCGTCGCGACGTGAATTCGTCTTCGGAGGCGGCATGGGCTTAGGCTCCATCGCGCTATCAGCCTTGTTCGCCGAAGAGCAGGCGCGCGCCGGCGTTCTCTCACCGAAGGCCCAACACATTCCCGCGAAAGCGAAAAACTGCATCTTTCTTTTGATGGAAGGTGGCCCCAGTCACATCGACACGTTCGACCCGAAGCCCAAACTGGCCGAAGTTCACATGACGCGCTTTCAAAAGGAGCGCTCGAAATTTGCCGCGGCCATGAACACAGGCGAGCGCTACTACGTTCGCAGCCCGTTCCAATTCCAGCGCGCCGGCAAGATGGGCATCGAGATCAATTCGCTCTATCGCGAGTTTGCCTCCGTGGTCGATGACGTCTGTTTCTACCGTGGATTGCAGGCGGAAAGCGTTAATCATCCCACGGCGCTTTACCATCTCAACACCGGCAATCAATTCGGCGGCGACCCCGCGGTGGGCGCGTGGACCGCGTATGGCTTGGGCACGGTGAACCAGAATCTGCCTGCATTCGTCGTGCTGCCTGACGTCGCCTACCCGCAAGGCGGCGCGGCAAACTGGTCCAACGGTTTTCTGCCGCCGCATTATCAAGGAACTCCGCTGCGGCCCGAGGGAACGCCGATTCTCGATATGACGCCGCCGCCGGGAGTTACGGTGGAACGGCAGCGCGCCAACCTCGATTTGCTCAGTAAGTTGAATGCGGCACACGGCGCGAAGCACAAAGATCATGAAGACCTCGCGGCCCGCATGGAGAGCTACGAACTGGCGTTCCGCATGCAAGCCGAGATGCCGGGCGTGGTGGATCTCAGCAAAGAATCGCCGAAAACGTTGGAGATGTATGGCATCGGCGGCAAAGATCGCGACATGGATGCGCTGGGCCGCCGCTGTCTGCTGGCGCGCAAACTGGTGCAATCGGGCGTTCGATTTGTGCAACTGATCGTCATGGGCTGGGATTCGCACGACTACATCGAAAAGGCGCATGGCGCTCGCATTCAAGCGAGCGACCGGCCGATCGCCGCATTGATCAAAGATCTCAAACGCACGGGATTGCTCGACGAAACGCTGGTCGTCTGGTCGGGCGAGTTTGGACGCAGTCCTGACAACGGCATCCGCCGTGGAGGGCAGGCATGGGGTCGCGATCACAACGCGGGCGCGATGGCCACGTGGCTGGCAGGCGGCGGAGTGAAGGCCGGAACCATCGTTGGAGCGACCGACGACGTCGGCGGATCGGCGGTGGAATCGATCCATCCGATCAAGGATTTCCACGTCACAATGCTGCGCCTTCTGGGCTTGGATGACAATAAACTTCGCTACCTCCACGCGGGCCGGCAAAAGCAGTTGAGCCAAACCGGCGGGGCCGTCATTCGCGAACTGCTCGCTTAAGGAAACGGAACTGGGAACATGAAACAAACTATCGTTCGAGCGTGCCTGCTGTTGATGGCGGCGATTGTTGTAACCGCTCAAGATTACGCTGCCAAGGCTCGCGAGTATTTGAAGGCGCAGGAAACCGTGAACGGATTCTCCGGTTCCGTGTTGCTTGCCAAAAACGGAAGCATCATCCTCAACACCGGAGTAGGTTTGGCAAGCCGGGAACTGAATGTTCCCAACGGCCCTGATACGAAATTCCGCTTGGGCTCCATCACCAAGCAGTTCACGGCGACCAGCATTATGCTGCTGGAGCAGCGGAGCAAACTCAATGTGACGGACCTCATCTCCAAATACATTCCCGATGCTCCTGAGGCCTGGAAGGACGTAACTGTTCATCATCTGCTTTGTCATCAATCCGGCATTCCAAGCTATACAAACGATCCCGCTTACGGCAGGAACATGTTCAAGCCGATGCCGCTGCCGGAGTTGATCGGCGGCTTCCGCGGCAAGCCGTTGGAGTTCGCGCCCGGTTCGCAATTCAAATACGACAACTCCGGCTACGTGCTGCTCGGCGACATCATCGAAAGAGTTTCGGGCGAGAAGTATGAGGAGTTTCTTAACAAGAACATCTTTGAGCCGTTGAAGATGTCCAATAGCGGATACGATCATTTCGAAACGATTCTTCCCAACCGCGCCGCCGGATACTCCAAGCAGGGCGCGCGTTTTCGCAACGCCGCTTATCTGGACATGTCGCAGCCGCATGCCGCCGGTTCGTTGTACTCAACGGTGAACGACCTCGCCTTGTGGGATGCTGCCCTCTACACGG
Organism: Candidatus Solibacter usitatus; assembly: GCA_016191645.1. GTDB lineage: Bacteria > Acidobacteriota > Terriglobia > Bryobacterales > Bryobacteraceae > CADEFT01. The sequence goes on from JACPVQ010000020.1 coordinate 27,203, forward strand.
ACAAGGTGCTGCCGCAGGCTGTCTTGAATCGCATGTTTACGCCGAACAAAAGCGGCTATGGTTACGGCTGGACCATAGCGGAGGAAGCCGGCATGAAACTGATTGGCCATGGCGGCGGAATCAACGGCTTCTCCACTTTCATCGGGAGGATTCCGCAGGATCGTTCTCTCATGCTGGTTTTGAGCAATGTGCAGCAGGCGAACGCGAGTGGGGTCGCAAGAGACCTTGGCGCGTTGATTCACGACAGACCCTATGATGTCCCCAAGGTCCGTCAGCAGATTTCCATGACCAATGAAGCCTTTGACGCATTTGTGGGTACCTATCAACTTTCGCCAGCTTTCTCTATCCGCGTTTACCGCGAAGGCAACCGGTTCCTGACGCAAGCCCCGAATCAACCTCCATCCGAAATCTTCCCCGAAACGCCGAATTCGTTTTTTCTGAAAGTGGTAGAAGCGCAAATCACCTTTGAGCGCGACGCCGGCGGGAAGGTCACGCAAATGATTCTGCGCCAGGGTGGGCGGTCGCAGCCTGGAAAGCGGATAGAATAGGGCAATGCATTGCTTCAGCCTGCGGCGGGCTCTGCTTTTTTGCGCCGCGACCGCTCTTCTTGCGGAGCCGCCTTCCGCAAACCGCCTTCCCAAACCGGTTGACGAGGCGATTCAACGAATTCAGCCCAACGGCTTGAAGGGGCACGTATCGTTTCTTGCTTCGGACCTTTTGGAGGGCCGCGCCACCCCGTCGAAAGGCCTCGATATCGCTGCCGAATATATTGCCTCGCGATTCCGTTCCGCGGGTCTCGATCCTGTCCCCGGCGCCGATTCGTATTTTCAATGGGCGCATTGGAAGCAATCCAGCATTCCAATGGACAAGGTGGCGGCGAGCTTCCGCAACGGCGAGAAGAGTCTGGAAATTGACGGCTCCCGCTTCAGCATTCAAACCGCGCTTGGCGTCGAGGTGAAAGACGCGCGGGTATTCAAAGCGACTCACGACAGCTTGGACGATCTCAAAAAACTCCCCGATGGCAAGTTGGATGGTTGGGTTGTTTTCACTGTGGCGCAGTCCATGAGCGATCTTCGCGGATTGAGTTCCAAGGAGCGCGGCGAGCGCACGGGTCGCTCGGTAGCGCTGCGCGATCAGTTGCTGCGGTTGAAAGCCGCCGCTGTAGTTGGAATTCGCGGAGGGGAAAAGGGATCGGGCAGTACGGTCCAATTGATCGACCCGAAATCGCAGCTGAGACGCGGGTTCACGCCGTACTTCCCCCTTTCCATCCATTCAGATGAATTGAAAAGCGCGTTCGATGCCATGCCGCTTGGAGAGACGTTGGCGAAGATCTCCCTACGTATCCCAGCGGCGGTGGAATCGCCCGCGGAATTGCGTAACGTGGTTGGAATCCTTCCCGGATCGGATCCCGTCTTGAAGGACACCTACATTCTGGTTACCGCGCACTACGACCATATCGGAACCACCGCCCCTGAAAAAGGCGACGGCATCTACAACGGCGCGAACGACGACGCCAGCGGCACCGCGTCCGTCATCGAAATTGCCACGGCGTTTGCATCGCAGGAAACGCGTCCCAAACGAACCATGGTGTTTATGGCAGTCTTCGGCGAAGAACGCGGCTTGCTCGGCTCTTCGTTCTACGGCCGCAACCCCATCTTCCCGCTGGCGAAGACGGTCGCCGATATCAATCTCGAACACCTGGGCCGTACCGACGACAACGAAGGCGAACGCAAAAGTAAAGTAAGCGTGACCGGGTTCGACTACACAAACATCCCCGATACGTTCGTCGCAGCGGGTCAAGTGGAAGGCGTTGGATTCGAGAAGCACGAAAAGTATTCGGACTCTTTCTATCCGCGCAGCGATAATCAAGCGCTTGCCAACGCGGGTGTCCCCGCTCACACTTTCTGCGCGGCATTCGAATTTCCCGATTATCACGGACTGGGCGACCATTGGGAAAAGCTCGACTACGTGAACATGGCGAAGCTCAATCGCGCGGTTGCGGCGGGACTTTGGATGCTCGCCGAGAATCCCGAAGCGCCTAAGTGGAACGAAGCCAACGAGAAGACGGCAAAGTACCGTAAGGCCCGTTTGGAAGGGAACAAGCAATAGGGCTGGACTCGTCTGACCC
>JACPVQ010000263.1 GCA_016191645.1 Candidatus Solibacter usitatus
GCAATCAGGCACTATTCGTGCGCTGGTGGCCAATATGATCGTTGGTGTTCTCAATAACGGCGGCACCGGGAACGTGTTCGGCGCGGTGCATCAATCGGGCGGGCGCGAACCGCACGCCGATGGGGGAACCATCCCGCTGAACACGTGGACACATGTGGCCATGACCTTCGATTCCGCGACGGGCTTGCAGGTCGCTTATGTCAACGGCCGCGCGGTCAACTCGACAACATCGGTGGGAGCGATTCTATCGACCTCGCGCAACGTGCTCATCGGCCGCGAGGATTCCACCAGTCCGCGCTACTTCAACGGACTCATCGACGAGGTCGCGATTTTCAACCGTGCTTTGAGCGCGGCGGAAATCCTGTCGATCTTCAGCGCAGGCACCGCCGGAAAATGCAAGACCGGTACCACACCGCCGCCTCCTCCTCCCACGGGAACTTTCGTCAATTTTGGCGGCCGTTGGAACACGGAATACGGCCCGCTCACGATTACGCAAACAGGCGCCAGCGTCACAGGCGTCTATCCGAACTTCAGCGGGACCATTGCCGGAACCGTCGCCGGAAACATCCTCACCGGCACATGGACACAAGGCACACAGAATGGCGGAATCCGGTTTGTCCAGTCGGCCGACGGCAACAGCTTCACCGGCACCTTTACGTGCGCGGCGAATTGCCAATCGGGCGGAAATTGGAGCGGAACGCGCGCACCGTAGTAGCGCGCGATGTCACGGGGCTGAAGCTGTCAGAACGGGAAGAGTTTTTTCAATTCGTCCGCGGAAGGCTGGCGGCCGTACTCGCACACTTCGAACGCCTGGGCGTAGCGGATGCTCTGGGCGCGCTCTTTGCCGTAGAACTTGACCAGCGCGTCGCGGTAGCGGTTGGCTGCGCCAGCGTAGCGCTGGGCGAGACTCCTTCGCACTTCTGCGCGGCGGGCTTTTCTCTTCGCTTCATCGGCGGGAAAGAGGCTCGCGTCGCCGTTTGCGCCGCCTTCGTGTATCTGCGATTCCATCACAAGCAGCGCATCCAGCGTCGGCTCCATCACATCGTCAATCGCCACGGCGACATCCGCGCGAAATGGATTGGGCCGCTCGAAACGATCGGAGGAGTAAAGGAAAACGGGGTTCTTCTTCAGTGCCGGCACGTCCGGCGCGAAGAACGGCACCGTCACCATGAATGCGGAATCCTGCACCAGAATCGAGGTGTAGCGGTGATCGGGATGATAGTCGTTGGGCCGGTTGGTAATGACGACATCGGCGTTCCACTGGCGGATGAGGCGCGTGATGATGCGCCGGTTTTCCAGGGTCGGCACAATCTCGCCGTCGTGAATGTCCACCACTTCCACCGACACGCCCAGCCTGCGCGCCACTTCCACTACTTCTTTTTGGCGGCGCTGAGCCAGGGGGCCGCCGGCCGATTGCCAGTGCCCGATGTCGCCGTTGGTCGCCGACACCAGCTTCACATGATGTCCTTGCCGCGCCCACTTCATCGCCACGCCCGCGCCGCGATACTCCGCGTCGTCGGGGTGCGCGCCGATGATCATGACGCGCAGTTTGCCGTCGTTGGCGGGCGCCTGCGCCGCGTAGGCGACCGGCGGATGCCTCTGCATTATCGTCCCGATGACGACTCCCACCACGCAGGCGACGGCCAGTACCGGAATTGCGATTCGTTTGCTCATGACGCTCTCTCCCCCTCTCACACGTTTAAGCTGCGCAGATAAGGATAACTCTCCTTCATCTCGTTCAGGTTCAATTCCACAAAGTAATTCTTCACTCCGCCGGTTTTCGCCGCGGCGAACAGTTTCTTCCAATCGACCGCGCCTTTTCCCACTGCGACCGTTTTCTTTTCCGCCGGCGACCAATCCTGCAAATGGAGAGACGCAAACCGTCCCGGGTATTTGGAAAGATAAGAAACCGGCTCCACGCCAACGCTGAGCACGGAAACCTGGAACTGCATCTTGACCAGTTGCGGATCGAACGTCTTCAAGAGCTGGTCGTAGATCAGCACGCCGCCGATCTCTTTGAATTCGCCGTTGTGATTGTGGAAACCAATCTGGATGCCGTCCTTGCGCGCCTGCTCACCGGCCTTGTTCATGTCGTCCGCGGCGCGTATCCAATCCGACATCGGCGCTTCCGGACGGATTCCAAACGATGCCAGAATCATCTGCTTCATGCCGAGTTCCAGCGCGAAGTCCATGCGCTCCCGCAGGTTCTCCTTCAGCTCGCGGAACTGATAGTGGCAACTGGTGCAGGCGAGACCCGCGCCTTCGACGATTTTGCGCATTTCCGCAGCCTTCATTCCCACCAGCGCGCCATAGCCCGACCGCGCATATCCCGGCGGCGAGCACATCTCGATGGTCTTGTAGCCGATGGCCGCAAGCTGGCGCAGAGTGCCTTCGAAATCTTTGCCCAACGCCTCGCGCACCGGATAGGTCTGACAACCGATAGGCAGGCCGAGCGGTGCTGCCTGCAAGGCTGCGGCGCTGACGACGCCAGCGCAAGCGCCCGCGAATTCTCTTCGATTCATCATGTGCACACTCCTCAAATCGATCCTGGATTCCAACCTTTGCGATACTCTCGCGTCAAATATTTGTTCGCTTCCGGCACGTTGGTGATGGTCATGGAAGCCGCGTCGTATTGCAGCTTGCGTCCCGTGCGCAACGCCACCGCATACAGATTGACGGCTTCGGAAATCGGCCAGGCGTTGAGAAAATTTCCCGCCGATTGCTTTCCTCCTTTGCAGGCTGCAATCCACTGCCGCAGTCCCGCGGAGAGTTCCCGGCCTTCGCCTTGGCCGCGGCGCGCGCGAGCCTCGGCGGCCTGGTAGCCGCGCATTCTTTTTTCCGGAATCAGCCGCGGGCTATCGATGCGGAAGCCCGCAAGAATCTTGCCCTTGTCCCCAACGAACATCATGCCTTCATTGGAAAACTCTTTGCCGTCTTCTTCCAATTCCGGCGGCGTGGGCGGACGGAATCCGCCTTCGTACCAGATGAGATCCACAGGAGGCCGCTGCCCGCGCGCGGGAAACTTGAATCGCACCGTGCTCGCCGACGGGAAAGAGAAATCGTTCTTGACGGGCGTGGCGACACCGTCTTTCATCACGCGCTCGTGACTGAGCATCGGCTCAATGCTGGTTGGCGAATGCAACTCCAGCGCGTTGAATACAGTCCACAAACTGTAGTGCCCCATGTCGGCCATCGAACCGCCGCCGAAATCGTACCAGCCGCGAAACACCATGTGCGTATAGTTGGGATGATAGGGCCGCTCGGCTTCCGGGCCCAGCCACAAATCCCAATCGAACCCCTTGGGCACGGGCGGTGTATCGGTGGGCAGCGTGGCGTATTGCGGCCACATGGGGCGGCTGGTCCAGTTGTGCACTTCGCGCAGCGTGCCGATGGCTCCTTCTTTGATCCATGCCAGCACGGGTTCCATGGTTCCCTGGCTATCCCACGGCATGAAGTGCGTGGCGACGCCGCGTTCGCGCGCTGTGTCGATGACTTGTTTCGCTTCCTTCAACCGGTTCGAGATGGGCTTATGCACGATGACATGCTTGCCCTTCTTCATGGCGGCGATGCTGATGACCGCGTGCAGATGATCCGGCGTCATGATCTTGAC
>JACPVQ010000021.1 GCA_016191645.1 Candidatus Solibacter usitatus
ACCAGCGGCGCTGTCCAGGTGTTGCAGGATTTTACAGGCGACCGCGCGCAGTTGCTCGGCGTGATTGAAACGTTGATTGTCGGCGAGGACGAGAACGCGCCTTCCGATGACGCGGCGCGCGCCGATACGGGCGCGGCGTTCGGGCAGAATGACGCCGAGTTCAATATTTTCTTTACCGACCGTCAACTCGCCGCGCTGCAAACCGCCGCGACCATGCTGGGAAGGTTGAACGAAAAGAAATCGCTTCTCTACTTCGCCAGCGGATTGCGGCTCAACGGCGCGAACAACCAGGCGCAGTTGCATGCCACCATCAATGCCGCCATTCGCTCGGGGGTTTCTTTCTGGCCCATCGATGCGCGTGGGCTCGTCGCGCAAGCGCCGCTCGGCGACGCGACGCGCGGCTCGCCCGGCGGCATTGCCATGTACACAGGCGCGGCCGCCAACGCGATGACCGGCAATTTGCAACGCTCGCAGGATACGTTGTGGACGCTCGCCGCCGACACGGGCGGCAAGGCCCTGCTCGATTACAACGATCTCTCGCGAGGCATTGTCCAGGCGCAGCAGGCGACGTCGAGCTACTACATTCTCGGCTACTACACAACCAACGCCAACCCCGACGGCAAGTTTCGCAAGATCAAAATCACCTTGAATTCCGATGTTGCCGCGAAACTCGATTACCGCCAGGGCTACTACGCATCGAAAAAATTCCAGAAGTTCACCACCGCCGACAAAGAGCGCCAACTCGAGGACGCTTTGATGCTCGGCGATCCCGTCACGGAGTTGACCATCGCCATGGAGATCGGTCATTTCCAGTTGAATCGCGCCGAGTATTTCGTACCCATCGCCGTCAAAATTCCCGGGATAGAACTCGCTCTCGCACGGCGCGGCGGCGCGGAGCATACGCTCATCGATTTCATTGGCGAGATCAAGGATGAGTACGGCAGCACCGTATCGAACGTCCGCGACAAGGTGGACATCAAACTCACCGGGGCAACGGCGGCGGAACTCGCCAAGCGTCCCATTGAATACGATACCGGCTTTACGCTTTTGCCCGGCAAATACAAGATCAAGTTTCTTGCGCGCGATGCCGAAACCGGACGCATCGGAACCTACGAAACGCCATTCGTCATTCCCAATCTCAACAAGGAAGAGAAGCGCATCGCCATCAGTTCCGTAGTGCTCAGCAGCCAGCGCGCCGACATGCGCGACGCGCTGTTCAACGCCGGCAAGGACAGGGGCCAGGCGCACTTTGTGAGCCCCCTTGTGCAGGATGGAATGAAGTTGATTCCCTCCGTCACGCGCGTCTTCAGCAAGGCGAAAGACATGTACGTCTACTTGCAGGCTTACCAGCAAGGCGTTGAGGCGGCACAACCGCTTTATGCGTATGTCACGTTCTATCGCGGCCCGGCGAAGGCTTTGGAAACGGCGCCGTTAAAGGTGTCCGAAGCGTTGAACAACCGCCTGAAAACGATGCCGTTGAAGTTCACCTTCGCCCTGAATCAGTTGCCGCCTGGCGAATACACATGTCAGGTGACGGTGCTCGATGCGAAAACGCGCAAGGCCGCTTTCTGGCAAGCGCCGGTGATGCTGATTCCGTAAACAGTCCGAAGTCTTCCGAGCCTGCAAACATTTCCCTTGGTCGCTCTGTACTACCAGACTCTGAAAGATTCTCTTTGGTTGCGGCTGTGCTGCCGTGTGGGGCAGATCTCCAGATCTGCGAGCCGGTCTCCAGACCGGCTCTGCCTGAAGTAATCGCAATCTCCCGGGCGGCTGCAAAGCAGCCGATGGCAATGTCACCCCGGATTCCTTTTCGGATGGGGGCCTTTATGACACCGTTGAAAAAGC
>JACPVQ010000022.1 GCA_016191645.1 Candidatus Solibacter usitatus
GGACGCGTGATAGGCTTCGGCGCGAACCACGCCGTTGAGAAGCTGCGTGTGAATTAGCGGCTGAGCGAAAGCAGCGCCGCAGGCAAGGAGGGCGAGCAATATCTTCATCTGCCCTTCTCCTTCGCAGGCGCCGGCGCATCGTTGGTGACAGTGTAGAGCTTGCGGTCGCGAAGATACAGCCGCTGCATTTCCTGCTGATTGAACGGCCGCGCGCCGCGGCGTCCGAAAACGGCGAGTTGATTTCCCGATTCGTCGACGGCGCGGTCCCGGTCCAAGCCTTTGGAAAGTGCGATCGCTTCGCCTTTCGTCTTGTAGGTGGCAACCAATTTCGGATCGAGCGCGGGACTGAAACCCCACATGCCCGGCGTCTTCACCGGCGAGGTCATTTGCAGGACGCGCAATCCGTTTTTCCCGTCCGCGAGATAGGCGAACAGGCTGGCGTTCGTCATGCCGACGCGAACGGCATGCGTGTCGTTAATGGCTCCGCCGGCGTTGAAAAATCGTGGAGCGCGCGGCTGTTCCGGCTTCTCGATATCGACCATCGCCAAGCCCTGTTTGCCGGCGGCGATGTAGGCGTAGGTTCGCGCGACGTAAATATCTTTCGCGCTGGTGAGGGGAACCGCGGCTTTCACTTGCGGCGACGACGGATAGGTGACGTCGATGGTTTTCATTCCCTCCGCGTCCAGGACGAAGGCGTAGCGGAATTGAATCGCGGCATGGCCCGCGCTTTTGAGCGGAACGGTGGCCACCACCTTCGGAGTGAGCGGCTGGTCGATATCGACGATCACCAGTCCGCGGTCGCAACTCACGTAGGCGTGACGTCCCGCGATGACGACATGGTTCGCACCTTTCAAAATTCCATCCGGGTTGAAGGTGAGCGAGCGTTTCAGAAAATTGTTGCGCGGCTCGCCATCGAGCAGCGTGGCGGCGTTGATCAGAATGAGCCCTTCCTCGCGATCGGCAACGTAGAGGAAGGCATACAACAGATGGATGGGCTGCTCTTCGTTCTCGGGATTGCGACGCCTCGCCGGATCGACGCCTAGCGTAGTGGGTGACGCGATCCATGCGGCGTCCTTCGTCTTCACCGCCAATCGCTGCCCGAATCTGGAAACGGGCGCGGAGATGATTCGTTCGGCGAAGCCCTTGTTGTCGATGTTGGCGACATCGTAGATCTCCACACCATGCCTGCCTTTGGCGACGTATAGATACTCGCCGCGGAGTTGAATGCTCTGCGCGTCCGCGCCCTCATGGTGATGAGCTTCCTGCAATCGACCCGTTTTTTGATGCGCGGCGTAGCGTTCGGGATAGGCGAGTTTGTGTAAATGACTTCCGATCACCGCCTGCGGTTCGTCGCGCTCGGTTGCGGCGACGGCCTCAACGCCATGCTTTCCTTCGGCGATGTAGATCCAACGGCCGAGAAAGTTGACGAAGTTGGTGCCTTGCAAGAGCAGCTGAGCCATCCAGGCGTTGTTGTCGTTTTCTATTGATACGTGGCAATCGGTGCAGGTGCGAGTTTCCCGCGTGCGCACGGTGTGCGGGAAGTGCGGATTGAAAGCCTGGCCACTGTAGCCTTCGGTGGAGATGGTTTGCTGCTGCGAATAGATCCATTCGCGGTTGGCGTTTTGCGAGCCGACCACCACTGCGCTGGAAGATCGCACGGGGGCGATGCGGCCGCCTTTCACGGTGCTGTCGATACCGAGCATGAAGATGTCGTCGCGCAGCACCTGAAAGTTATATGAAGTGAAATTGCGCGTGTCGTTATTGCCTTCAAAGTGCAGCAGCGGCCGTTTCGCGTTGGCCTTCATGGAGAGATGACAGCCGAAGCAGCTGGTCATCCACGACGTGTGGCAGGAGTAGCACGACATGCGCTCATTGGAATGGGCTAGCGCGGCGGACGGGGCCGCGCCGTCTCCCCACGTGTTGCCATCGCGCTGCATTGTTTTCGCGAGGCGCGCTTTCTCGTTGTAGTTGTAACTGCCGCGGCGCAGCGAATCCATCACCTGCGAAACGGTCCACTCTTTTCCGTCTTCCACCATCGAACGCTGCTTCAGCCGGCCGTCCACCCACTCAAAGCGGCGCTCTCCGGAGGGAGTGCGCAGCAGCGACAGATCATGCGCGGGCGACGGCGCGGCGGGTCCGCTGGTCTTGAGCGCGGCGCGCGCGTTGACTGTTCCATGGCAATCGACTTTTGAATTTGTCGGGATCTTCGTGCGCAACGGGGCGGTCTTCGGCATCGAGCAGCGTCCCCTTGCGGTCGTGCTTGAACACGGCGCGATAGACCCATCCGTGGCCGTGGAAATCGGCGAACTGCGTTTGCTTCAGCTTGGGATTGAGCGTGGAGAGCTCTTGCAGGAATGATTGATCGGACCAATTGCCGCGCAGCGAAGCCGATTCCGGATTGCGCGCTAAAGCGCGGCTTTGTTGTTCCGGACTCAGTTGCTTGGGTTGCGGCGGATACATCAACTCGCCATCGGTTTCGTTGTCCCACCACATGTAGCCGAGGTATTGAGAAGCGTAGGAAGTTCCGGGGTGGATGTGACAGACCACGCACTGGCTGGAGGGAATCGATCGCGTCAAGCGGTGTTGAATGGGGTGGCCGGATTCGTTCTTCGGAATGGTAGGGTCGCTGGTGAAGGAGCGGCCGAGATTCCCGTAGCGCGCGATTGCGCCGGAATGTACCGGATCGCGATCGTTGGCGTACAACACATGACACGCCGTACAGCCAGAAGAACGATAGTCTCCGGGATGATCGTTGGTGCCGAGCATGTGCAGCAACGGATCAAGCAAACGCGTGCGCTGCAACCCTTGGAACACGGGATCAGTTCGCGTCAACGTGCCGAAGCCGCGATTGGAGAGACGGTTGATCCCGCGCTCAAAAACTCGTAGCGTGTTGCCGGGCTGTGTTGCTTCAAATTGCGGCAGCGGCTGCAAGTGGCCAAGAACACCCTTCAACCGCATCTCTTCGGGCGACGGTGCGGGGATAGTGTAGAGACGGCGAGCATGTCCGAGCGGGTCGTAGCTTTCGCCGAAGATGGGCGTCTTGAGCGGCACCGCGCCGTTGTTGTAGAGGGCCGCGCCCCAAAGAAACGCCCCGTGCGTCATGAGGCTGTGCTGCACCTTATATACAATGTCGCGATGGCACGCCGCATCGCCGCAGGTTTGCGGCGCGGCGCGCAGATCGCCGGGATTGACGAAGCGCACGTAATCGAGGCTTTCGCGCAGCGTCAATGTGTACGACCGCTCGGGATTTGCGGAAGACGGCCAGTTCCATTCGCGCGGCAGTTTCGGCAGCACGTGTGCTTTTAGTTTTTCTTCCGTCGCTGCGTTCCCTCCGTGACAATCCGTGCAGCCGAGGCGAACGGCGGGAGAGGCATGCATCGGTTCCGTGTTGACGTGGCATTTCGCGGAGAGACAGCCTTCACTCTTCTGCGCCTGTGCCGCGCCGGCGGTGAGCGTCCACAAAACCGTAAGTGAAGTGCGCAGAATCATGTTAGAAAAACAAACGCATGTTGACGAAGCCGGAGATGAGCTTTTTCCCTTCGTAAATATTGTTGAAACCCTCCAACGGAACCAGGTAACCGAAGCCGCCGGTGAGCACCATGTTGTCGCTCAGCCATGGCCGGTATTGCATGCCGAAACCCATATCCACACCGATGCTGTGATGAATCCCGCTTTGGAAAAGGACCGCCTCCAATACTTCCGTGCGGTGAAAGCGCGCATAGTTGACGTTCACCGTGCAACGCAGTTGCGGCGTCAGCTTGGCATCCATGCCGACGTTGGCGAGCAGGATTCCGGGATTGACAAAATTCGCCTGTCCTTGAAACAAACCCGGCCGCATGTTGGGGAGCAGGCTGTTGGGGCCGAAGAGGAAGACGCTGGTTCCGGTGAGCGGCACCGGCTGGCGATTGAGGAAGTTCGTGCCGCCGCCTTCGAACAACGGGTTGGTGAGGCCGCGGTCGGCAAGCGCGGGCTCGCCCAGGAATCCACCACCGGCGAACTGTTGATTGGGAACAATGGCGTCGAAGCCGCGCGCCCGGCCATCGCTGAGATTGCCGTCGCCGGAAGCAAACATAAAGGAGGTCTTGTAGACGGCCCAATCTTTTTCAAAGGCAGCCTCCACGGCCGCGAATTGCGCGTTGATGTGCTGCGGAGCGGCGGCGATGGTGTTGAAATCGTGGCGTCCGAACGCCTGATAGAAGGCATGCGATACGTTGATGCGGCCAATGTGACCGTCGCCCGAAATGCCGGCATATCCGGCTCGCACTTTGTTCCTCACAGGAAACCCGATGGGCGCGGGGCGCACCAGAAAACCATTCTTATCGAGATGAAAAGTCGGCTGATCGTTGTTGTAGAGAAGACTGACATTCAATGTGTAGCCGGGCGTGAGAAAGTCGTTCCAATAAAGATTGGCGGCGGAAACGGATTGATGGCGTCGCTGCCACCGGTTGAGCCCGCTGTTCGAATCCTTTTCGAGCATTTGAAAATGAGCGACGTTGTATTGGAAGACGTTGTTGCCGAAGTTACCGAATAGGCGTACGCCGGGTTGTTCGTCGGAGAAGATGAATCCGCGGAAATCGCTGGTGAACCGTTGGATGCCGAGACGAAGCGAGGTGGAGTCGAAGTATGCACTGCCGCGATCGTCGGCATCTTTGGGTTTGCGGAACGCCGAAACGGAGTTGGTGAAGAGACGTTTCTCAAAGAACAACTCCTGCATGCTGACGCTGGTGTCGGTGCGGTTGGACCGCTGTCGAACGTCGATGGCGGTCAGCGCGTTCTCGCGCGCGCGCAAATAGTTGATGCTGAATTCCGGCGTGACGCGCACCTGATAATCGACGGGACGAAAGCCTGCGCTGCCGCGGAAGAACTCGAAACTCAAGCGGATGTTTTCACGCGCGCCGAACTGTCCGCCGCGTCCAAAGAAACCGTACTCGCCGGGTTCGGCGGAGCTGGCCACGGACGGCACGGGGATGCGGCGCATATCGAATCCGGCTTCGCTGAGCGCGCCGATATTCAAAAAGTAGTTGCGTCCGATGATCGGGACATCGCCTTTCCACACGTTGCGATTGAACGGATCGAAGCGGCTGTGTGGCACATAGACGGCATCGAGCGAGGCGTCCTCGTAGCGGCGCGGCTGCGGCATCTCGTTGAACCAGCGATTGAGAACGGCGTCGTCCAATCGCGGATAGGCGGGCATGTGGAAGGAAGCCAACTCCGGCATAGGTTCCGCAGTGCGCCGGAAAGGGCGGATGGGCGAATCGGCAGGCGGCTTCAGAGAATCTTTGCCCCCGTAACGCAGCAAGACCGGCGCACGATCTTCCGCGCGGCGCAGCGTCCGCAGGTAGGCGGTTTCCCGCGGCGCGGGAAACGACGCCTCGCTGGTGGAAGGGCGGCGCGGAAGCGTGCGAATCGGTTTGCGCACTTTCACTTTGCCGCTTTCAAATCGCCGTCCGCGTTGTGCCAACAAGGCGCGTTGCGGCACGGGGACTGCTTCCAGAACCCCGCACACCAATGCCAGCAACACAAGCAAGGGCTTCATGACGGTTATTGAATTCGCGCCGCGGCTTTGCGGAAGAGCGCGGAGAAATCGCGCGCGGTGTAGGTGGACGGATGCTCCAGATAGTTGTAGAGTTCGGCCAAAACTTTCGCTGCCTGATCCCGATTCTGCGCGTACGATACACTCAACGCGTCCAGGCTCATGGTGGCCTGTTCGGCGGCATGCGGGCCCCCTCCGGAGATACGCGCGATGTCCTTCACCAGAGCCTGCACCATGTTGTTCGCATCGGCGATGCGGAAATCCGTCTTCTCGAAACGTGCCGCGAGAGCGTCGGCTTGCTGCGCCACGGCGGTTGCCGCGTCGCCAATCTCCTTACCTTGCCCCAGCCTCGTAGCGATGAGGCCCTCCAACCTGGAGAGTGTTTTTTCCAGATCGGCGGATGACGCCAGAACACGCACCACCGCCGTGCGCGCCAGATTCATTTGCAGCGATCCAGGCGGGCGCTTCGCGTAGCCGCGTTCTATCCGCCAACTGGTGGCGCGCAGATCGTGATGGCATTGCGAACAATCGAGATGAGAGAACTCCGGCCATTGCGTCGCAGCGTGTTGTGCAAGAAGCCGCATCGATTCACCCAGCGCCACCGCCTGACCGATGGCCCACATGCGCACACCCGGCAGTGTGTTTCCGGCTTCCGGCCTTGGCGCGCGGTAATGCGCAGGCTGCGCGAACGAAAATGTTTCCAATTCGAAAGCCAGATCGGGATGGCCCGCGGCAATCATGACGTGATCGACAGTCTTTCCCGCCGCGCCCAAATGACATTCCAGGCAATTCTTCGCGCGCTGCCGGATGTCCTTCGTGTCGATCATGCCCATGGAAAGACTGGCCGCGTGGGATTTCGGCTGCGTATGCGGACCGAGCCATTTTTCCGCCGCGCCGTGGCACGCTTCGCAAGCGACTCCATCGGAGCGCAAACGTTCCGGCGAACCCGCCACGTGGCAGGAAGCGCATTTCGCGTCGATCATCGGGTCCTTGATTCCAAGAATCTGAGCCATGCGTTTGGAGCGCGGTGTCTGCAAAGATTTCGCGGCGCGCGAATGTTTATCGGAGATGGACCATAGCGAATACTCCGTGGTGAGAATGCGGCTCGCGTTTTCAGCGGCGGGCGTGGTTCCACCATGACAATTGGAGCCGGAACATCCGCCCGCGCCAATGTAAGCAGGCTTCTGCGCTGGAAGCATCATCGCCGAAAGCAATAAAACAGCGGCGGTCCGGATCATTGGAAGAGCCCCCGGATGAGAATGGCCGCGGTAAGCATCGCGGCGACAGCAATGCCTGCAATCACAAGCAACCGGCGCGATCCCCGCGCGGTGTGCATCGCCGTTACATCGGGCGACGCAACCGAAAGCGGAGCGCCACAGCTGGTACAAACCTTTGCCTCTTTCCTGTTCGGATGCGTGCATGCCGGGCAGTAAACAAGATCGCGCGGCTTTGCCGTCACCGGCCGCGGCGCGGGAGGCGCCGGTACCGCAACGGCGGGCGCGGATTTCGCCGGAGGCGCCTGTAATTCAGACAGATTCGGCCTGACATATTTGCGCGTGGCTTTGAGATCGGGCGGACGCGCTGTGGTTGGCGCTGGTGCGGCGGCGATCTGTCCGCTGGACCGGCTGTAACGCAGCAAGCCCCGCAGCTCCGAAGCGTTTTGCACGCGGCGCGCGGCGTCCTTTTCCAAAGCCTGACCAATCATCAATTCGAGACTGGATGTAACTTCCGGGAATGAGTCGCGCATGGGCGGCGGCGCTTCAAACATCACGTTGCTCATGATGGCGGAGACGTCGCGCACGCCGCTCGAAAAGGGATGGCGTCCGGTGATCAATTCATAGAACACCACGCCGCACGAAAAAACATCGCTGGCGGCGGTGCACTTTTCTCCGCGCAGTTGTTCCGGCGACATGTAGTTCAAAGTTCCCACCGCCATCCCCGCTTTCGTCAGGTTGGAATCGGCCACGCGCGCCACGCCGAAATCCAGGATCTTCAGACGCCCCGAATTCTCCACAAACAGATTCGCGGGTTTGAGGTCGCGATGTACCAACGCGCGTTGATGCGCGTAGGCCAGACCGTCGCAAGCCTGCTCCATCAACGACAGCTTTTCGTCCATGGTGAAGCTGTGCTGCTTGGCCAGCAGCTTGCGCAAGTCCGACCCTTCCAGGAATTCCATCACCTGGTAAAGATGAGTCCCGGTGGTTCCGGATTCCATGACGGCCAGCAGATTCGGATGATTCAGCGTCTTCGCAATTTCCGCTTCGCGCAGAAAACGCTCGCGTTGTTCGGGGGAACTTCCGTCGATAGGGAGTGTCTTCAGGGCGATCACGCGCCCATCGGGCGCAGTTGCCTTGTAGAACGGAGACGTACCTCCGGTGAGGGTTTCCAGTACCTGAAAGTCGCCGATTTTGATAGGTCCCAAACTCAATTTGTGTCCCCAACGATCTGCGGCACTGTCTTGCGGTCGCGTTCGGTCTCTTTCATTTTATCGTGATAATAATGACAGCCTGAACAGTTGTCGATGGAAACGGCATTGCGTCCGTGACAGGGCAGACAGGTTTCCATCTTGGGAATCAGAACATCCGATGTCGCGATGCTCTTCGCCGCTTGCGTGTGGCAGGAAACGCACTGCACCATGCGATGAGGACGGTGACGGAAGTGCGCGTTCTTTGCCCAGCCGGGCCCTTCCTTCCGGCCCTTTTCAAAACGGCCGCTGAGGACCCCGACCTTCACCACGGCGAGTTGCCCGTCGCGCGTTTCCGTTTCATGGCAATAGAGGCATTTTTTCTCAAACAGAAAATTTGTAGAATCGGCAATGGCGCTGGCTAACCAAACCGCGCGCGACGCGCCGCCTTCGACATTGCGGCCCAGACCGCGATGCGGAAGCGACGGGTCCAGCGCCAAGGCTGCGGTGTAAGCATCGCGGATGAAGTTTCCGATGCCCGCCATGTCTTTGGAATGCGGCGCGGTCCCCTTCTCCGGGCCCAGCACCTGGTAGACGTCGAATCCTAATTCTCCTTTGTGGCAGGAAGCACAATGCCGGTCAAAGTTCGTGGGAACCAGTTCACCGGCAGCGTCCATGGAATGACAATCGACGCACTTCATGGGCAGCTTTACCCCGCGGATGGTTTTCGGCTGCGCGGGCATATGAATGGCGTGATTCAACTTGAGAGGACGCGCATCGATCTGCGAATGCGCCGACAGTTCCGGATGCTTCCCGCGCGCAAACGCCGTCACATTGAGCGCGGCGAGTTTTATCTCCTTGCCATGACGTTTCAAATTTGCATGACATTCCGTGCAGTTATTGTTGCCGACGGCGAGCGGCTCCACGCCGCGATGCTCGGCATGACATGCGGCGCAGCGCGGCTCGCCAATGGCGTTGGCATGATGCGTGGGACCGTCATGACAAACTTTGCACGCGCTGTCGGCAACTTTCCGGAATGGCAAAGTATGACACTGCGCGCAACGGCCTTCAAACATTGCGTGCGGACGTGAGATGGCCCCGTTGGTAAATGCCTTGCGGCTCGATCCGACGCCCAGCACAAACGGCAAAGACGCGACCGCGGCAACGGCGGGGAGCAGCCACGCCAGTTGCCATTTCCGCTTCCGCAGCCAGTGCCCGCCTCCCCACGCGGAGAGAACCAGCCGCTGCGCCAGCGTCTTGGTGTCGACTTGCCGGCGTTGGTAATCGAGAGGCTTGTCTTCTTTCGCCATATCAAAAATAGAGACTCATCACGGCATGAACCAGAATCAGCACCAGAAACGCCATGGAGAGCGGCACATGCACCAGCAGCCAGCCATGCAGCCAGAAATGCAGTCTGGCTTGGATCGCCAGTTGACGGCGTTCCTCCACAATCTGCTCCAAGTCGAAAAGAACTTCGTGCGCCACGGGCGGCAGGATGGTGCGCAGGCGGTGAAAATAAGACGTCACGGCGGCCGGGTTGCGAAACAGTTCCTTTCCCAGGCGCGAAGGCCTTTCGCGTAGATAGGGCCGGATCTCCTGCAGATAGTGCGCCTTCATGGTGGCCGAGGAGGCGTCTTCCATGTCAATCTGCGGCGACGCGCGTCGCTTCTGCCGCTCCGCCTCGACCTTATCCATGGCGCTCTTGAATTGCGCCGGATCGAAATAGTATTTCCTGCCGCCCGCGCGCAGCGCCGTTTCGTCACGCAGTTCGCCGATGCCCAGATCGCCGGTCAGAAATTCGGCGCGCTCATCGGCGTCCAGGCGCAACGCGGTGATCACCTGTGGAATCTGTTCGAACACTGTTTCGCGTTTCACCAGTTCCGTCAAACGCCGGGGCAGCCAGTTCTGAAGAACAACGCCGAGCACGCCGCTCACCAGAATCACCGTGAACAGAATCATCAGCAGCCCCGCCAGCCCTTGTCCGAAGCGCCAGCCGGAATGCATCAGGATCAACAGAAAACTCAACAGCCCCAGCCAGAGGTGCGCGCGCAGCCACACACTGACGCGTCCCAAGGGCGACGCCGGATATCTCTTCCGCAGGCTCAACAGGCATTCAAACAAGATGACGCCCGTTCCCGCAAATCCAAAGACAAGGCCCAACGGCGATCCGCCGCGCGCGCCGGGGGGGTTCCAATAAACGTACGCCGCGTAGATCAGCATCAAGACCGCAGCCAGCGCCGCGATGATCGCCATCCAACACCTGTGCGTACGATCGATGATCATGACATGCGCCCCGTGAGAAATTCCAGATCGACT
Source organism: Candidatus Solibacter usitatus (assembly GCA_016191645.1). Classification (GTDB taxonomy): domain Bacteria; phylum Acidobacteriota; class Terriglobia; order Bryobacterales; family Bryobacteraceae; genus CADEFT01. The sequence continues at coordinate 10,254 of JACPVQ010000022.1, forward strand.
TCGCCGATGCTGATGAGGTCTCCGTTGTGCAGTTCCATCTCCATCACGGGTTGACCGTTGACCAGCGTGCCGTTGGTGGATTGCAGATCGCGTACGACGAACCGGCCGCGCTCCGCCGTAATGCTGCAGTGCGCGCGCGAGATGCCGTCGTCTTCGAAATGATAATCGCAATCGTCAGCGCGGCCCAGCAGCGTCGTGGGGAAGCGCAGTTGCAGTAGAGCGTCGGCCTGCAGCCCGCTGCGCACGCGCAGCCGCGGCAGCAGGGGAAGCAGCGATGCGATGTTGGTGTGGATGCGCGTTTCCTGAAGAAGTGCGCCCGCCTCCGCCGGCGCTGCCTGCGTTTCGCCCGCCACGTTCAGTTGTACGCCTGCCAGATCGCGGGCAAAGAAGCGCGCCGCATCCACACGAATGGCCGCATCGTGCGGGCAGGCGCGGACGCAGTTGGGTTCCTCATAGCCGTTGCACAGGTCGCAGACGGTAGCTTTGGGACGCGCCGTGCCGCCGTGCTGATCGGTCGAGAACGGAAGCCGCACGACGTTGATATTTCCGTACGGACAATCGATGGCGCAGTTGCCGCATCCGATGCACCAGTCTTCAATGACGATGTCCAGCGTCTGCTTGCGGCGGATGGATCCCACCGGGCAGCGCGTCATGCACAGAGGATCGAGACAGGCGCGGCAGCTGGTCGGCACCAGGTACTGATCGAAGCGCAGGCCTTCGCGCAGAATGCGCGGAACGCCATCGGCATGCGTGGCGGCACACGCTTTCGAACATTCGTCGCAGCGCGTGCAGCGGTCCAGATCGATGAGCAGCAGGTTCTGACCCTGCATCAGTTCCTGATCCAAAAACTCGTCCAGCGATACCGTACTGACGCGATTCAACGTCTGCGTGTACAACTCGCGGCGCGAGCGCGCCACCTGATGAATCGCGCCTTCGACGTCGGGATACTGTTCCAACAACTGCGCGAAGTCGCCCGCTTTGATGCGCACCAGTTGGCAGAAATCCATCGCCGTGTAAGTGGCCACGCGCCTTCCACTGGGGTAGGTATCGTCGAGTAAAGTGAACAGCGTATCGCCGAGCAGAAACGACTCGCCTGCCGAAAGCGCGAACGTGTCCAGCGACTCGTCCTTGTAGCGCAGCGGATTCTTTCCGGTATTCAGCCGCGTAACGCGTGCGCGCTGTTGTTCGCCATGGATGCGGAAGTGATCGCGGGAAATGTAATCATCGCCCGTGACGCGAAACGCATCTTCACCGGACGGGTCGCGCCCCACCGTCACGGGGTCGCGCGAAACCACGGTGCGCAGTTCACGGCCGGTTCTGGTGTTGCGCGCCTGCAAACGGAAGACCGGCGGCAGCAGGCCGATCTCGCCGAAATACGACCCGCGCGAGATGTAGGCGAGCACCAGTTCTCCGCCCGGAAACTGCTGCGACACTTTGACGAATCCCATGCGGATGAGGTAGAACGAATCCGCATTTTCTCCCTGCCCGCAAATCTGCTGGCCGGGAATCACGTCCACAAGCTCCGCTCTCTCCCGCAACATGGAGAGGAATTCCGGCGAGAGATTGGCGAACATAGGCACCGAGCGCAGATGCGTTTCCAGCGCTCGGTCGCGATAGTTACGGTTCAGTTTGTCTTTGAAAGCGGGAGCGTTATAGAGAACATTGTTGAGGATGTTGGGCAGCATCTCCAACACCACCGCATCGGTGACGGCATGCGCCGTGGAAGCGCGCGGATAAAACTTCGGACGCTTGAGTTTTTCCTGCTTCAGCGCCGCCAGCGCGGAAAGTTCGCCGAAGACCTCGCCTTCCTCCAGCATCGCCATGGGATTGTCGATGGGAACATCCACAGGACCATCGACGGGAATGTGCGTGCGCAGGGGCGCGGCCGCATGCGAAGCCGGAGTTCCTTTCAGATACGCGCCCAACCGGCCGATGTTTCGCGCCCACCCGCCGGAGGCCTGTTTGACGGGCTTCGCGGCCAACTCCGCCGCGCGCGCCAGCGACATTTGCACGGTGCCGGAAACCAGATAGAACGCCGTGGTGCCGCTATCGCCCTGCCGGAAGATGACTTCTCCGGCGCGAAATTCCTTGCGCGCAATTGCGCCGGGGAACTTGGACCAAATGTCCTTCTTAATGCCCGCCAGCCCTGGGATGGCCGCGAGTTCCTCGGCGGTAAGTGGGGTTCCGCCAAGATCCGCCAGAAGAAGTTCTTTGGGCGCGCCTGCTTTCGGGGCTTCAGGTGGCACTATGGCCAGTATACAATCTCGTACCGGTTTTCTGTGTGGAGCAGCCCTGAAAGGCGGTCGGCAGACCAGCCGAGTCGGATCTCCGGATTGAGCTCTTCGGCATGCCGATTACTGCCCGCAGAGGCGGTCTGGAGGCCTGCCCCACAGCTAGTACTACTGGTACGCAAAAGTAGTGCTTATGGTTTCTTGAAGCTGCGGGATTCCGGCGGTACACTACTGATTCGTCCTTTGGATTCAAACTCTTCCGGCTATCGGTGTACAATTGGAAATGCGAATAATCGCACGTCTCACCGAAGAGTCGTAGCGGGCAGTTAAACATTGGCGCGGGTTGGATATCAGCCCGTGGTTGTAGACAACCTGAGCACCGTTCGAAGCAATGAGAGAGACGGACGTGCGGCGCATTGTTTTTTCTTCCACCTGCGCCACCTATGGGATGCCGGAGGAGTTGCCGATTTCCGAGACGGAACCGCAGACACCGGTGAACCCCTACGGCGAATCGAAGCTGTTTGTCGAGAAGACGCTGCATTGGTACGGGCGCACGCACGGATTCTCGTGGTCCGCGCTGCGCTATTTCAATGCGGCCGGCGCGGACAGCGAAGGCGAGTTGGGAGAATGCCACGATCCGGAAACGCATTTGATTCCGATCGCCGTCCAGTCGGCGATGGGAGTTCGCGCCCCGCTGCGGATTATGGGCACGGATTATCCTACGCCCGATGGAACGGCCATCCGCGATTATGTTCACGTCGAGGATCTGGCGAGCGCGCATGTGAAGGCGCTCGAGTATCTGAGCGGCGGCGGAAAAAACGCGGCATTCAACCTGGGAACGGCGCGCGGGTATTCCGTGCGAGAAGCGATCGCGGCTGTGCATCGCGCGAGCGGACTTCGTGTACCGGCGCGGGAATGCGAACGACGTCCCGGCGATCCGCACACGCTGGTGGCGGACAACAGCAGGGCGCGGAAGATGCTGCACTGGAAGCCGCGTTACGAAAACCTGGATGAGATTGTGAGCACGGCGTGGGAGTGGCACGCATCGCAATCGCTGGCAGCGGCCGCAAGCAGCGGAAACTGAAGGGCCGCCGGGTGACTTCCACACGCATCGCAGAGCCATCGCCAGACGTGTTACGCGCGTCCGCCGTTTTGCCGCGGCCATCTGTGCGCGGAAAATTTCTGTACCGTGGCAGCGAGAAATTGTACCTGCGCGGCGTAACGTACGGTCCTTTTCGTGCGCAAGAGGACGGCTGCGAATACCACACCAGTGACGTTGCCGCGCGTGATTTCCGTATGATGGCGCAGGCGGGCATCAACACCGTGCGGGTGTACACGGTGCCGCCGCGCTGGCTTCTGGACCTGGCGCACGAGCATGGATTGCTGGTGCTGGCCGGACTGCCTTGGGAACAGCACATCACATTTCTCGACAGCGCCAAGCGGCAGAAAGACATCGAGCGGAAAGTGCGCGAAGGCGTGCGATCGATCGCCGGACATCCGGCTCTGCTCGGCGTAGCGGTGGGAAATGAGATACCGGCGTCCATTGTGCGATGGCACGGGCGAAAGCGAGTGGAACGTTTTCTACGCCGCCTGTACAACGCCGCGAAAGATGAAGATCCGGGCGCGCTGGTCACCTACGTCAACTTCCCGACCACGGAATATTTGGATCTGTCGTTTCTGGATTTTTCCTGTTTCAACGTCTATCTGGAGGACAGAGAGCGGCTGGAGGCCTACCTGGCGAGATTGCAAACGCTCGCCGCCAACAAGCCGCTGGTGATGGCGGAAATCGGATTGGACAGCCTGCGCAATGGAACGGTCAAGCAAGCCTCCGTTTTGGACTGGCAGGTGCGCACGGTGTTTGCCGCCGGCGCGGCGGGCCTGTTTGTTTTCGCATGGACGGACGAATGGCATCGCGGCGGGCTGGACATTGAAGACTGGGATTTTGGTCTTACCACTCGTGAGCGGAAAGCGAAACCGGCTCTGGCCACGACGCGCGATGCATTTGTGGAGATGCCGCTGGCGGCGGGAGGCGATTGGCCTTCCTTTTCCATCGTGGTGTGCACCTACAACGGCGGACGCACGCTTCGGGACACACTGGATCACGCCACACGGCTGACCTATCCGGATTTCGAAATCATCGTGGTCAGCGATGGTTCGACGGACGATTCAGCGGCGATTGCGAAATCGTATGCCGGCGTCCGCGTGATCGAAACAGCGAATCAAGGATTAAGCGCGGCCCGCAATGAGGGCATGCGCGCGGCACGCGGCGAGATCATCGCCTACATCGACGACGACGCCTACCCCGACGGGCACTGGCTTCATTATTTGGGCGAAGCGTTTCGCAACAGCTCACACGCGGCCATCGGCGGACCCAACCTGCCGCCGGAGGGAGATGGCAACATCGCGGAATGCGTCGCCAAGTCGCCGGGCGGTCCGGTGCAGGTTCTGATCGGCGACAATCTTGCGGAACACATTCCGGGCTGTAATTTTGTAGTCCGCAAATCCGCACTCGAAGCGATTGGCGGATTCGATCCGGTGTATCGCACGGCGGGAGACGACGTCGATGTCTGCTGGCGCTTGCAGGAGCGCGGCTACACCATAGGGTTCCACGCGGCGGCATTGGTGTGGCACCACCGGCGCAACTCTTTCCGCGCGTATTGGAGGCAGCAGAAGGGCTACGGAAAAGCCGAAGCGCTGCTGGAGCAGAAATGGCCGGGCAAATACAATGCCGCGGGCCATGTGAGTTGGGCAGGCCGCCTGTATGGCGCGGGGCTGTTGCCTGGAGTCGGTTTGATTTCGCGCATCTATCACGGTCCGTGGAACATCGCGCCCTTTCAATTGCTCTACCAACCCGCGGTACCACTGTGGCAGCAACTGCCGCAGATGCCTGAGTGGTACATGGTGAATCTGTTCGTGGGGCTGCTGTGCCTGTTGAGCCTGAGTTGGAAGCCGCTGTGTGGCTGACGCCGTTGTTCGCGGCGGGCGTGATGCTGCCGGTGCTGCAGATTATCGCGGCCGTGAGAGCGCAGGAGTTTTCGCGGCCCTGGCTACGCGTGATGACGGCAGGTCTGTACATGGTGCAGCCGGCAGCGAGACTTTGGGGACGGCTGACTCACGGGTTGACACCTTGGCGAAAGGCCGACACGGAAGGCGGCGGCTGTGTTCCGCGCACGCAGATTACATGGAGTGAAAACTGGCGCGCGGCGCACGATTGGCTGGAAATGGTTCGCGCGAACTTTCGCCGTATGGGCGTTGTGGCCGAAACGGGCGGCAGCTATGACCGCTGGGATTTTCAGATTCGCGGCGGACTGTTCGCGGGCGCGCGGCTGCGGCTTGCCGTGGAGGAACACGGATCGGGGAAGCAGTTACTACGGTGGCGCATCTGGCCGCACGCGCAGGGGCTTTATTGGATGACGGCCGCGGTGTTGAGCGCGTTGTCAATTGGCGCCGGCGTGGATGAGGCATGGATGGCGGCGGGCGTCATCGGCGCCTGCGTCGTGCTGGTGTCGCTTCGCGCCGCCGTGGAATGTGGGCGAGGAATTGGATGGGCGCGGCACGCGCTGGAGGAATTGCGATGACGCAGCGCATGACGATTCTGTACATCCTGCGCCGCATGGCGAAGGAAGTGCGCCCCTACTGGCCACACTTGATGGCGATTCTGCTCTTAAACCTGCTGGCAGCCCCAATCGCCTTACTTGCGCCCGTGCCGCTCAAGATTGTCATCGATAACGTCGCGGGATCGCAAAGCCTGCCGTGGTATTTGGCGGCCCTCGCCCCGGAAGCGTTGCAACACTCGCGCCAGGGGCTCCTCGTTTTTGCCGTGGGCTTTCTCGTTGTGATCGCATTATTGAGTCAACTGCGTGCCCTGGCTGGTTGGGTGCTGGAAACCTACGCTGGCGAAGGCATGGTTCTCGACTTCCGCACAAAGCTGTTTGCGCATGTGCAACGACTCTCGCTCTCCTATCACGATTCCAAAGGCGCGGCGGATTCCACTTTCCGCATCCAATACGAAGCTCCCGCGCTGCAGTATGTGATGGTCAATGGGATCATCCCGCTTGCCGCCGCCCTTTCGACCCTGGTGGGGATGATTTGGGTGACTTCACTGCTCGACGCGCAACTGGCGTTTATCGCGCTGGCCGTATCGCCGGTTCTTTTCCTGCTCAGCTATCGGGTTGGCGACAGGCTTCGGGAGCGTTGGGAATCGGTGCGCTCAAGAGAGACCACAGCTAATTCAATTGTTCAGGAGGTCCTCTCCTCGCTGCGAGTAGTGAAGGCGTTCGGACAGGAGGAGCATGAGCGAGGCCGGTTCTATCAGGAGTCGGCGCGGCGCATGAGGGCATTGGTGAAGGTCGCGTTTCTGCAAGGTGGGTTTGATCTGTCCGTAGACATTACCATCGCTCTTGGGACTGCGCTCACGTTGTACATCGGCGTCCTGCACGTGCAGCGCGGAATGCTGACGCTGGGAGATCTCGTGCTGGTCGTCGCCTACATCGCGCAGATCTACTCGCCTTTGCAGGCTATCAGCAAGAAACTCGCCGACCTGCAAGGCAGCTTGGTGGGCGCCGAGCGGGCCTACAGGTTGCTGGATCAGACTCCGGACGTGGCGGAGAAAATTCACGCACGGCCGCTGCTGCGGGCCGCCGGGGATGTGCGGTTTGAGAATGTTTGTTTTTCCTACGGCGGCAGCCAATCCGTGCTGGAAAACGTATCGTTGGACGCACCTGCCGGAACGCGCGTCGGAATCCAGGGATCGACAGGCGCCGGCAAGACCACTCTGCTCAGCCTGCTCACACGTTTCTACGATGTCTGCGGCGGACGCATTCTGTTGGACGGCGTGGATATTCGCGATTACAAACTGGCCGACTTGCGCAATCAGTTCGGCATCGTGCTGCAGGATTCCGTATTGTTCTCGACGTCGCTTGCCGAGAACATCGCCTATGGACGGCGCGGAGCATCAATGGAAGAGATCATCGCAGCGGCAAAGCTCGCCAACGCGCACGACTTCATATCGAATCTGCCGGAAGGCTATGAAACTCTCGCCGGGGAGCGCGGCATGCGGCTTTCCGGCGGCGAACGGCAACGCATCGCCCTGGCGCGCGCGTTCCTGAAAGACGCGCCGATCTTGATTCTGGATGAACCCACCAGTTCCGTGGACGTAAAGACCGAATCCTCCATCATCGACGCGATGGACCGTCTGATGCAGGGCCGCACTACCTTCATGATCGCCCACCGGCTGAGCACGCTCGATTCCTGCGACCTGCGTCTGGAGATCACCTGCAATACGCTTTGTACTTTGCAAACCGTTGGGGGGATCTCCCAAGGAGTACACGCTTTATGAGGCGATTGGAGGCATTGAGATGAGACCACTCCGGATTGTAGTGGTAGGGAATATAACGTGGATGCCTTACGCCGGAATAGCGTGGATGACTATGCAGATCGCGGTTGGTTTGCAACGCCTTGGGCACGACGTGTACTTGATGGAAGTGAATTCAAGTTGGCCTTACGACCCGCTTCGGGAGAGTCACGTTGAGGATTCTGACTACGCCTTGAGCTACCTACGACGGGTAGTGGAGGCTTTTGGACTGGAAGGCCGCTGGGCCTACCGGCGGAGCTGTTTTGATAGTTGGTTTGGACTTTCTAAGGCAACAGCTGAAGATCTCCTGCTTCACGCGGACGCGGTTATCAACGTAAGTGGCGCGACAAGTCTCGACTTTGAAGGGCTGAAGATCGGGACCCTTGTGTACCTCGGCACTGATCCGGGGGAACACGAAGTAGGCTACTTTAATGGAAATCCGAAGATCTGCCGCTTAATTGATGAACACGACGTTGTGGTTACGTGGGGTGAGAGCGTCGGACGGTTATGGTTTCGACACTGTATGGGAATCTGAAGGCCGCCTGACGAAGACGGGGTTCGTCGTGTTGTTCGCCATTCCGTTTCAAAGCATTCGATTTCCCAACGCGGCGGCGCAGCGTTGGGGCATCGCACTGGCGCGATACATTCCCAGAAACAATGAAGAGTCCTACTGGCCTTACATCACTCCGCGCATTCAAGGATTCGCTCAACAAATGGCCACGCTGGAAGGCCTGGAGCGAATCTCGCGCAGCCACAATGCGCAGATCATTCCTTACATTGCGGGAGCAAACTCGCGTTCGCTGGGCGAAGGCCCGGGACTGACAAAGTCAAGCGATTTGCGCGTTGGGGTGGACGGCAAATATGTTTTCCGCGATGCGCTGACCTTGGATTTCACCGTGAATCCCGACTTCAGCCAGGTGGAATCGGACGACCCGCAGGTTACGCTGAACCAGCGCTACGAGGTTTTCTATCCGGAGAAGCGTCCGTTCTTCTTTGACAATGCGGCGTACTTCAGCACTCCCGTGAATTTGTTCCATTCACGACGCGTTGTCGATCCGGGCGCGGGTGCAAGGCTCACTGGCAAGATCGGAAACTGGACCATCGGTCTGCTGGGGACCAACGACCGCGCGCCGGGAAAATCCGTCAGCCTCACGGATCCGCAGCGCGGAGACCTGGCCTCCATCGGAGTGGCGCGCGTGACCAGAGAGATCGGGAAGCAATCAAGCGCCGGCGCGTTTTTCAGCGACCGTGAGTTTGGGCCTTCCTACAACAGGGTGGCCGCCGCGGATCTCAACTGGCGCTTCGACCCGAGTTGGACTCTGCGGGCACAGGGAATTCACAGCGACGATCGTGAGCGCAACAGCGCAGCCACCGCCGGCTCCGCCGTCTTTGTGCAAGTTTCGGGCGGTGACAGGAACGGAGCCTATGCGGCTACTTATTCCGCATTCGATCCGGATTTCCGCGCGCCGCTCGGTTTCATCCGGCGCGTCGGCATTCGCCAATCCGACCAGTTTCTTTCCTACTACTGGCATCCCAAATCGGGCCCGGTTACCAGTGTTGGTCCCTCCACTTCCCAGTCTGTCGTCTACGACTACTCCGGCAGATTGACCGATTGGACGGGAGGATCGCAATTCGACATCTCCTTCCGCGGGCCCACGCGGCTCACGGTCTCGCGCTACACGAGCTATGAGTATTACCTGGGAAGGAATTTCGTGAAGGCGCTAACCGGGACATCGTTCTACACGGCGCGGCTGAAATGGATGGACGTGTTTGGATCCTATTATCGCGGGGACGCTGTAAACTACGTTCCCGCCGCCGGCCTGCAGCCTTTTCTCGGCCTTTCCGACATTGCCAATCTCGGAGCGAACATTCACTTCGCCCGGTTTCGCGTGGAGAGTTACTACACTTACACACGGCTGAGAAGCAAGTCGAGCGATGTGGTGTTCAATAATCACATTGCGCGATCGAAACTGAACTACCAGTTCACGCGCGCGTTATCCGCACGCGCGATTCTGGATTACTACGCGCAGCTGCCGAATGAGTACTTGATCGATCAAACGCGGTTCAAACAGCTGGGGGCGGACGTTCTGATTACTTACATGGTGCATCCCGGCACTGCGCTCTACATCGGATACTCGAACCGCTTTCAGAACCTGGGCATCGATCCGGCGAACCCGCGCCTGCTGATTCCCATCGGCGGCGTGCCGCTCTTTCAGACCAGCCATCTGCTCTACTTTAAACTTAGTTATCTGCTGCGCCTGTGAGGAAGGAACAGTCCAATCCATTTGCCGGTTTTGTGTGGGGCAGATCTGGAGATCTGCCCCACACAAAATTTTTACTTCTTAAACTTCCGTTTCAATTCTTCGGACCAGTTCAGCGTCAGCCACAATTCGGAATTCTTCTTCTCCCGGCGCGGGGCAAGGCAGAGAAACTTTCCATCGGGGGTGACATCGAAATTGCGCGTGCCGGCGGGAAGGGGGAACAGCGCGCGCGGCGAGGACGGCCGGAAGCCGTTGGCCGTGGCGTTACCCGTATTCACGGCGACGGCCATCATGCTTCCTTGTGACATGAAATAGATCTCTTTGCCGTCGCGCGACCAGCGATGACCCGCCCGGGTTTCGGAATTGGAGATCTGCCACTTCGCCCCGCCCTGAATGCCGCGCACGTAGACTTGCGCCGGACCGCTTTCCGCCGAACGGTAGGCTACCCACTTCCCGTCCGGCGAGACTTGCGCCATTTCTTCAGCGAATTCCGTTGCCAGCCACGGCTCCGATTTCCATTGCGAACCTTGCCGCCGGGCAATCCAAATGTCGCGGCCCTTGGGGAGTTGGAGGTCAAAGAGGATGGCGCCGTCCGCGGTCCAGTCATCCACATGCGTGTGCGCCGCGCCGGACCACACCAGTTCTTCGCCGCCGCTGCCATCCGCATTGAGAATGCTGATGCGGCGCACGGGTTCTTTTTCGTGCGCGGAGCTATAGGCGAAGCGCTTCCCGTCCGGCGACCAGACCGCGTGCTCATCCTCCATCGGATTGGTGGTCATGCGGTTCAAAACGCCCCGCTCCAATTCGAACAGCATGACGTCGGAGCCGGTACTGTTGGTGGCCAGCAACGCCCGGCTGCCATCGGGCGAGAGGCGGATCTGACTGAAAAATCTGTCCCAGGAGACGATGGTCTTTTGTGCGCCGGCTTTGTCCAGTTGGATGAGTTCGGTAACGTTCCGCGTCTCGCCCATCGTATACACCAGGTTGCCGTTGCGGCTGACATCCCAGCGTTCCACGTTGTCCAGAAGTACGACGCCTTCCCCGCTCAACTCGGCCTTTTGCGCGTTGAAAGGAGCGGCATATAATCGGCCTGAATTCCAATAAACAAGAAAGCCCGGTTCCACATAGGCCGCGTTATCTCCTCGAACTTTCAGATTCTTCGCCGCTCCGGACTTGCGATGATGAGCCCAAATTTCATCGGGATGAACCAGCACAGCCCATTCCGTCCCCGGTATCAGCCGCGCCGATCCACTGGATGATACGCCCGCGGATAGTTGGCGTGGATGCAAGCCCGCGGAAAGCGGATACTCATGAACGTCGTTATCCTTCGATCGGGCGAGAATGGTGTTCTCATCGCCCCAGTGCGCGAATTGGGCATTGAACGTGTTCTCGATTCTCCGCGTCGTCTTATCTTCCAGGGAGAGAATGTTAATGCCGTTCGATCCACTGGTATAGCCTAACGAACGCCCGTCCGGAGAAAGAAAGAGGTTGTTGCGATCCTTGATCTCCAGGAAGGAAGGCTGCGCCTGATCGAGAACGCGCAGCGCAACACGCCCATCGCCTGCCGAGCCGGGAGGCGTTATATAGGCAATCACGCGGCCGTCCTGCGAAATGGAGAGGCCCGATTGCGGACCGATATCCGCATCCACCAGCATGCGGACCGTCTGCTTCGGCGATTCCGGCGGCCGCTGCGCGTAAACAACGGCGAGGGCGATGGCCGCCACGGCGAACAGGCCGGCCAGCGCCCATGGCAGCCAGGCACGGCGGGGCGCGGCGATGACAGGAGTTTCCGATTCTCCCGACTCGATTTTCTCCAGCGCAATGCGCGCCTCGCCGATATCGCGCATGCGTTTGCGCGCGTCGCGAATAAGACAACGGCCGAGCAGCGGGCGGATCTTGTGCGGCGCGCCGTCGAGGGTGAACTCTTTGCTCAGCACCTCCGACATGGTGTGCGCGATGGTCTCGCCGCCGAATAGTCGCGACCGCGTCAGCATCTCCCACACGATCACGCCGAAGGCCCATATATCGGCGCGCTTATCGACGGGTTTGCCGGAAGCCTGCTCCGGCGACATGTAGGAGGGAGTGCCCATGATTGCGCCGGCCACCGTCATCAGGCGGAGCGTGGGCGCATTGGCGGGATCGTCGACGACGGTGATAGGGTCCGCCGCCTTCGCCAAACCGAAATCGAGAATCTTGACGACGCCTTCCGGAGTGATCTTGATGTTGTCCGGTTTCAGGTCGCGATGATAGATGTTCTTTTCATGCGCGGCTTCGATGCCATCGACAAGCTGCTTCAATATCGGCATCGCGTCATCGATGGTCATCGCGCCTTGATTGATACGCGCGGTGAGCGTCGGCCCTTCGATGTACTCCATCACCAGGTAGTTGGGGCCGATGTCGTACAGCGTGCAGATATTGTTGTGATTCAATGCGGCGACGGCGCGCGCTTCGCGGTCGAAGCGTTCATTGAATTGCTCGCGCGCCACTTTGATGGCCACGAAGCGGCCCAATCGCGGATCGCGAGCTTTGTAGACGGAGCCCATGCCTCCCTGGCCGAGCAGGGAGAGAATCTCGTAGGGTCCGAGAATGGTTCCAGGGGTGAGCGTCATATTAAGAAAACATTCTTAGCCACAGATGGACACAGATGAACACAGATAAGAATTTTTCTTTTGTTTTTGTTCGATCTGTGTTTATCTGTGTCCATCTGTGGCCAAAGTTCTTTCTACTTTTTCATCTTACGGCGGACTTCGTCCAGGAAATTGACCATCACGAATGCCGGGGCCCTCGACTCCGCCGCTTCGACCATGGCCTGCATAACAACCGCCATGCGCTTTCCATCGGGCGATGGACTCATGTTCATGAACGGCACGATGCGAGCCTCCGACCAAATGCGCGGCTTGCCCGATTCGAACGAATCGCCCTTCGTGGTGTAATCGACTACGCGGATGCGGTCGTCCCTGCCGCGGTAATAAAGCTGCCGCCCATTCACCGACCAGGTTGGCATGAAGCCCTGCTCAACGCCCGACACCTGCCACTTCCCGCCGCCGCCCGGATAGCCTCGCACAAAGACATGAGTCGATCTTGCGTTCGTATCGTTCAGCATGTATGCCAGCCATTTCCCATCCGGGGAAATTCGAGGCTGATACGCGCCGGCTTCCAAGACAGCCTGTGGTTTTCCAACGCGAGGAATCTCTCCGGGCTCCAAGGGAAGTACATAACTGGCAAGGGAGAGGCCGCCGCGTGAAGCATCCCAATAAAACAAGCGCCTCCCATCCGGGGAGATAGACGTTACATATGACGCACCGGCGTTCAACAATCGGACCGGCTTGCCTCCACCGTCGGAGCGGACCAGGAACATCTCATACAATCTTGTCGTGTACACAATGTACTTGCCATCCGGAGTGAATAGCGGCCCAACGTTACTCCCTTCGAAAGTGAGCTTTGTCGTAACATCGCGACGCCAATCGTAGATCCAGATCGTGTTGTCTCTGGCAAAGGCAACTTTCGTACCATCCGGCGACAGACTGGGGTTGGAGGAGCCGGACTGTGCGATGAGCGGCTCGGTTTTTCCACTGCTATCCAGCCAGTGTATGGCGAACCCGGTGTCTCCACGGCCGCGTCCCTTGACAAATACCGCGGTGCCGTTCCTGGAGAAATCAATGAGTGCATTGCCGGGGCCGCCTGGCCGCACGCCGGCCAACAGTTGAATGGGTGAACCAGCGGCTTCCAGGCGATCCGGATTGAATGGGATGCCGAAGAGAGCGCCTTCAAACACATAGGCGACATGTCCGCTGGCCAGGTATCTGGGGAACAGGCCCCCCCGATGCAACACGGTCCGCTTCTTGTCTTTCAGCGATAGCACTTCGATAATCGACTTGTTGTAGTCCGTTCCGGCATCCCCGCCGACGGACATGAAAAGGATACCCTTGCCTGCGGGAAGATGCTGTGGGAAGCGATGCGAGCGTTCGTCCTTGTCAAGGACCGTCAACGGCACGGGGGCGCCTCCATGCGCCGAAACCATTTCCAATCCTCCGCCCGTGTTCAGCGAAGCAACGATATAACCATCCTCGCCCCAACTTCCGCCGCGAGGCGGACCGGCGGCATCGCACAGGGAGAGCGCAACGCCGCCCTCGACGTTCACCTTCTTCAACTTTCCGTCAGCAAAGAAGGCGACCCATTGGCCGTCGGGAGAGAGAAACGGATACGCAGCGTCTTCCGTACCGCTGATGGCGATGGCCGATTCGCGGTCCAGGTGGCGCAGGAAGAGTTTCGTTTTTCGATCGGCGTCTTGCCCTGTGTACACCACTTTCGCGCCGTCCTGCGAAATGGCAATTCCGCCTAAAGGATTGCGTGCGGCCTCGCCAAGATCCGTTTGCAGCCACAGGAGCGACTTTTCGACAGGCCGCGTGTTGAGCCACAATGCGCCGCCAAGCACAGCTGCCAGCAGGCCCGTCCCCAGGAGGGCGGGAGCCAGCCAGCGTCGCTGCGGTTTCGGCAGCGGCGAGGAGGGCAGCGTATCTTCCACGCCCTTTTCGATCTTGCTCAACGCGATGCGCGCTTCTCCGATATCGCGCATGCGTTCGCGCGCGTCGCGGATGAGGCAGCGGCCGAGCAAAGGACGGACCTTCTCCGGCATGCCGTCCAGAGTGAATTCTTTCGTGAGTACTTCGGCCAACGTGTGCGCGATGGTCTCACCGCCGAACAATTGCTTCTGCGTCAGCATCTCCCACAGGATGACGCCGAAGGCCCAGATGTCGGAGCGTTTATCGACGGGCTTGCCGGAGGCCTGCTCCGGCGACATGTAGGACGGAGTGCCCATGATGACGCCCGCCACCGTCATGATGCGGATGGTGGGAGCGTTGGCGGGATCGTCGGAAATGTGTAGCGGGTCGGCGGCTTTCGCCAATCCGAAATCGAGAATCTTGACGACGCCCTCGGGAGTGATCTTGATGTTGTCCGGTTTCAGATCGCGATGGTAGATGTTCTTTTCATGCGCGGCTTCAATGCCATCGACAAGCTGCTTCAATATCGGCATTGCGTCGTCGATGGTCATCGCGCCTTGATTAATACGCGCGGTGAGCGTCGGCCCTTCGATGTACTCCATCACCAGATAGTTGGGGCCGATATCGTACAGCGTGCAGATATTGTTGTGATTCAATGCGGCGACGGCGCGGGCTTCGCGGTCGAAGCGTTCATTGAATTGCTCGCGCGCGACTTTGATGGCAACGAACCGGCCCAGCCGCGGATCGCGAGCTTTGTAGACGGAGCCCATGCCTCCCTGGCCGAGCAGGGAGAGAATCTCGTAGGGTCCGAGAGTGGTTCCAGGGGTGAGCGTCATCGCAGTTTCATTTAGTTTATTACTTTAGTTCATAACAAGGTCGCAATGATAGAATGAAGCAGTGACCGGTCGAATCGAGATCCACCCTGATGTCATGCAGGGCAAACCTGTCGTTAAGGGCACTCGCATCCCCGTCGAGCTACTACTTCGGAAGTTGGCCGAGGGTGCGACTTTCGAAGAGTTGTTGGACGCCTATCCCAGGCTGTCCGAGGCTGACATTCGCGACTGCTTGCGATATGCCGCCGACACGATCGCCCACGAAGCCGTCCTGACTCTTAGTGATTGACCGCTGGAAGCCATGCGCTTTCTCGCCGATGAAAGTTGTGACTTTGCCGTTGTGCGGGCACTGCGCGCGGAAGGTCATGATGTTCTGGCCATTTGCGACGTTTCCAGAAGAACAGTCTACAAGGAGTTAATGGAACTTGCGTTTCAGGACAACAGGATTCTGCTGACAGAAGACAAGGACTTTGGGTGGCTCGTATTTGTCGCGCACATGGAGTCGCCCGGAGTGGTTCTGATTCGATTTCCCGCCCTGTAGTCTTGCAGCCAGGGTCGATACGGATCAAGCCGGCACACTCGCTGATACGGTGCCGCGTGGAGTTATTTCGACCGCGCCTTGCGGCGCACTTCGTCCAGGAAATTCAACAGCACGTAGCTCTTGGTAGCGGCAGCGGCCTCATCCGTGACGCCGCGCCTTACATTGGCCGCAAGCCGCTTCCCGTCGGGCGAAGGCTGAATAGAACTCGTGCCTGGACCACCCACGGAAACGTCAAGCCACAGGCGTTGCTTGCCCGCCTCAAACGAATCGCCCTTTGTGGAATAGTCCACTACCCAAGGGCGTCCAAAACCAGAGAAGTAGAACAGCTGCCGTCCGGCGGGGGACCAGACTGGCTTGAAGCCGGGCTCCTTGCCGTTGATTTGCCACTTCGCGCCGCGGTCCGGATAGGAACGGACAAACACAACGCTGTTGACTCTGCCCACTTGATAGGCAATCCATTTCCCGTCCGGAGAGAAGGCTGCGAAGGACGCGTCCGGCTCAAGAATCGGTTGCGGCTTTGCGGCGCGGGGCGCACCGGCGCGATCCGCGGCCGGCTCCAGAGGCAGCAGGAAACAGGAGGTCGCGACGGAGCCGGAAAAGTAGAGAAGCCGGCGGCTATCCGGCGAGAGCGAAGTCGGCACAAGTCCCGCGCCTTCCAGAATGCGTTGCGGCTGCGCGGCCCCATCGGCGCGCGCCCAATACAATCCGTCCTTGGCCGAAAAGTAGATGTGTTTGCCATCCGGGGAAAACACCGGATCATGGCCGCCGGTTTCGAAGGTGATCTTGGTGTTGGTTTCGCGGCGCACATCGTAGATCCAAATGCCATCAGTGCCTATCCTCCGTTTGTCGTAGGCCAGCCGGAGCCCATCCGGCGACAAACGGAAAAAACTCAATTCGGGCGGAGCCGCCAGAGGCTCCGTCTTCGCCTGTCCTTCCGAGAGCCAGCGAACTTCAAACCCGCCAGACACGTTGATGCTGCTAGGACCTTTTCCGTAAACGAGGGTCCCATTGCGCGCAATGTCCAGGAAAGAACTTCCCGCGTTGGCGTAGCGCACGGAAGAAAGGAGTTGCACCGGCGCCCCCGCCGCTTCCAGCCTGTCCATATTCAGCGGCGCGGCGAACAACGCTCCCTCGAAGACGTAGGCGAAATGTCCGCTGGCCAGGAACTTGGGATGATAGCCGCCACG
>JACPVQ010000264.1 GCA_016191645.1 Candidatus Solibacter usitatus
GCAAACGGCAGACCGGCCGAACGCTGTACATTCTGGATGAACCCACGACGGGCCTGCACTTCGACGACGTGCGCAAACTGCTGGACGTCCTGCAGCGGCTGGCCGATTTGGGGCAATACTGTAGTCGTCATTGAACATCAGCTCGATGTGATCCGCGCCGCCGATTGGATTGTCGATCTGGGCCCGGAGGGCGGCGAGCGCGGCGGCTACCTGGTGGCCTGCGGTTCGCCGGAGCAAGTGATGCGCGTGAAGAAAAGCCACACGGGAGCGGCGCTGGCGCGCGCGGCGCAATTGGAAGGGAAACGGAAACTTGCCTAGCAAATACCGCCAGCAGCCGATGGATTTCTCCGGCATGAGCACCATTCCCATCGCGGACCGCGGCGGCAAAGTGACGCTGCAGCACATGGCAAAACCGTATGTGAAGGGCGGCGGGGTGGGTGCGCTGTTGCAATCGCTGCCGGACATACTTGCCGCGCCCCATTTTCGGAGCGTTGTCGATGCGGCGTTTGCGGCGCGCCGGCGCAAGCGCGCGCTCATCTGGGGAATCGGCGGGCATGTGGTGAAGTGCGGCCTCGCGCCCATTCTGCTCGACCTGATGCGGCGCGGATTTGTGACGGCATTCGCCATGAACGGCGCGGCGTCGATTCACGATTTCGAAATCGCCATCGCCGGGCAGACCAGCGAGGATGTGGAGGCGGTACTTCCCGACGGGCGTTTTGGATCCGCCGAAGAGACCGGCCGCGAAATGAATCTGGCGATTGTGGAGGCGGCCAAGGCTGGCATCGGTATGGGCGAAGCGCTAGGCGCGCGTCTGGATCAACTTGCAAAACCCGAATGCGCGCCGTACAGCATCGTGCTGCAGGCGTGGCGCGCGGCAGTTCCGGTGACGGTTCATGTTGCGGTGGGAACGGACACTCCGCATACGCACCCGGCGAGTGACGGCGCGGCCATCGGCGCGGCGACCCATCACGACTTCCGTTTGTATTGCTCGGTGGTGAAAGAGTTGCACGATGGCGGCGTTTACCTGAATGTGGGATCCGCCGTGCTGCTTCCGGAAGTGTTTTTGAAGGCCGTCTCCGTTACGCGCAATTTGGGAAACGCGTTGACGCGGTTCACCACGGTGAATTTCGATTTCCTGCAACACTACAGGCCAAAGGTGAATGTCGTCGAGCGTCCGCACGCGCAGAGCGATGGGAAGGGCTACGCCATAACCGGGCATCATGAATTGATGATTCCTCTTCTCGCAGCGGCCCTGATTGAGCGCGATTCATGATTCCCGGCGAGCAGCAGGAGCCGCAGCCGCGCAACCCTTTCTGGACCTACGAAGACCTTGCGTTGTTCGTTGGTCTGAGCATTCCCTGTTTCCTGGTTGGGGGATTGGCGGCAGGCCTGGTCAAGGCATTTACGAAGATCGGTCAAACCGGACAGGTGCTGGTGGCCGAGTTCATCGCCTATCCGCTGCTGTTCGGCGCGCTGGCGCTGCTGCTAAGAACAAAGTACGGCGCACCGTTTTGGGCATCGATGAAGTGGACTGCTCCCGCGGCAACGCTCTGGAAGTGTGCGGCGCTCGGCCCGGCGCTCGCTGTCTTCGTCGGCATGCTGGCATATTTCCTGCGGGCTCCGGAGATCGATCCACCCTTCAAGGACTCTTTCGTGGCGACGGCCATCTTTGGAGTCACCATCGCACCGGCATGCGAGGAACTGGCCTTTCGAGGTTTCCTGATGCCGCTGTTGGTGCGGTCCGCCGGGGCATCCGCTGGAATCCTCCTCACCACTGTCCCGTTTACTTTGCTGCATGGCCAACAGTATTCCTGGTCGTGGCAGATCCTGGTTGGACTGACGGTTGCGGGATCGGCGTTCGGCATTGTGCGGCACGCTACCGGATCAACGCTGGCTGCCGCGATGATGCACGCAGCCTACAACCTTACCCTCTTCTGCGCATTCTTCGCGCAACGGCAATTCAACCCGAATGGAATCCCATGGTAGAAACAATTCAGTGGACTGACGACGGCGTCGTCATGATCGATCAGACGCGGCTTCCGCGAGTGGTGGAGTATGTCACGTGCCGCGATTTCAGAGAAGTGGCGGAGGCGATCCGCTCCATGGTGATTCGCGGCGCACCGGCGATTGGCGTGGCGGCGGCGATGGGGGTGGCGATCGGCGTGCAGAAATCCAATGGCACGGACTTTCGCGCGGAACTGGAAGTGATCTGCGACACGCTGGCAAAGACGCGGCCCACGGCTGTGAACCTGTTCTGGGCCATCGATCGCATGAAGCAACTCGCGCTGAGCATGGAGGGAAAGCCGCTCGCCGAAATCCGGCAACGGCTCGTCGAGGAAGCGTGCCTGGTGCGCGAGGAAGATATTGCGATCAATCGCGCGATTGGTGCGCACGGTGCGCCGCTGGTACCGGACGGGAAGCGCGTCCTCACGCACTGCAACGCCGGCGCTCTGGCCACGGCGGGCTACGGAACGGCGCTCGGAGTGATTCGCGCCGCCGTGGAAGCGGGCAAGAAGATCGCCGTGTTCGCCGATGAAACGCGGCCATTTCTACAAGGCGCACGGCTCACGGCTTGGGAGTTGCAGCAGGATGGCATCGACACGACGCTCATCACGGACAACATGGCGGGGCACTTCCTGCGCGCCGGAACCATTGGCTGCGTCGTGGTGGGTGCGGACCGCATTGCGCGCAACGGCGATGTGGCCAACAAGATCGGCACGTATTCAGTCGCCGTACTGGCGAAGGAGAATGGCGTTCCGTTTTACGTGGCGGCTCCTATCTCGACGCTGGATTTGACGCTTTCCAGCGGCGACCTGATTCCGATTGAAGAGCGCGCGGCCGCCGAGGTCACGCACGTTTTCGGCGTGGCCGTTGCGCCGGAGGGAATCGGCGTTGCCAATCCCGCTTTCGACGTAACTCCAAACCGTTACGTCACCGGGATCATTACGGAAAAAGGGGTCGCATACGCGCCGTACGAGGAATCGCTGCCAAGACTCGCGGCGTCGCGATAGATGTATTCTTGAAGCGATATGACCCGAGTCTCCCGCCGTACGTTTGTCGCCACAGCAGCAGCGGCTGCGGCTCACGCCGCCGATAGCACGCGCCCCTGGTTGGGGCCGGACTATTGGGCGAACCCGATGCAGGACTGGTGCTTGCGCAATAGCCGCATCGAATGTATCGGGTCTGGCGGCGAGCGCAATGTGTTTCTGCTGACGCGCGATGTGAGTAATCGTCCCGGCGCATTCACGATGAGCATTCGTCTGGGCCGGACGGACAGCGCCAGCCCGGATAGAGGCTGGGTTGGTTTTCGCACCGGCATACGCGGACATTTTCAGGACTATCGTGATAGCGCCGTTCATGGCGAAGGTTTCCCCTCCGGCATTCTAGCCGACGGACGCTTGTTTATCGGCGAAGTGAAACCGGGCGCGGCGCGGGTGGCGTTGAATCAACCGATGCGGCTGGCGCTGCGAGTCAACGGGGCATTTCAACTGACGCTGGAAGCGCAGGACGACGCGGGAAAGAAACTGGCCGAAGTGAGTGCGGACGGCGTCGACGCACAATTCGTCGAAGGCGGCGTCGCAATAGTATGTAGCGCCGCGCCTCCCGATCCACCGTCCAAACGACTCACTCCTCCGGGTCCGGGCGGCCAGAACCGGCGCAACGAGCAACGCGGCGGCAACATGCGATTCTGGTTTTCCGATTGGCAGGTGAGCGGCGAGAAAATCGACGTTCATGCGGACCGCGCATTTGGACCCATCTGCTTCGCAATGCACACGCTCAGCAGGGGCGTCATGAAGATGACGGCGCAGCTCGCTCCGCTGGAACCAGGCGATCACAAGGTTCAGCTGCAAACAAAAACCGGCGCTGCGTGGCGCACCATCGCCACTGCACCGGCCGATCCGATGTCGCGCACCGCAGCTTTTCGCATCGCCAAATGGGACGACCGGCGCGACACCGCCTACCGTCTGGTTTTCGGCGATCAGAAATACGAGGGAACGGTTCGCAAAGACCCCAAGGCGAAGGATCGGATCACGATCGGTGCGCTCACATGCACCAACGATCTCGGATTCCCGCACAACGACGTTGTCGCCAACCTCCGCCATTTCCGTCCCGACATTTTGCTGTTCACAGGCGATCAAATCTATGAGCGAGTGGGCGGATACGGCATTCAAATGGAGCCGCTCGACATGGCGGCGATCGATTATCTGCGCAAGTGGTACCTGTTCGGATGGAGCTTTCGCGAATTGACGCGCGACACGCCCATCGTTTGCCTGCCCGACGATCACGACGTTTATCACGGCAATGTATGGGGAGCGGGTGGGAAGAAGGCCGTTGTGGATCCCGCCGACCCCGAGTCCGCCGTGAATCGAACAAAGTCGTGGCAGGACTCCGGCGGCTACAAGATGCCCGGCGAGTGGGTGAATATGGTGCAGCGCACGCAGACCAGCCATCTTCCCGACCCGTTCGATGCGACGCCGGTGGAGCAAGGCATCAGTGTTTACTACACATCGCTTTTGTATGGCGGCGTGAGCTTCGCCATCGTGGAAGACCGCAAATGGAAATCGTCGCCACGAAAGGCGATTCCTTGGGCCGACATTCAGAACGGCTGGGCGCAGAATCCAAAATATGACGCGCCGCAACACGGC
Organism: Candidatus Solibacter usitatus; assembly: GCA_016191645.1. GTDB lineage: Bacteria > Acidobacteriota > Terriglobia > Bryobacterales > Bryobacteraceae > CADEFT01. The sequence goes on from JACPVQ010000264.1 coordinate 4,647, forward strand.
AGCGTGCCGGGCGCGGAGTTGCTGGGGCCGCGCCAACTTGCATTTCTCGAAAAGTGGGCCCAGGATTGGGACGGAGCCTTCGTCAAGGCCGTTGTGTCGCAAACCATTCTTACGAACCTGGCCACGCTGCCGCCGCCGGCCAACAATGACGACGTGACGCCGCGCCTTCCAATTTTGAGACCGGATGCGCATCCGCCGGGTGAACTCTGCACGGCAGATCACGATTCCAACGGATGGCCGCAAGGTCCGCGAACGTTGGCGCTGCGCACCATGCGCAAGGCCTCGGCGTTTCACATCGGCGGCGATCAGCATCTTGGCAGCACGACGCAATACGGCATTGACGATTGGAACGACGGGCCCTACGCGCTTTGCACTCCGGCGGTGGCCAACATTTTTCCGCGTCATTGGTATCCGCCCGTCGAAGGTAAGAATCGAGCCGCCGGCCAGCCTCGCTATTGCGGTGAGTTCACGGAAGGTTTCGGGAACAGGATTACGGTACACGCGATCGCCAACCCCGGCCTCTACGGTGCGGAACCCGCCGCGCTGCACAACCGCGCGCCAGGTTATGGAATTGTGCACGTCGACAAGACCACTCGCAAGATTACGATGACCAATTGGCCGCGATGGGTGGATGCATCAAAGCCGGACGCGAAGCCTTACAAAGGTTGGCCCATCACCATTCACCAATTCGACAACGGCATCAATACCGCAAAATATTCGCTGCCCACTGTCACTACAAAGCAGGCGAACGCGGTGGTGCAGGTAGTGGACGAATCCAACGGCGATGTGGTCTACACGGTGCGCATCCAAGGCCGCACATTCACGCCGCGTGTCTTCCGCGCAGGAGTGTACACCGTGCGCGTGCAAAGTCGGAAGGGCGTTGAGCAGGAACACAAACGGGTTGCCAGTCTGAAGCCGTGAATGCCGAACCGAGAAGTTCTGCCGGCGACAGACCGGCTTTTGCAGGTTACTCTAAATATGGAGGCCTTGTTATGGCAAGCCTGGATTGGTCGCAATGCCCCGCCGTGGAGCGAGTTCCCGGTAAGCGCAGTGGCGCGGTGGTATTTCGTGGAACGCGAACCCCCGTTTCGACGGTATTCGAGAATCTTCAAGATATGAGCGTTGAGGAACTCATTCAGGAGTTCGGTGTTACGCGCGAGCAGGTGGAGGCCGTGTTGCAATTCGCTGCACAGAGCGCAGAATCTCCTGTCGCGGCCGACCGGCAATGAAGGTTCTTTTTGACAACGGCACGCCACGTACCCTTGCCCGGTTCTTGATCGCCATGGCCCAGAGGCAGAATGGTCCGGCCTTGTTCGCGCTGAGGAAATCGATGCTGCGGTCGCCGATCCAGGTCGAGTTGTGGAACGCGACCGGCAGGCCGGAGTGGAAGGTCTGCATCGCGGTGGACAGGGGCGGCAGCTTCGTTTCGTAAAGGCGCTGCAGTTCCTCGCCGCGGCCGTCTTTGTGAAACCAGCGCTCGTAGTGCTGGCCGCGCGGCGGCTTCATCGGCGGCCAGTGGTTGTGCCCTTCGACCATCAGCTCGACGCGCCCGAAACCCATGTAGGGGCCCATCCAGGCAGGATCCTGGTCGGTGTTGCGGCACTCGGGC
>JACPVQ010000216.1 GCA_016191645.1 Candidatus Solibacter usitatus
GACCGGCTCGCAGATCTGGAGATCTGCCCCACACAGCAAGCACAGGTTAGGTTAAGTTAGTTAGTTTAGTTAGGTTTAGTTAGTTAGGTGGGGCTCGTCAGGGAAAGATATTGGGACCGGCTGAGGGTATCGAAAACAGTGGTGCGCGTATCTGAGAATTGCGATTGAGCCATTCTGGCCGCAGACTTGGAAGGAAACAACCCGAACAGGGCTGCGCCGCTTCCGGTCATCAGCGCGACCCGCGCCCCCGCTCCAAAGAGCCTCTTTTTCAATTTGGCCAACAGAGGATGCATGCGAAAGACGGCAGCCTCGAAATCGTTTTCGTAAAGGACACAAGGAGAGCCCACGGGCGGCGGTGTAATTCCCCTGCCGAGGGCGCGATAAGCCTCGGGAGTGGATACATGAATCTCCGGAGTCACCAGTAGACCGAATGTTCGCCGAGGCTCTGGGTAAGGATAGAGCTCTTCCCCGCGGCCAATCCCCAAAGCCGTCCCCCCCAGCAGGAAAAACGGCACGTCGCTACCCAACGCCGCAGCCAATTCCACCATTCGTTCCATGCCGATTCGTTGGCCTGCCAAAACGGGCAGCGTCCTGAGCACGGCTGCCGCATCCGAGGAACCTCCGCCGAGCCCGCCCCCCATCGGGATACGCTTCGTCAGGTTGATGGACACCTCGGCGTGCGCCTTCATTTCCTGAAGAACATGGTTCGCCGCCTTCACCACGATGTTGTCCGGGATGTCGACCGTGCTTGCCAAAACCACCTTTGTTCGACGGGCCGGACGGTAATCGATCTGCAGCGTATCGTGCACCGAGATGGTTTGAAAGATCGTGCGGATTTCGTGGTAGTTGTCGGCGCGCTTCTGAAGAACCTTTAACGCAAGGTTGATCTTGGCAAACGCCGGTACGCTAACGGAGGGCATCGACTTCCAGTGTACGAGGCGAAAGAAACTAAAGGAAACACCCTACGCGCCCGATAAGTTGGTTGGTGTCTGTTTCTGGGTGTTCTCCTGTTCCCGCGGATGCCGCCGGCGTGCTCAATGAGCAGTTGCGGCGGCATCTGCGGCATTTTGCCAAGCGCTTGGCCCCTCATGGCGGCACGGTGGACCACGCCTTCGAACGGCGTCTGGCGAAATTGCATTACGGGCCGCGGGAAAGAGCCGCATTATCCTTTCTGACACCGGGGGCCGTGGCGAAGGCGCTCACGGAAGATTCCAAACGCAGCGGATTTTTTGAGCAGGTGGAATACTACGGCCGCAGACTGGCCAAGTTAAACCTGCAGCCGGGGGAGATTATCGGCGCTTTGGGCGAATATGACAGGCTTCTCACGCCACTGCTGACCAAGCTCAGCCCGGAAGCGAAGGAGAGTTTTCGATGGGTTCGGGAGCAGCTACACTTTTGCGTCATCTTGACGCTCAACAACGCCTACTACCAGGTGCGGGAGGCGGAAACACAGGCCTTCTACGAATTGTTCCGGGGGGAGTTGGAGTCGCGCAACCTGCACGACTTGTCGCACCGGTTCCTGGAAACGCTGGCGCTGTTCTGCCGTGCCGATGGGGCGCACCTGTTTCTGGCCGAGCCGGGTACCCGGGTCTGGCAGCGTCGAGGCTCCTTAGATAAAGCTGAGTCCATTGACGGCGCAGAGCGCATCGTGAACGGCGCGCTGGCACATCGATTGGGGAAGGCGCAATGTTGGACCTGGAAGGATAAGGCCGGCCCTGGCGATGTTCTCTTGGATGCCAAGTGGTCCTCGCGGTTTCACACCTGCTGGTCTATCCCGTTGAACAACGGCGGGCAACTGGGCGGCGTCATGCAGTTTGGCTTCCGCCGTCCGTATGAATGGCTGCCGCGCGAGCAGGAACTGCTCATGGCTGCGGCGGAACGCTGTTGGATGGCGGCGGAAAAGGCTCGCCTGGTGGACAGCCTGGCGCAGCGGGAAGATGAAATCCGCACACTTGCCGCACGCATGTTGCATGTGGAAGAGGCGGAACGGCGGCGCATCAGCCGGGAGTTGCACGACGAAGCAGGCCAATCGTTGTTGACCGTGCGGTTGCAGTTGGAAATGATCGAAAAGGCGATGCCGCCCGCCGTGGAACCGCTGCGAGTCCGGCTGTCGGAGGCGCGCGAGGTTACCGAAGGCACCATTATTGAAATCCGCAGGCTGATCGCCGCGCTGAGCCCAGCCGTATTGGAACAATTGGGGTTAGGCGCCGCGCTGCGGCAACTGGTGAGCCGCCACAGGCGCAGCTACCCGGTACGGATCAAGCTTCAACTGACCAGGATGCAGAACCTGCCAAAGAAGTCGGAAATCATCGTATACCGTCTAGTACAGGAGTGCCTCAACAACATTGCCAAGCACTCTAAGGCAACCCATGTAATGATTTCCGCGGTATCTGCCGATGGAATGCTCAGGTTGCAAGTGGAGGACAATGGCCTCGGCTTCCGCGTGGATGAAGCGTTGGAAAAACGGGGTTCCTTTGGACTCTCGGGAATTCGAGAGAGAGTAGCGTTGATGGGAGGCACTTGCTCCATCTCCAGCTCTACGGATTGCCAGACAAAGAATACGACAAAGCCTCGGCACGACCGGGCTAGAGCGGTGGGGGACAAAAAAACCTCTGCCTGGAAGGGGACGCGAATCAGGATCGAGCTGCCACTTGGGGAGGCAGCCTCTGGTTTGCGGGCCTAGAACTAAGGATTGAAATCCATCAGTCGGACGAAAGCATATGGCAAAAACTCGAATTTTAGTCGCGGACGATCACACGCTGTTCCGTCAGGGAATCCGCACCTTGATATCCGCCGAGGCTGACCTGGAAGTGGTCGGCGAGGCCGCCAACGGTGGCGATGCCGTGGATAAAGCAGCAGACCTGCGCCCCGACATGGTCTTAATGGACATCGGCATGCCTGGCCTCAGCAGTTTTGAAGCCACACGCCAGATCAAAAAGAACCGGC